>NZ_QKSX01000011.1:0-153018 GCF_003234305.1 Curtobacterium sp. MCLR17_055
GGTTCGAAGGGTCAGAAAACGTGAACCCTCCCACGGGGGGGGAGGGGGGGGGGGGGGGTGGTGGAGTGGCGGAGCGGTGGGGCCCTGCGGCGGGCGGGCGGCGCGTTCGAGCGACGGCCCGGCTAGGTCCGTGTGAGCAGCCGACGGCCCAGCCAGTCGTCCGCGTGGCGGACCCCGGGCAGGGCGAAGAAGTAGCCGCCGCCGACCGGTGACACGTAGTCGACGAGGGGTTCGTCGACCAGGCGCTTCTGCACGGCGACGAACTGCCGTTCCAGGTCGGCCTGGAAGCACGCGAACAGCAGGCCCATGTCGAGGTCGCCGTTCGTGTCGGTGCCGTTGTCGTAGTTGTACGGACGACGGAGCATCTGCTGCGCACGGGCCTCGGCGGTTCGGGGGTTCGCCAACCGGATGTGCGCGTCCATCTGGATGACGTCGCCGGTCGGGTCGTCCTGGTACCGGGGGTCGTCGAACTCGCCGCTGCGGGTGAGCGGGGCACCGGAGTCACGGTGGCGGCCGATCATGTTCTCCTGCTCGTGCAGCGAGACGCGGTCCCAGAACTCGACGAACATCCGGATGGTCCGCACGACGTGGTAGCTGCCCCCGGTGACCCAGTCGGGTTCGCCGTCCTGTCCGCCGCGGGTCCAGACCAGGTCGTCCATGACGCTGCGGTCCGCGGTGGAGGGGTTGCCGGTGCCGTCCTTGAAACCGAGCAGGTTGCGCGGGGTGCCGGAGGGGCGCGGCGGGGACGCGAAACCGTCCTGCCGCCAGCGCACCTGCATGCCGCCGCGGGTGGCCCGGGCGATGTCGCGGATCGCGTGCAGGACGGTGTCGGTGTTGTGCGCGCACACCTGCAGCAGCAGGTCGCCGTCCGAGATCGACCGGTCGAGGTCGTCGTTCGGGAAGTCCTCCATCGTCCGCAACCGCGCCGGGCGCTGCCCCGACAGGCCGTACCGGTGGTCGAAGAGCGAGGCACCGACGCTCGCGGTCACGGTGAGCCCGTCGGCCGCGACCTCCGGTCCGAGCACGCCGGAGTCGGCCGGCGGCGCGGTGATCCCGACGTCGGCAGGCGTGCCGCCGCGGGTGAGGAACCGTGCCCGCTCGGTGATCGTCCGGAGCAGGTCGGCGAGCTCCCCGCGGTCGGCCGCGGTCACGTCGAACGCCAGGAACGCCGACTGTCGCTGCGCGGGCGTGGTGATCCCGGCCTGGTGCGCCCCGTGGAACGCGTACGAGGAACCGGGCGGAGCGTCGGCACCGCCCGTGGTCGCGGCGGCTGCCTGGAGGCCCGTCCCACCCCCGGCGGTCAGGCTCGCCGCCGCCGCGGCGGCTCCGGCACCTGCCCCGACCGCGCTGGTCAGGAACGCGCGGCGGCCGACCCCGCGGGTGGGGCCGGTCGGCGGGTGCTGGTCGCCCGGGGCACCGGCGGGACACGCGCTGCCGTCGGCGGACAGTCCGAGGCGGGCGTGCGCCTCGGTCATTCGTCGGTACGTCGCCGCGTCCATCCCGCGTGGGAGTTGCCGGCTCTGGAGGCCCTGCCGGCCCTGGCGCTGCGGTCGTTCGGTCACGAGGTCCTCCTCGGGTCGCAGATGGCGGCGACGGGGGCGAGTCGTTCGAGCGCAGCGTCGAGGTCGGCGTCGAGGTGCTCGCGGGCGGTGCGGTCGAGACCGTCGAGGGTGTCCCAGCTGCCGTCGGGCCGTCGGTGAGATTCCACGTCGGCGCGGAGGGTCGCCAGCGCGCGATCGGTGGCCCGGAGGCCCGGGTAGCGGGTCCGCAGGATCGACCGGAGCGGTTCGAGCGCGTGTTCCGTCCCGCTGGTGTTCGCGTCGATCGTCGCCAGTGCCGTGTGGCTGCCGGCGTCGGTGGCCCCGGTCGCCTCGAAGCGGAGTGCGTTCTCGAGGATCTCGTGCGAGCGCAGGCCGATGTCGAGCGGGTCGACCCGTTGGGTGGGGAACGTTCGGCGCAGGTGCGCGACGGCGGCGACCAGGGCGTCGGCGGGCGCGACGGCGCGACGGCTGGGCGCATCCGACCACAGCAGCGCCTCGACGCGGTGGAAGCCGGTCAGGTGCGAGTCGTCGAGTGCGGTCCGTCCGGCGGCCGGGAGCCCGTTGATCGCGGTGTCGTCGTCGCCGAACGCCCCGTAGGCGGCTCCGAGCTGCTCGTACTCGCGGTGCCCGGTCAGCCAGTCCCGCCGTGCGGCGCGGACGTCACCCGCACGGACGTCGGCGTCCAGCGCGCGCACGTCGTCGAGCAGCGCCGGCAGGCGACTCTCGATCCAGGCGCCGTACGACTTCGCGGCGGGGATCAGGTCGTCGCGGGTGACCGGGACGATCCCCGGGGTCTCGTCGCTGACGTGGGTGGCGCCGCGCAGGTGGACGACGGGTCCGGTGCTCGGGTTCGCGTCGGCGGGCAGGCAGCGGAACCGGTACTGGCCGCGCGGGAGTCGGACGCCGTAGTCGTGCGTCGCACCCGGTCCCAGGCCCTCCGCGTCGAGGTAGACCGCGCCGTTCGTGGGGTCGACCAGCTGCACCTCGATCCCGGCGACGGAGGTGTTGTGGATCCGGAACGTCTGGGGGCCGGCGAGGGCGCGGTCCGGGCTCGCGGGCCACCCCGTCCCGCAGGCGTCGGTGCCGGCCTGCACGGTGACCGCCGACGTCTGCGGCGCCGGCGAGGGGACCAGGTGCGGGGCGACGATCGCGGTCCCCACGAGTGCCCCGAGCGCGCCGACGACCACTGCCGTCGTGGCACGAACCGACATCGACACCGATGACCCCATCCTGTAGCAACTCACAGAAAACCCTGATCAGAGCCACTTTCGGCTCGACCAGGGCAACCATAGAGTCGCCCCAGGGGCAGTTTTCCCGTCGTTCACCGCAGGGCGGTTCTGTTCACCGGATCGTCATCGAGCGGTCTGCGGTGAACGGGCGCACCCGGGTGGCGTGGGCCGCCAGAGCTCGAGCTAGAGCTCGACCTCGAACGGCTCGGTGCGCACGAGCTCGTGCACGCCGGAGATGACCTCGCTCGGGCGGAACGGGTACCGGTCGATCTCGGCCTGGTCGCTGATGCCCGTCATCACGAGCACGGTGTGCAGCCCCGCCTCGATGCCGGCCTGCACGTCGGTGTCCATGCGGTCGCCGATCATGCCGGTGTTCTCGGAGTGCGCGCCGATCCGGTTCATCGCGGAGCGGAACATCATCGGGTTCGGCTTGCCCACCACGTAGGGCTGCTTGCCGGTGGCCTTCTCGATCATCGCCGCGATGGCGCCGGTGGCCGGCAGAACCCCCTCGGCGCTGGGGCCGGTGGCGTCGGGGTTCGTCACGATGAAGCGGGCGCCGGCGCGGATGAGCCGGACGGCCTTGGTGATCGCCTCGAACGAGTAGTTGCGGGTCTCGCCGACGACGACGTAGTCGGGAGCGGTCTCGGTCATGATGAACCCGGCCTCGTGCAGGGCGGTCGTCATGCCGGCCTCACCGATCACGAACGCCGAACCGCCGGGCATCTGCGACTTGCAGAAGTCGGCCGTGGCGAGCGCACTCGTCCAGATCCGCTCCTCGGGCACGTGCAGGCCCGAGCCCCGCAGCCGGGCGCTGAGGTCGCGCGGCGTGAAGATCGAGTTGTTCGTCAGCACGAGGAACTCGGTGCCGTCGTCGAGCCACTGCTGGATGAGTTCCGGCGCGCCCGGGAGCGCCTGGTTCTCGTGGACGAGCACGCCGTCCATGTCGGTCAGCCAGCACTCGACGTCGTCTCGGGTCGCCATGGCCCTCACCCTACTGCGCAGGGGTTCAGGCCCGGCTCGTGGTCGGCTCGGAAAGGGCCGGGAGGCCCGGGGCGGCTCTTGCGCGCTGCTGCCAGACCCGAGAAGGTCGAGACACCGAACCGCGGTCGGCTTTTGCCCTACGCTTTTCGGGACACGTACCGAATCAAGGAGGCCCCTCGTGCTCGTCGAACCCGGAACCCCGTCCGCCGCGCCCCGACCCACCCCGGTGTCGGAGACGGAGCTCGAGGTGACGCCGCGACGACGCCGAGGCCGCCCGAACGTGCTCTCCCGCGAGCAGGTGATCGACGCCGCCACGACCATCGCGAACGAGGACGGCCTCGACCGGCTGTCCTTCCGAGCCCTGGGCGTGCGGCTCGGGGTCGCCCCGATGACCGTGCACCGGACCATCGGCGGGCTGGACGACCTGCACGCCGAACTCGTCCGCCGCACCGTCGACGAGTTCACCGCCACCTTCGTCTGGCCGGACGAGTGGCACGCCGTCGTCCGCACCTTCGCCACGACGTTCCGCGACCTGATGCGCACCCACCCGCTCGTGCTCGAGTCGCACAGCCAGCGCGCCCCGCTCGCCTCGACCGAGTCCGACGCCGTCGTGGCGAAGGTCGTCGGTGCCCTGCAGGACGCCGGGCTGCCGCCGGCCGAGGCGATGTACACCTTCTTCGTCGTCTACGACTTCGTGGTCGGGCACGCCGGGGTGCAGGTCGGGCGCGGGGACTCCGAGGCCGGCCGCCCCGAGCGGCACCGGCTGGTGGGCGAGATCCTCGGTGAGCACTCCTACGACGACCGGTTCGCGCTCGGCCTCGACATCCTGATCGCCGGCATCGAGTCGCGCATCGCCCACGGGGCCGGCATCGCCTGAGCCCGCGGCGCCGCCGGGCGCTGCCGTCGTCGGGCCGGTGCCGTGTGCGCCGTACGCTGGTAGGGTGACCACTGCGCCCGAACCGTCGCACGAGCTGACGACCAACGGGGTGGGGCCGCACCCGGAACCCTGGCCCGACGACCCGAGGCTCGACCCGGAGCTGCTGGCAGCGGGGGACTCCCGGAACGTGCTCGACCGCTACCGGTACTGGTCGATGGACGCGATCGTCGCCGAGCTCGACACCCGACGGCACGCGTTCGACGTGGCGATCGAGAACTGGCAGCACGACCTGAACATCGGGTCGATCGTGCGGAGCGCCAACGCCTTCCTGGCCGGCACCGTGCACATCATCGGGCGACGCCGGTGGAACAAGCGCGGAGCGATGGTCACCGACCGGTACCAGCACGTCCGCTACCACCCCGACGTCGAGGCCTTCCTCACCGCGATGGCGGAGGAACAGCGTCCCGTCGTCGCGATCGACAACACCCCGGGTGCCGAGCGCATCGAGACCGCGACGATCCCGGAGCGCTGCGTGTTCCTGTTCGGGCAGGAGGGCCCCGGGCTGACCGACCAGGCGGTCGCCGGTGCCGACGCACACCTCGAGATCACGCAGTTCGGGTCGACGCGGAGCATCAACGCCTCGGCGGCGGCCGCGATCGTCATGCACTCGTGGGTCGTCCAGCACGCGGAGTTGCCCGGCGCTTCGTGAGCAGGAATGGTCGGGTACGGGCCCTGGACCCGACCATTCGTGCTCACGAAGCGGGCGGGGCGGGGGCGGGGCGGGCCTCCCGGCCGGGGTCCGTGCTGAAGCGTCAGCGCGCGGCGGTGGTGCGGCGCGCGACCAGGCGGGGTTCGACGAGGAGTTCCGTGGCGGCGATCCGCGGATCGGCGATGCGGGCCAGCAGGCGCTCGCCGGCGCCTCGGCCGATCTCGACGCTGCGGTCGTCGATGCTCGTCAGGCCGACGTACCGCATCGCGGCCACCGGGGTGTCGTCGTAGCCGATGACGGAGACGTCCTCGGGGACGCGCAACCCGCGTTCGGCGAGTTCGGACAGCGCGCCGAGGGCCATCACGTCGTTCGCGGCGAAGACGGCCGTGACGTCCGGGTGCTCGTCGAGGAGCATGCCGAGGGCGCGGGAACCGGCCTCCTCGGTGGGTTCGCCGGGCAGGACCGTCGTGACGACAGAGGCGCGTGCTGCTGCGGCCTGCTCGAAACCGGACTGGCGTTCGGCCGAGGCCGCCGAGCTCGCACCGACGAACCCGAGTCGGGTGTGGCCGAGGTCGAGCAGGTGCTGCGCTGCGATGCCCCCGCCGGCGTGGTCGTCGTTCGCGACGGTGTCCGCGCGGGGGATCGCGACCCGGCCACCGGCGATGACGAGCGGCATCGAGGCGGGGATCGCGAGGTCGGTGGTGGGCTCGCCGGCGATCACGATGCCCTCGACGCGCATGGAGAGGAAGCCCTCCACCGGAGACGCATCGAGCCCGGTGTTGAGGAACCGGTCGGCGACCACGAGCCGGTGCCCCTGGTCCTGCAGGCTCTCGCGCAGACCCGTGAGCAGGTCCACGAACCACTGGTTGCGGAAGTCGTCGAGGACCACGCCGATGGTGCGGCTGCGCGTGCCGGCGAGGGAGACGGCCGCGGTGGAGGGGCGGTAGTCGAGCTCCTGGATCGCCTTGAGCACGGCGGCCCGGCGCTGGTCGCTGACCCGGGGGGAGCGCTGCAGCACGAGGGAGACGAGGGACTTCGAGACCCCGGCGCGTGCGGCGACGTCGTAGATGGTCGCGGGCTTGCCGTCTCCCATGATGCGCTTCGACCTCCGTTGGCTCGTGCGTCGATCGTAGCGGTTGACGTGACATGGGCTGGGCGGGGGTGGGGGCGTCGAGTGAGCAGAAGACGACGGGTCTCGAACAGCCACTCGTCGTCTTCTGCTCACTCCCTTGGGTTCGCGAGTCCTCCACAGGGGAGGCACGGTGCCGGTTCTGCACCGAACTCCGGTTCGGTGAGCGGGGCGTCGGCGCGGGGCGCGAGCGTGTCGGCATGCGACCACGACCACTCCCTTCGGCGCTGCGAGGCCGGGCCTTCGACATCGGCGCGGCTGATCGAGCCGGAGTTCCCCGACAACGACTCCAGCGGAAGGACCTGACCTGCCCGACGCGATCGATCCGATGGCCCCGGGACCGACCACCCGATCCGATCCGCCGCATCCAGGCACTGCGGCCGGTCCTGTTGCCCGGACAGTTCGTCAGCCACACCTCTGCGGGGGTGTTGTGGGGTCTGCCGGTGCCGTGCGGCCCTGACGCACCGGTGCACATCACCAGCGTGCACCCGCAGGCGCAGCCCCGGCGCGTCGGCGTGGTCGGGCACCGTGTGGCTGCTGACCGGGTGAGCATCCGGCAGCGCTGGGGTGTTCCGTCCAGCAGCCCCGCGGCGCTGTGGGTGGAGTGCGGGGACCTGCTCGGACTCGATGAGCTCGTCGTCCTGGGTGACGCCATCGTCACGTCGCGGGCGTGCGCGACCGCGCTGGAGGACCTCGCCGCCGCGCTCGCCGGGGCGGGGAATCGTCGTGGCGTACGGAAGCTGCGCGTGGCACTCGAGCTCGTGCGGGTGGGGGCCGGGTCGCCGCAGGAGACCCGAGCGCGGCTGGCGATCGTCCGCGCGGGGCTGCCCGAGCCCGAACTGCAGGTCGACGTGCTCGACGAAGCCGGTCGGTTCGTCGGCCGCGTCGACCTGGCGTACCCGGAGCACCGCATCGTCATCGAGTACGAGGGCGACCACCACCGGACCGACGCCGAGCAGTGGGGCCGTGACCTCCGCCGCTACCGCGAGATGGAACGACTCGGCTGGGCGGTCGTCCGGTGGACGAAGTCCGACCTGACGCTGCACCGCTCAGCCGCAGTGGCGCACCTGCAGACGCTCCTTGCACGCGGAGGTCGCGTCGAGTGAGCAGAAGACGACGGGTCGCTATTGCACACCCGTCGTCTTCTGCTCACTCAATGTCGCGGGCGGCCCCGCGCGCGAGCGTCCCGCGCCCGCGCGCCCGCGTGCCGCCCCGCTACCCGATCAGGCTCGGGCGCAGGTCGCGCAGCGTGCGGGAGCGGGTCTGCCGCGCCGTGACCACGAACGACACCAGCAGCGCCCCGAGCAGCCAGCAGAGCAGCACGCCCGCGTCCGACCACGCGGCACCGAGGTTCCCGCCGTACATCGTCTGCCGGATCGCGTCGACCGAGTACGTCATCGGCAGCGCGAAGTGCAGCGCCGCCAACGGCCCTGGCAACGTCTGCCACGGGAACGTCCCACCGGCGGTGACGAGCTGCACGAGCATCAGCACCAGGCCGAGGAACTGCCCCACCGATCCGAGCAGCACGTTGAGCGCCATGATGATCGCCGCGAAGGTCGCCGAGGCCAGCACCATGATCCCGATCGTGCCGCCGACGTGCACCACGTTCAGGTCGAGGGCGAAGCGCACGATGAAGAACAGCGCCACCATCTGCACCAGGCCGAGGAGCGCCGGGGTCAGCCAGCCGCCGAACACCACCGCGAGGGGCTTCCGCACCGCCGTGATTGCACGCTTCGAGATCGGCTTGAGGATGAGGAACAGCGCGTACATGCCGATCCAGGCCGCGAGCGAGATGAAGAACGGCGCGAGGCCGGCACCGTAGTTCGACGCGGCGGCGACGTTGTCGTCCCCGACCTTGACCGGGTCGGAGATGACCGAGGCCTGCGACGCACGCTCCGAGGCGTTCGACGCCGGGATCTTCGTGCGGCCCTGGTCGAGCGACGACGCGAGCTTCGACGAGCCGGTCGTGAGCTTGTCCAACCCCGATGCGAGCGACGAAGCGCCCTGGTCAGCGGTCTTCGCACCGGTCGCGAGCTGGGACGCACCGGACGACAGCGTCGGAGCGGCCGAGGCCAGCTTCGATGTACCGGCGGCCACCTTCGACGCGCCCGACGAGACCTTCGAAGCACCGTCCGCGGCGGTGGCGATGCCGGACGACAACTCCGGGGCCTTCGCGGCGAGCTTGCCGGTGCCGGCGGCGAGCGTGTCCGAGCCGTCGGAGAGCTGCTGGATGCCGCTCGTCAGCGCCGGGGCCTGCTCGGCGAGCTGGGAGGCGCCCGCGGACACCTGCGCGCTGCCGGTCTTGAGCTTCTGCAGGTTGCCGGACAGGTTGCCGGCACCGGTACCGAGCTTGGTGCTGCCGGCCTGCAGGTTGTCGAGCCCGGCGAGCAGCCGGGTCTTCTGTTCCTCGGAGAGCACCGTGGAGGCTTGGACGACGGGCTTCAGCGACGCGACGAGTTCCGGCGACTGCGCAGTGAGCTGCTGGACGCCCGCGATGAACGGTGCGGCCTCGTCGGCCAGCGTGGCGTTCCCGGCGGCGACCTGCGACGCACCACTGGACAGGCGCGCAGAGTCGGAGGGAAGCGAAGCCGTCTGGTCACGGAGCTGGTGCAGCCCGGACTGCAGCTGCCGCGCCCCGCTGTCCAACTGCTGCGTCTGCGACGGCAGTGCCGCCGTCTGCTGCTGCGCGCTGGCCAGCCCGGACGCCAGGGTCGACGCCCCCGACGCCACCTGCTGCGCCCCGCTGTTGAGCTGCTGGGTCTGCGACGGCAGGTCGGCCGTGCCGGACGCGAGCTCCGCCGCACCGGACGACAGCTTGCCGGTACCGTCGGCGAGCTGGTGCGCACCCTTGTCCGCCTTGGCGGTGCCGGACGCGAGTTCATCGGCCCCGTCGACGGCGTCACCGAGGCTGTCCCGCACGTCGGCGAGCCCGACCAGCAGGGTCTTCGCCGCCTGCTTGCCGACGCGCTCGGCGACGGCGGTGCGCATGGTCTTGCCCGCCTGTTCGGCGATGGTCGAGGCCAGGTACGAGTTGGTGTCGGCCGTCGTCATGACGAGCTTCGCCTGCGTCGGGTCGTCTGACTGCGCGGACACCAGGTGCTCGGAGAAGTCGTGCGGGATGGTGACGACGAAGTCGTAGGTGCCGTTGCGGACGCCGGAGCGGGCGTCGGCGGCGCTGGTCTTCGTCCACTTGAAGTCGGCGCCGTCGATGGCCTCCTTCGTGACGTCCTTGCCGTAGTCGACGTGGTCGCCGTCCAGCGTGGCGCCGGCGTCGAGGTTCACGATCGCGGCGGGGATCTGGTCGAGCTTCGCGTACGGGTCGCGGTTCGCCCACAGGTAGGCGCCGCCGTAGAGCAGCGGCACGATCATCAGCGCGATGAACGCCAGGCGTGCGAGCGGGGTCGCGGTGAGCCGCGCGAGTTCTGCGCGGACGAGCGAGGTGGTGGTCACTTCTGTGCCTCCGTCGGGACGGTTGCGGATGCTTCGGTGACGGAAGGAGCGGCCGGGAGGCCCGGCTCGGGTCCGTCGGTTCGGGCCACGTCCTCGGGGTCCTCGGTCTGGGGCGTCGCGAGCGTCGCGACGTCGTCGTGCGTTTCGACGCCGCCGTGCGTCTCGACGCGGTCGTGCGTGTCGATCGTGTCGAGCAGGTGCTCGACGGTGGTGGCGGCGGCCTTCGAGGTCACGAGGACCACGGTCACGCCCCGTCGTGCGACGTCGCGGACCACCTGGAACCAGTCCTCGACCGCGCCGCCGTGCCGCTCGGGCGAGGTGATCACGATGCCGGTCACACCGTCGCGGAGCAGGGCGAGTTCGACCAGCAGCCGGACGCGCACGACGGTCGGCACCCGCTGCACGGCGGTGTCGACGTAGTCCCGCAGTCCGAGCTCGTCGAGCACGGTGTCGACGTGCTCGCGGTTCGGGCGCTGCCCGGCGAACGCGAGCTCCTCGCGCACGATCTGCTTGAGGGTCATGACGGGGAAGGGCTCGGCGACCCCGGGGGTGTCCACGAGCGCGAACGAGCGCCGGACGGCTGCCGGGTCCTCGTGGCCGTCGAGCAGCAGCCGACCGGTGTCGGGCTGCATGCGGCCACCGGCGACGAGTGACGCGAGCACGGGTGCCTGCTCGGTCTCGACGGCGAGGACCCCGGGGCGTCCCTGGGCGGCGACGGCGGAGACGACGGGCAGGGGTGCGCCGGGCTCCTCGCCGATGCCGACGTGGTCGAGTTCGAGCGTCATGCGTGGTCCTTCGGGGCAGGAGTGGGAGCGGGAGCAGCGGGTTCGGAGAGCAGTGCCGTGCGCCAGTCGATGCCGGCCATGCCCAGCGCCGACACCACCACCATGCGCCGTCCGTCCTCGTCGCTCGTGCCGGAACGGGTGGCCTCGTCGAGGACGGCGATGCACGCGCCCTCGACCAGACGGCCGAGCGTCTCGGGGTCGACGTCGTCCCGCATGGCACCGTCGGCGATCCCGAGCGCGCACGCCTGGCGTACCTGTGAGCGCAACGGCGCGAACACCTCGGCCACGGGTTCGGCGAACGGGCTGCGGACGGCGACCCGGGCCATCGAGCGGACGTGCGACACCTCGGTCCAGAGCGTCACCGCGATGGCGGCGAGACGTGCGGCCGGCGGGAGCTCCTGCAGGTCCGATGCGGTGGGCATGGCTGCGGCGATCCGGGCGGCACCGGCGGTCACGACCTCGCGCACCAGGTCGTCGCGGGAGGGGAAGTGTCCGTACACCGCACGGCGCGAGAGTCCCGCAGCCGCGGCGATCGTCTCGATCGAGGCGTCCGGGTCCTGCTGCAGACAGGTCTTCGCCGCGTCGAGGAGGGCTGCCCGGTTCTCCGTGGCGTCGCGGCGGGGCGCGCGGGAGGGCTGCTCGGTGGTGGTCACGCACCCCATCGTAATAACGTGCACACGGGTGTGCAACTTAACAGGTTCCAGCCCCCGGACGAGAAGAGTCCCCCAAAGTGCGGACTGTCTTCCCTGAGAACGAACGCATAGCTTCACAGGAATCTCATGCGAACCACGGACTGAGCCAGGAGTGCCCTCTTTGAACCGTGCAACACCGAACACCGACCCGAACCCAACCCCCCATCGCTTCACCCGCGTCCTGACCGCCGGCATCGCCGTCGCGGCCCTCGCGTGTGGCGGTCTCGCAGTCGGGGGCGCGGCCTCCGCAGCTCCGGCCGGGATCTCGGTGGCCGACCTCAAGCTCTCCGCCCCGCTCCGTGACGCCAAGCCGACGAAGACCGTCGCCGCGTTCGTGCGCACGACCGGCCAGGGTGCCCTCGAAGTGGACGCCAAGGCGAAGGGCGGGGACCTGACGAAGTCGCGGACCCAGTCCTCCGCGGCCAAGAACCGCGTCGAGGCGATCCAGTCGACCGTCGCCGCGGTGCGGTCGGCCGTCAAGCGCGCCGACGCCGACGCGACCGAGCTCTACTCGACCGAGTACACCGTCCCCGGCGTCGCGGTCGTCGCCGACGTCGACGCGTTCCGGAAGATCGCGGAGCGCTCCGACGTCGAGAGCATCATCCCGCTCACGCCGAAGAAGATCGTCGAGCCGACGGTCAACGAGAACGCCGACGCCGCTCCCTCGGGTGTCGACCCCAGCCTGGTGCAGCCCGGTGCCGACGGCGTCGCGCCGAAGAACGCCGCGAGCGACGTCTACACGCGCTCGCTCAACGCCTGGCAGCAGACCGGCCACACCGGCAAGGACGTCAACGTCGCCGTCCTCGACACCGGTCTCGACTACACGCAGGCCGACTTCGGTGGCCCCGGCACCACCGAGGCGTACCAGCAGGCCCTGGCGAACGCGAGCGGCGGCGCCCCGGACCCCAGCCTGTACGACGCGTCGAAGTTCCTCGGCGGGTACGACTTCGCCGGTGCGACCTACAACGCCGACCCGACGGACCCGGACGCCTACGACCCGGTGCCGGCTCCCGACGACAACCCGATCGACGGCAAGGGCGGCGACCACGGCACGCACGTGTCCGGCTCGATCGCCGGCTACGGCCTGACCGCCGACAAGCAGCAGTTCGACGGCGACTACACCAAGCTCACCACGCAGCAGGTGCAGGACATGTGGATCGGTCCGGGCACCGCGCCCGAGGCCGGCCTGTACGCCCTGAAGGTCTTCGGTGACAACGGTGGCTCGACCGACGTCACCGGTGCCGCGCTCGACTGGGTGGGCCAGGCGCTCACCGAGGGCAAGGACATCAACGTCCTGAACCTGTCGCTCGGCTCCGACTACGGCGCGCCGGACGACCCCGACAACGCCAAGATCGACGCACTGACCGCTCGCGGCGTGCTCCCCGTGATCGCCTCGGGCAACGCCGACGACTTCACCGACATCGGTGGTTCGCCGGGCAACGCCGAGGGCGCGCTCACCGTCGCCGCGAGCGCCACCGGCCAGTCGCTCTACGACGGCGTGCAGGTCACCGCACCGGCCGACGTCGCGAAGACCTACCGCTCGCAGTACTCGTCCAACTTCAAGGGCACCCTGCCCGTCGAGGGCGACGTCGTCGTCCCGACCGCGAACATCGACGGCTGTGCCGCGTTCAGCGCCGCCGACGCCGCGGAGATCAAGGGCAAGGTCGTCTGGCTGAAGTGGACGGACGCCGCGCTCGAGTGCGGTTCCGCCGTGCGCTTCGGCAACGTCCAGGCTGCCGGCGGTGTCGGCGTCCTGCTGGCGGGCACGCTCGACACGTTCGAATCCGGCATCGGTGGCAACGCGACCATCCCGGGTGCCGAGCTGACCGCGAAGAGCGTGGCGAGCCTCCAGGCCACCGCCAAGGCGGGGACCCTGCACGTGCGCTTCGCGGACGAGCTCAAGGGCTTCGAGGTCGCCATCGAGGCGGACGCCGTGAACACGCTCGCGTCGTTCACCAGCCGTGGTGTGCACGGATCGTTCGACGACATCGTCAAGCCGGACATCGCCGGCCCCGGGGTCAACGTGATCTCGGCGGCCAACGGCACCGGTGACGGCCGCATGTCGATGAGCGGTACCTCCATGGCGACGCCGGACGTCGCGGGCATCGCGGCGCTGACGTTCCAGTCGCACCCCACATGGTCCGCCCCGCAGGTCAAGGCGGCCCTGATGAACACGGCGACGCACGACGTGAAGGACGGCAACCGTTCGGCCACGCTGCTCCGCCAGGGCACCGGTCGAGTGGACGCACTGCAGGCGGTCACCGCCGGCACCACGGTCCGCAGCGCCGAGAACGACCAGCTCGTCACCGCCTCGTTCGGCGTCGTCGAGGTCGCGAGCGGGACGAGCGAGACCCGCACCCTGCAGATCGACAACACCGACAGCACGGCGCACACGTACAACGTGTCGTACCAGCCGCAGGTGTCGCAGCCGGGTGTGACCTTCGCGCTCAGCTCGAAGCAGGTCACGGTGCCCGGCAACGGCACCGCGTCGGTCACGCTGACGTTCTCGGTCGCCGACGCGACGAAGCTCCGCCGGGTCATCGACCCGACCCAGGAGGCCGTCCAGCAGGGCTACCAGCGCGAGTTCGTGGCCGCCGCTTCCGGCATCGTGGCGTTCGCGCCGACCGACAGCTCGCTCAACCCGATGCGCCTCGGGGCCTACGTGGCCCCGAAGCCCGTCAGCGCGGTGCGGGCACGGACCACGGTCTCGTTCACGGGACCGGGTAAGTCGGCCGAGCTGACGCTCAAGGGCCGCACGCTCGACCAGGGCGGACTGACGACCGGCTACCACGCCGCCGTCGCTCCGTTCGTGCTCGGCGGCACCGACCCGGCCGAGGCGTTCCCCGAGGGTTCGGCGACGCGCTCGCTGCAGGCGGCCGACGTCCGTTCCTACGGTGCGTCGTACGACAAGGCGTCGGGAACCCTGGCGTTCGGTGTGCAGACCGCTGGTCCGGACGCGAACCCGGGCGCCGTGACCAACGTCGAGGTCCTCATCGACACGGACCGTGACGGCGAGCCCGACTTCCTGGTGTACAACGCGAAGTCGGCTGCCGTGGACGCCACGTTCGCCACGACGGTCGACCTGGCGAAGGCCGCCCTGGACGACCCGGACGTCGACCCCGTCGTCGACGTCCAGCCGCTCAACGGCGGTGCGCCCGGCCAGGACGTGAACACCTTCGACAGCTCGGTGAAGGTGCTGACCGTCGCTGCGAAGGCCATCGGTTCGTCGAAGAAGTTCGACTACACGGTGCTGACGGAGTCGGCCTACGCCCCGGGTGCCGCCACCAGCGGTTCCTCGGTCGTGGACGAGACGAAGACGGCCACGTTCGACCCGTCGAAGCCGAAGCTGTCGTTCTCGCAGGACGGCACCTCCGGCGTGCTGTTCGCCGACGCCGACTCGCTCACGGTCACCCGTGCCTCGGGTGTCACCAAGGCGACGGTGCTGCTGCTTCACCTCGACAACGCGGCGGGCAAGCAGGCCGACACGTCGACGATCAACGTGGTCCCGCCGAAGCTCGCGCTGGCGAAGGGGAGCAAGGTCACGGTGAGCGGGACGGCGAAGGTCGGCTCGACCCTCACCGCGAAGCACGGCACGTGGAGCACGACGAAGGCGACCTACAAGTACCAGTGGCTGCGTGACGGCAAGGTCGTCAAGTCGGCAACGGGTGCCAAGTACAAGCTCGGCTCGTCCGACGTCGGGCACCGCATCAGCGTGCAGGTGACGGCCCACGCCTCCGGGTATAAGGACGGCACGGCCAAGTCCGGGGCGACCGCGAAGGTCACGCGCCGCTAGGACAGGGTGCGCGCGCGGTTCGCGCGCCACATGGTGAGCAGAAGAGGTCGGGTCCCGAGTGGGGATCCGACCTCTTCTGCTCACCAAGCGCGGGGCATCCCACCCGGCGAACGCGTGTTCGGGACAGGTAGTTAGACAAACTAGTGAAGTGGTGCCACTGTTTGTTCCATGCAGAACACGCTGAACCAGCTCCGGTCCAACCCGGTCGAGTGGCGCCGTCGTGGACTCACCCCGCCGGACGTCATCCAGGCCATGATCGAGCAGCGCCTGGCCGAGCCGGGGCACTCCCAGCCCGTCGGCGACCCGTCGTACCAGGACTTCTTCCGGAGCTGATCCGGGGTCGGCCGGGTGGCTCGGGACGCACCGGCGGACAGACGGGAGGCGCGGTGCCAGCTGGCACCGCGCCTCCCGTCTATACGTCGGTGACGTCTCGGACGTCACTTGCCGATCTTGCCGTCGGCCGCGTCCTCGGCCTTGCCGATCTGGTCGCCGTGTCCGCCGCCGGTCGCCTTGTCGGCCGCGTCGCCGGCCTTGTCGAGGCCGGCGTCCGTTGCCTGCTCGCCCTTGTCACTGTCGGCGAAGTCCTTCGCCTTGTCTCCGATGCCGCTCATGTCGTGCTCCGTTCGCGTCGTGGATCTGGACGCGTCCGACCGTGCTCCGACCGATCCGGACGGACATCCAGGTGCGCTCGATGTGGACAAGCGGCCCGCCGTCCACAGGACGTCACAGCGGGTGACGCGCAGGTGACCAGCCGATAGACTCGGGTGGACCACCGGCCCGGACGGCCGTGTGCGGTCCTCCGCCAACGTGAGGAGAACCAGATGCCCGCAGCAGTCATCATCGGAGCCCAGTGGGGCGACGAGGGCAAGGGGAAGGCCACCGACCTCCTCGGCTCCCGCATCGACTACGTCGTGAAGTTCAACGGCGGCAACAACGCCGGCCACACCGTCGTCGTCGGCGGCGAGAAGTACGCCCTGCACCTGCTGCCCTCCGGCATCCTGACGCCCGGCGTGACCCCGATCATCGGCAACGGCGTCGTCGTCGACCTCGAGGTGCTGTTCCAGGAGCTCGACGCCCTGCGCGCCCGCGGCGTCGACGTCTCGAAGCTCCTCGTGTCGGCCAACGCCCACGTCATCACGCACTACCACCGCACCGTCGACAAGGTGACCGAGCGGTTCCTGGGCAAGCGCCAGATCGGCACCACCGGTCGCGGTATCGGCCCGACCTACGCCGACAAGATCAACCGCGTCGGCATCCGGATCCAGGACATCTTCGACGAGAACATCCTGCGGCAGAAGGTCGAAGCCGCCCTCGACCAGAAGAACCACCTGCTGGTCAAGGTCTTCAACCGCCGTGCGATCGACCCGGAAGAAGTCGTCGAGTCGCTGCTCTCGTTCGCCGAGCGCCTGCGCCCGATGGTCGCCGACACCGCCCTCGAGATCCACCGTGCGCTCGAGCGTGGCGAGACCGTCCTGTTCGAAGCCGGCCAGGCCACCATGCTCGACGTCGACCACGGCACCTACCCGTTCGTCACCTCGTCGTCCGCGACCGCCGGTGGCGCCGCGACCGGTTCGGGCATCGGCCCGGGCAAGCTCGAGCGGATCATCGGCATCGTCAAGGCGTACACGACCCGCGTCGGGGCCGGTCCGTTCCCGACCGAGCTGTTCGACGAGTCGGGCGAGTTCCTGCGCGCCAACGGCTTCGAGTTCGGCACCACCACCGGCCGCCCGCGCCGCTGTGGCTGGTACGACGCCCCGATCGCCCGCTACACGGCACGCATCAACGGTGTGACCGACTTCGTGCTCACCAAGCTCGACGTCCTGACCGGGCTCGAGACGATCCCGGTGTGCGTCGCGTACGAGGTCGACGGCGTCCGCGTCGACGAGGTCCCGGTCAACCAGTCCGACTTCCACCACGCGAAGCCGGTGTACCAGGAGTTCCCCGGCTGGACCGAGGACATGACCGGAGCCCGCACCTTCGACGACCTGCCGAACAACGCGCAGGACTACGTCCTGGCGATCGAGGCGATGTCCGGCGCACGGATCTCTGCGATCGGTGTCGGACCCGGCCGTGACGCCATCGTCGTGCGGCACGACCTGCTCGGCGACGACGAGCGTGCCGACCAGCGCGCCGGCGAGCGCACCGACGCAGCGTGACGATGCGGATCCTGTTCGTCTGCAGCGGCAACATCTGCCGGTCGCCGCTCGGCGCGCAGGTCCTGACGGCACGACTCGGCCCGGACGCCCCCGCGTTCGTGGTCGAGTCGGCCGGCACCATCGCCGACGACGGTGCCGCGATGGACGCCGCCGCGGCGGAGCAGTCCGTCCGGCTCGGGGGCGACCCGTCGGCCCACCGGTCGCGGTACCTGACGGCCGAGATCGTCGCGAGCGCCGACCTGGTGCTGACCGCCGAGCGATCGCACCGTGCAGCCGCCGTCTCCCTGGCGCCCCGGGCCTCCAAGCGGACCTTCACGATCAAGCAGTTCGCGCGGGTGCTCGCCGGCCTCGAGCCTGGTGACCTGGCCGACGTGACGACCCCGCAGGAACTCGTGGAGCGTGTCGCCCGGCTGCGTGGAACGGTCCCGCCGCCCGCCGACCCGGCCGACGACGACGTGGACGACCCCTACCGTCGCTCGACGGCGACCCACCAGCGCGTGGCCGACGAGGTCGACGTGGCGCTCGCGCTCGTCGCCGACGCACTCCGGGCAACGCTGCGCTGACGGCGCCGCCGCCGCTGACGCTGCCGCTGACGCTGACGCTGACGCTGCCGCTGCCGCTGCCGCTGCCGCTGCCGCTGCCGCTGCGCACGGTGCGCGGTTGTTCGCCCGGTGCGAGGTTGGCGGCCTGGTGCAGGGCTGTAGCGGCGCACGGAGCGAGCAAGCTCGCACGGGCCGTCGCACGCCGCACGGTGCGAGTCCGGCGGAGCTCGCACGGGCCGGTGTACGCCGCACCGTGCACGTGCGAGGATGACTCATGCCCGTCGTCGAGTCCCGCTGTGTCGTCCCGGTCGAGCCCGACGTGGCCTTCGCCGTCTCGCAGACACAGGGGGCGATCCGGAAGCGGTGGGACCCCTTCATCCGCCGCCAGCACCTGATGGACGGCGCGACCGTGCCGGCGAAGGGCGTCCGCACGTACACGGTGCAACGGTTCGGGCTGGCGATGGAGAGCGAGTACGTCTCGTACCACCCGCCGTCGAACGTGGGGATGAAGATGACGAAGGGCTCGTGGTTCTTCGAGCGGATGGGCGGAGGATGGCGCTTCCAGGCGGCTGAGGGGCAGCCCGGACACACGCTCGCGACCTGGCGCTACAACTTCACGTGCCGGCCGAAGTGGCTCGCTCCGATCGCCGAACGCATCGGCGTGCTGGTGCTGCAGCGGGACATCGACCGGCGCATCCTGGGGTTCGCCCGCGGCTGCGAGGACCCCGTCGTCCTGGCCCACGTGGCCGCACATCGCGCTGCCTGACCGGACCCGCGAGACGCCGGCGTCCTGCGGGCCGAGTCGGTTCGGAAGACGCCGTCGTCGAGCGATGACGACGGCGTGTTCAGGAGTGCCGAACCGACCGACCGGCACTTGCATCCTTCGATGGAACTCCCGCAGGTGCATCCCGAAGCCGGTCGTCCCCGAGCGCCCGGTTTCCTAGCGTCGTGTGCATGACGAACACCACCGAAGTCCGGCCCGCCGCCGGCACCGCAGCCCGCGACCGAGGGGGTGTCCGCGGCCTCATCGCCCGGCACCCGCTCGTGTCCTTCTTCACCATGGCACTCGGCCTGAGCTGGCTCGCGTGGGTGCCGTACATCCTGTCCCCGCACGGCATGGGTGTGTGGGACATCCAATTCCCCGAGGTCCTGGGCAGCGGACAGTTCACGGGCGTCCTGCCCGGGGCACTCCTCGGCCCGCTGGGCAGCGCGTTCATCGTCACCGCGGTCGCCGACGGTCGCTCGGGGCTCCGCCGCTGGGTGGGACGGCTGTTCCGCTGGCGGGTCGCCTGGTACTGGTACGCGCTGGCGCTCGTCGTCGTGCCGGCCCTGATCGTCGTGTCCGCGCTGCCGTTCGCCGGTGGTGACGTGCGTGCCCCTTCGGCACTGGCCTTCGCCATGCTCGTGCCCGGACTGATCATCCAGCTGTTCTCGACCGGCCTGAGCGAGGAGCCCGGCTGGCGCGACTTCGCCCTGCCCCGCCTGCAGCACCGGTTCGGGGGCCTCGGCGCCGCCGCGATCCTCGGCCCGATCTGGGCGCTCTGGCACATGCCGCTGTACTTCAGCGACTGGGGCGGCTGGCCGAACGCGCACTGGAGCGAGCCCGTCGTGTTCGCCCTGTTCACCATCACCTTCAACGTCGTGATGATCCAGGTCTTCAACAAGACCCGCGAGAGCCTGCCCCTGGCCCTGCTGCTGCACGTCGGCGTGAACAACACGATCTCGACGCTCTTCCCGGAGATGTACCCGAGCATGACCGCCGGCACGCTGATGATCGGCCTGACGATCATGTCGACGATCGCCGCCGTGGTGCTGCTCGCCGTGACCCGTGGCCGCCTGGGCTACGACCCCGCCCGACGCGCCCTGCCCCTCGACGCACCGGTCCCCACCCGCGCCCGCCTCGTAGGATCCAACGATGGCACCCGCTGAGCACGACGCGTCGCGCGCCCGCCGCGTCGACGTCGTCGTCGCCCTCGGCACGGCCGTCGTCGCCCTCGGGCTGCTGCTCGGCCTGCCGCCCCTGGACAGCCTCGAACCGGACGGCCCCGCCCTGGCACTGGGGGTCCCTGCAGTGCTCTCGGGCGCCTGGACCGTCTTGGCCCTCGGCCTGCTGGCCCAGTCGGCCGCCCTGCTCACCGCCCGCCTGGCACCACGCACCGTGCTGATCGTGGTCGCCGCCCTGCCGGTGGTGGTCGCGGCGCTCGCCCCGGAGTCGTCCGACCTGTTCGGCCTCACCGCACTGCCCGTGGTCGTCGCCGTCGTCCTCGCCGCACTCCGCGTCCCGCTGGCTCGCCTGTGGCCGACGCTCCTGGTCGCCGGCGCACTGGTCGCCGCCGGCAGCGCGGTGCTGGCCGCCGTCGCCGGTGACACGACGGCCGCCGTGTCCGGCTCGCTCGGGCAGGGCGTGCTGCAGGCGATCGGTGCGGTCGGCCTGCCCCTGCTGGTCACCCTGCTCGTGCAGTCCCGCCGCGAGGTCCGTGTCGCCCGCACCGCCGAGGCCAGCGCCGTGAACCGGGAGCAGGACGCCCTGGTCGACGCCGCGGTGTCCCGCGAACGTGCCGCGATGGCCCGTGAGCTCCACGACATCGCCGCCCACCACCTGTCCGGCATCGCGCTGATGGCCGCCGTCATCGACCGGCAGATCGACGCGGACCCGGAGCGTGCCCACGAGGGTGCCCGCCAGGTCCGGGAGCAGAGCACCGCCGTGCTCGAGGACCTCCGCCGCCTGGTCGGCCTGCTCCGCGACGACGCTCCCGCTGAGCGCGCCGTCGAGACGGTCGCCGGCATCGTCGACCTGGCCGAACGCGCCCGGTTCCGCAGCGACGTCCGGCTCGACGTGCTGCCGGGGGACCGCCCGCTGGCCGACGGTGTCGGCCCGCTCGCCCAGCTCGCCGCCTACCGCACCGTCCAGGAGGCGCTGGCCAACGCCGCCCTGCACGCCCCGTCCGCCCCGTGCACCGTCACCATCGACGATCGCGACGCGACCCGGGTGGTGATCCGGGTGGAGAACGCACCGGCCACCGTGCCGGCAGCGGGGACCTCTCCCTCGGGCGGCAACGGCCTGCGGGGGATGCGCGAGCGGGCGGACCTGGTCGGGGCGCGCCTCCAGACCGGCCCGACCGCGACCGGCGGATGGCTGGTGGAGCTGGCGCTCGGCCGGGAGGCACCTACCGCACCCACGCAGGCCGCCGACGGAACCGGGGTGGTCGCGTGATCCGCGTGCTGGTCGCGGACGACCAGCCCCTGGTCCGCGCCGGGGTGTCCGCGCTCCTCGGTGCGGAGCCGGACATCGAGGTGGTCGGCGTGGCCGCCGACGGCGGCGAGGCGCTCGCGCTGGCGCGCGAGACGCGACCCGACGTCGCCTGCCTGGACATCCGGATGCCGGTGATGAACGGTATCGAACTCGCCCGGATCTTCTGCGCCCCGGACGCCGATCCGGCGATCCCCGCGCTCATGCTGACGACGTTCGACCTGGACGACTACGTGTTCGGGGCGCTCGAGGCCGGTGCCTCCGGGTTCCTGCTCAAGGACGCCGAGCCGGACACCATCGTCGACGCCGTACGGCAGGTCGCCGCCGGCAACGGCACGCTCGACCAGGCCCTGACCCGGCGAGTGCTGCGGGAGTTCGTGTCGCGGCGGAGCCTGCAGCCGGTCTCCGGCGACCGGGCCGACGGCGTGCTGACCGCCCGCGAGCGCGAGGTGCTCCTGCTGCTGGCGCAGGGGATGTCGAACGAGGAGATCGCCGCAGCCCTGGTGCTCGAGGTCTCGACCGTCAAGTCGCACCTGGCGCGGATGCTGCCGAAGCTCGGGGTGCGGTCGCGGCTGCAGGCCGTCGTGTGGGCGTACCAGAACCGGATCGTGACGGTGCCGGAGCAGCCGTAGCGGCCCCGGTGTCAGCCCGCGGGCTGCGGCGTCAGTCGGCGGGCTGCGGCGTCAGTCGGCGGGCCGTGGCTCGGCGGCGCCGGGGACGACGAGCTGCCAGACGTCGTCGTCTCCGTCGTGGGAGAGGTACAGGCGGAAGGCGCCCTCGTCGGCGAGGGGGTCGCCCGAGAGGTACTCGACCGGTTCGCCGCTCGTCTCGCACTGGTCTGACGTGCTGATGACCTGGATCGTGTCGCCGGGGGCGACGGCGTCACCCTTCGTGACGTCGGTGACCGTCGCCTCGTACACCTCGTAGATGCCCTGCGGTTCCACGGTGCGATCGGTCCTGGTGACGTCGGCGTCGACGACGAGTTCAGCGGCGTCGCGGCGTTCGGCCGGGGTCTTCAGCTGGACGTAGTCGGTGCACCCGGTGCTCTGCACGTTGTCGTCGTTGCTCGGGTTCGTGGGGGCGCTGGTCCCGCCGCCGACTCCGGGGGCGCAGCCCGCCAGGGTGCCGCCGAGCACCACGACGAGTGCCACGACCGGTGCGATCCGTCCCCACTGCATGGGGCGAGTATGGCTCACGACGCGACCGCGGGGCTAGCCCGCTGCGCCCTTGGCACCCTCGGCGGCGATGTGGATCGCCTGCTGCATCCGGACCGACACCTTCTTGGACATCGCGACCGTCGGGTGGACGCCGTCGTAGGTGCGCGAGGACGGCCAGCCGCCGTCGAGCCGGCGGTCGGCTGCCCACGGGTCGACGAACATCCAGCCGCGGGTGAGCGCGTGGTTCTGCAGGTCGCGGTTCAGGATCTCGCCCTGCTTGCGGCGGTCGATGTGCTTCTTGCTGTAGTTCGTGATGTTCGACGGGGCGATCGCGGCGATCACGACGTGGCGCGCGCCGACCTTCTTCGTGATCTTGTCGATGTTGTTCAGGATCGACTTCGTGCTGTAGCCGTAGCGCAGGTCGTTCGTGCCGGCCATCACGACGAGGACGTCGGCATCGTGCGCCGAGCTCCGTTCGAGGATCCGCGTCGAGGTGGCTCCTCCGATCGAGGTGCCTCCGACGTTGGCCATCGTCGGGTCCTTCATCTGCCGCATCCACGAGGCGTCCATGGCTGTGAGCGAGTCGCCGGCGTAGGTGAACGTCAGCTTGCTCGGTGTCGGCGCGGGCGTCGGGGTCGGCACCGGTTTCGGCGTGGCCGTCGGGGCGGTGCTCGGCGTCGGGGCGCTGGTCGGAACGGGCGTGGGCTCGCTCGGCTGGCTCGTCGGCTCCGTGGTCGGAGACGGTGCCGGAACGTCGGTCGGCGCGGGGGCGGGGGCGATCGTCCCGGTTCCCTCCACGGCGGTCGCGGTGTTCGGGACGGTGGCGAGCAGGGTGCCGGCGAAGACGGCGACGGATGCGGCTGCGGCGATGAAGGGCAGGCGGGAGGAGCGCTGGTGGTGAGGCAACGTGAGCTTTCGTTTCGGGTGCGAACTTCCCCACCCTAGAAGCTCCGTGACATGTCATCGTCCCCCAGGTCTGGGGGCGCTGGCGGCTCGCGCTGCGCGGACAGACAGGTCGTTCCCTGTGCTACACGACGCCGGACCCTGTCCGGGGAACGCGCGTTCCCGTTCGGGGGACTTTGCACGGTCGCGTCGGGCTGGTGCAGTGTATGCATGCACATCGAAACGCCGCCGGTGACCACCCCCGACGACCCCGCCCTGCGGGGTGAGGTCATCCACGGGATGATCACGGCGCTGCGTTCCCGTCCGCTGCACGAGGTGACGCCCGAGGTCGTCGCGGCTGCGGCCGGAGTGGACACCGACGTCGTCGGCCGGACGTTCCCGAGCTGGGACGGCCTGCTGCTCGCGACCATCGACCGGTGGAACGAGGAGCGCACCGTGCCGCTCATGCCCCTGGCCGAGCAGCACGGCACCATCCGGTTCCTGCGCGCGATCGTCACCGCGAACGTGGCCGACCCGTCGCTCATGCGGTTCCTGACGGCGACGCTGAACATCGCGGCATCGCCCGAGCACCCGCTCGCGCCGATGCTGCACGCCCGGTGGCGACGGTTCCACGCCTTCGTGCAGCACGCCCTGGAGCGTGACGTCATGCTCGGTCGTGAGCCGAGCACGATGGAACCGGCCCGCGGCTCGGAGCAGCTGCTCGCGACCTACGAGGGGCTGCAGCTGCAGTCCATGGTGCGACCGGAGATGGACCTGCTCGAGGCCTTCGACCGCGCCGTGACGCGCCTGCGCGAGGGCTGGTCCCGCGCGTACGTGCCGCCCGTCTGGGACCTCGCCCGGGTCGGTTGACCCTCCGGGTGGCTCGTCGGGCCGCCCCCACAGACCGAGGACGCTAGGGCGTCCGAGGGCAGACGCTCACCGTCTGCACGCGTCGCCGCACGATTCGGGTTCGAGCGGCGGCGCGTACCAATCTCTGCGCGACGGACGTGCGTTCCGCACCGGCCGCCGTACGCTTGTTCCGCGCCGTCAGTCCGCGTGCATCGCGAGCGGTCGCTCGGTGTCCACCTCGACCGGCTGCCTGCGGATCGCGATCACCGTGACGTCGTCGTCGTGCGGCACCTCGTCGGCGCGGGCCGACAGCGCGAGGACGACCGCGTGGGGGTCGCGGCCGGCGCGGGCGATCGCGGCGACGGAGTCGATCGTGTCGTCCAGGTCGTCGTACAGGTCGAGGACGCCGTCGCTGAACGAGACGAGCAGGTCGCCCGGTTCGAGGGTGCCGTCGGAAGTCGCCCACTCCTCGCGGATGCCGAGCCCGAGCGGCATGTCGCCGGAGCGCAGCCGGTCGACGTGTCCGTCGGCCCGCAGGACGAAGCTCAGCCCGTGCCCGGCGTCGGCCCACTGGAGTGTGCCGTCGTCGGAGATCCGAGCGTGGAACAGCGTGGTGAAGGCGAGATCGGGTCCGACGCCCTCGGCGGTCAGCCCGTCGGATGCCCGCTTCAGCGCCTCGCCGGGGTCTTCGACGGTCCGGGCGCTGCGCAGGGTCGCGCGCACCGCGGCCGCGATCAGCCCCGCGCCGACGCCCTTGCCCATGACGTCACCGAGGCTCACCGCCACGCCGGTCGGTGTCGGGTACCAGTCGAAGAAGTCGCCACCGACGCTCCGGGCCGGCAGGCAGGCACCGGCGACGACGACGTCCTCGGTGATGCGGCCGGTCGTCGTCGGGAGCAGGGAGCGCTGCACCGCTGCTGCCCGGTCGATCTCGGCGCGGACCTTGCCCTCGCGCGCCTCGGCGGACCGCAGACTCCGTCGAGCCCGGCGGGAGAGCTCGTGCACGACGACGGCGACGGTGCCGAACACGACGACGAGGATGCCCAGACGGACGAGTTCACTCGCTCCGGGCGCGTCGGACGGGGTCAGGACGTAGGGCGCGAGGATCACGACCACGATGCCCGCGATCGCGAAGAGCACGGTGCGACGGCCCTCGAGCGACGCCCACCAGACCACGGGGAGCACCACGATCGCGGTGAACAGCGAGGAGCCGGAGCCCGTCCCGGTACGCAGGAGTGCGATCGTCAGGAAGTCGACGGTGAGCAGGACCGGCACCACCCAGGCCGCGCTGCGCACGAGCGTGGGGATCGCGCTCATCAGCGTCGCGACCACCGTACCGATCACGCTCGCGACGAACAGGTGGTGCTGGGTGATCGCCAGCGTCGGCATCACGACGCTCAGGAACGCCGACAGCGCCAACAGGCCGCTGATCGGAGCCTGACGGACGAGAGGGTTGTCGACGATGCTGGTTGGGCGAGTCATGCTCAGTGCAGGCTAGTGGTCCCGGCTGCTGAGCGACCGACCCTGACCCCATCTGGGGACGCGGCCCTGGCCGCTCAGCGCGGCCAGGTGGCGACGACCGCGACCGCGTTGAACAGCACGTGTGCCAGGATCGCGCCGCCGATGCGGTCGGTCATCGCGACGAGCGTGCCGGTGAGCAGGCCGAGCAGGAACGTCGTGACGAACACCTGGAACCCGCCGAGCGACGTGCCACCCGCACCGAGCAGCAGGTGGAGCAGCGCGAACAGGAACGCCGTGACCAGCACCGCGAGGAACCGGGTGCGGGGCGTGAGCTCGGCGGCGAGCCGGCGCTGGAACAGCCCGCGGAACACCACTTCCTCGAGCACCGGGCTCACGACGACGATGCCGATCGCCGACACGAGCAGCAGCCCGACGTCCGGCGTGCCGAGGGACGGTGCGGGGACCAGTCCGGTCGACCCGGTGAACGCGAGCGACATGAAGACGTCCACCGCGCGGCACACGATCACGATGCCGATCGCGAAGACCACGATCCCCAGGTCGAGCCGCAGCCGCGACACCATCGCCGATCGCGGGGTCCGACGGAGCACCACGGCGGCCGCGACGACGAGCGGTACCCACACGGCGGCGTCCGCGGCGAGCACCTGCAGGACCGGCGAGGGGATGCCCCCAGTCCGGGTGACCTGTCCGACGATCCGGGTCAGGATCACGGCGACGCCGAGTGCGACGAGGATGACGATGAGGTCCCGCTGTCGCCGCACGCTGGGCTCGGTGGTGGTCGTGGCCGGCTCGGAGCGCATGGGGCCACCGTAGAGGACACCGCGCGCCGGATGGCGACTTCCCCCGAGCAGTGCTCGTTCCTGTGGCACTATTTGTATGCCGTGCGCTGGGAGTACCCCGGCGTGCCTGTGTCGGGACCACGGGGACGGCCATGATCGGGGAAGGCAAAGGCGTGGAACTCCGCGACTACATCACGGTGCTCCGCAAGGGATGGGTGCTGATCGTCGTACTCGCCCTGGTGGGAGTGGCCGCAGCCGCAGGGTTCTCCCTGCTGAAGAAGCCGGTCTACTCGGCATCGGCGCAGGTCTTCGTCTCCACGGAGACGTCCGGCAGCGCCAGTGACCTGGCGCAGGGCAACACGTTCACCCAGCAGCGGGTGCTGACGTACTCGAACCTGGTGTCGACGCCGATCGTGCTGCTGCCGGTCATCTCGTCGCTCAAGCTCGACATGAACGCGGACCAGCTCGCGACGATGGTGTCGGCGACGGCGCCGACGAGCACGACCCTCATCTCCATCTCGGTGGAGGGCACCGATCCGGTGCAGGCCGCCGACATCGCGAACGCGACCTCGCAGAGCCTGACCAACGTCGTGCAGGACATCGAGGCCACCGACGCGAGCGGCAAGAGCACGGTCAAGCTCACCCGCGTGAAGCAGGCCGACGTGCCGAGCGTCCCGGTCAGCCCGAACGTGCCCGTCAACGTGGCGCTCGGGCTGCTCGTCGGGCTCGCCCTGGGCATCGGCATCGCCGTGCTGCGCCAGACCCTGGACAACCGGATCCGCACCGAACTCGACGTCGAGAAGATCAGCGACAAGCCGGTCGTCGGTGGGATCGCCTTCGACGCCAAGGCCGCCGAACGCCCGCTCATCGTGCAGGTGGACCCGCGCAGCCCCCGTGCCGAGTCCTTCCGCACGCTCCGCACCAACCTGCAGTTCCTCGACATCGGAACCGGTGCCCGCACCTTCGTCATGACGTCGTCGATGCAGTCCGAGGGCAAGAGCACCACCGTCGCGAACCTGGCGATCGCCCTCGACAGCGCCGGGTTCCGCGTCATCCTGATCGACGCCGACCTGCGCCGCCCCCGTGTCGCCGAGTACATGGACGTCGAGAGCAACGCCGGTCTGACCGACGTGCTGATCGGCCGCGCCGACCTGGAGGACGTCGCCCACCCGTGGGGACGCGGCAAGCTCGTCGTCCTGCCTGCCGGTCAGATCCCGCCGAACCCGTCCGAGCTGCTCGGCTCGCGCGCGATGCAGGACCTGATCGACCTGCTCGAGCAGCAGTTCGACTACGTCCTGTTCGACGCACCGCCGCTGCTGCCCGTCACCGACGCGGCGATCCTGGCCAAGAAGGCCTCTGGCGCGATCGTCGCGGTCGCCTCGGGACAGACGCTGAAGGGCCAGCTCGCCGCGGCCGTCGCCACCCTCGAGAACGTCGGGGCCCCGGTCTCCGGCTTCGTCCTGACGAAGATGCCGCTGAAGGGCCCGGGCGCCTACGGTCACGGCCGCTACGGCTACGGCTACAGCTACGGCCACGACGAGGACGACAACACCGTGACCACGTCGACGCACCCGCCGAAGCGCTCCGGCAAGAAGCTGGGCGTGCTCCGCCGCGCCGGGCGCTGAACGGGGCCGATCAGATGAAGACTCGCCGGGGGACCCGAAGCCTCGGCCGCGCACTGCCCCGGACCACGTTCATCCTGGTGGCCGTCGTGGTGGTGGCGCTGATCGTCGTCGACGTCGTGCTCGTCGCGCTCGCCCTGGGCCGGACGGCACCCGAGGAGAACGGACCCGCCGGCCCCATCCCCACCTTCTCGGGAACGCCCGACCGGCGCGAGACACCGCGACCGAGTGCGTCTGCCGACGCAGACGCCGCCTCCACCAAGCAGCAGGGTCGCCGCCTGCTGGCAGTGGTCGACGGCCAGGAGGCGTGGCGCGCGACCGGTGGGTCGTGCGGCGGCCCGCGGCCGGTGCTGGAACACTCCGTGGACGGCGGGGTGACGTGGGTCCCGGTGGGACTCGGGACGGATGTCGGATCGCTCATGGCGATCCGGGCCTCCAGTGCGGAGCTCTCGGTCCTGGTGGGTGTCGGCGACGACTGCACCACGACGGCGCGGACCAGCACCGACGCCGGCGTGACGTGGGAAGCCGGGGCGCCCGGCGCCGCCGGCGCCGGCATCAGCACCGACGGTGTCGTGCTCGCGAGCGGGACGGAGCAGGCGCCGTGCGGCGACCCGATCGACGCGTTCCAGGGTGAGAAGACCGCGGTCGTCATCTGCGACGGCCAGCTCGAGTGGCGCACCGGCGATGCCGCCTGGGTCGACGTGCCGATGGGCGGCGTCCGTTCGATCGGCGTCGACGGCGGCAACTACACGCTCGCCCGCGTCGGTGCAGCAGCGTGCGACGGCGTGCAGATCGAGACCATGTCCGCGTCGGACGTGACGCCCTCGTCGTCGACCACGCCGATCGGCTGTGCCGACGGGGCCGACACCGACAACACGGTCACCATCGACCGTGCCGGCCAGGACGTGTGGCTGTGGGACGGCAAGACCGTGCGGGTCTCGTCGGACGGTGGCGCGACGTGGTGACCGGGTCGTCGTCGTGACGGCGGATGCGCTCCGCGCACCGCGCGCCGTCGGCGCCACCGACGAGTGGAGCCGCACGTACTCGCGCCGTGTGCTCTTCACCGACCTGCTGGCCCTGATCTGGGTGGTCTTCGGTGTGCAGATCGCCTGGCTCGGGCTCGAGTCGAACCTGGCGACCAACACCGCCGACCTGCGGCTGAGCTACTCCGCGATCTCCATCGTCGTGATCGTCGTGTGGATGAGCGCACTCGCCCTGTACGACACCCGCGGTGCGCGGGTGATCGGCGTCGGCAGCACCGAGTACCGCCTGGTCGCGGACTCCAGCGTCCGCGTGTTCGGCCTGCTCGCGATCGCGGCGTTCCTGCTGCACGTCGACCTGGCCCGCGGCTACGTGCTCATCGCGTTCCCGATCGGGATCCTCGTCCTCCTGCTGTCGCGGTGGATCTGGCGGCAGTGGCTCGTGGCCCAGCGTCAGCAGGGCGCCTACTCGGCGACCGTGCTGCTCGTCGGGTCTCCGGCCAGCGTGCTGCACATCGGCCGCGAACTCGCTCGTTCCCCCGAAGCCGGCTACCGCGTGGTCGGGGCGGTCGTGTCGACGAACCACCGCGGTCTGCTGGCTGGGTCGACCATCCAGAGCCACGGCGGCTTCGACGACGTGGGCTCCGCGTTGCGCGAGACCGGCGCCGACACCGTCGTGATCACCAGCTCCGACGACCTGCCGCCGGAGCGCGTCCGCGAGCTCAGCTGGTCGCTCGAGCCCGGTCGGCAGCACCTCGTGGTCGCGCCGAGCCTGACCGACATCGGTGGCCCCCGCATCCACACCCGACCGGTGCAGGGCCTGCCGCTCATCCACGTCGAGACACCGACGTACTCCGGCCGCAAGCTCTACACGAAGCGCGCCTTCGACCTGATCGGTGCCGGGTTGCTCGTCGTCGTCCTGTCGCCGCTGCTGCTCGTGCTCGCCGTGCTGGTGAAGACCACCTCGACCGGTCCGGTGTTCTTCCGGCAGGAGCGCGTCGGCCTGAACGGCAGCACCTTCCGGATGATCAAGTTCCGCTCGATGGTCGTCGACGCCGAGGAACGCCTGCAGGAGCTCAGCGCACTCGACCGGGCCGAGGGCAACGACGTCCTGTTCAAGATGCGGAACGACCCCCGGGTCACCCGGGTCGGCGGGTTCATGCGCCGCTACAGCCTGGACGAGGTACCGCAGCTGTTCAACGTCCTGGCCGGCAGCATGTCCCTCGTCGGACCCCGACCGCCGCTGGCGCGTGAGGTCGCCCGCTACGACACGCACGTCCACCGTCGCTTCCTGGTGAAGCCCGGCATGACCGGCCTGTGGCAGGTGAGTGGCCGATCCGACCTGTCGTGGGAGGATTCCGTGCGGCTTGATCTGTACTACGTGGAGAACTGGTCGATCACGGGTGATCTCGTGGTCCTTTGGCGGACTGCCAAGGCCGTCGTCGCTTCGCGCGGCGCTTACTGACGCGACAAGCACGGCTTGATGACTAGCGGATCTCGCTCAGAAGGAGAAAGTGGTGACGTTGCGATGGCTCGCGTGATGCCAGGGGTTCGTCGCACGGTGGTCATCGAGCCGAATCCGACAGGTCACAGGCTCTTCTACGCCCGCCTCATCGCGGAGGCCGCGCACCAACGAGGCGACCATGTCACTCTTGTTCTTGGCGAGCATCCGGAAGCCGAGGAGGAACGCGTTCATCTCAGTGGGCTTCAGGAGGGGATTACTGTCAGACGTGGACCGGCCAGCGGACTCGACGATCTTGTCCGAGCCTCGCGTGTGATGCATTCGGACTACGTCATCGTCCCCGACGGAGACCGAACCGCAATCAGTCTCGCGCTCCGTCGCAAGTGGGAGGGGAGCGGCGAGCTGAGCGTCCTCGTGATGCGCGAGACCGCTCAGCCTGCGAGCAATGCTTTGATCACCCGGATGAAGACCGCGCTCCGTACTATGGCGTTCCGCCGGGTCGCGGCAATGGGGCGAGTTCGTCTGCGGGTTCTGAAGTCGCCGACGTGGTCTGGGCACTCAGCCTTCGGGGTCGCTGTAGACCCGATCCGCACCTTGGCAACCCCGAGTGCCGTCGAATCGTTCCGTTCTGCTCACCGCATCACGGGCGACCGATACTGGTTTGCGGTCCTCGGGGCGATCTCGGCTCGGAAGAACTTGGAGTTGATCCTCGACGCGATCGTCGGACTCGACACGAACGTCGGGCTGCTCGTGGCCGGAAAGCTTGATCATGACATCCCGCTCGAAATCCGGCATCGACTTGCAACCCTCGAAGCAGAGGGCCGCGTCGTCGTCGTTGACAGATTACTGAGCGACGTAGAGCTCGACTCAGCAGTCGCATGTGTTGACTGCGTCGTCCTCGCCCACTCGAACGAGGGGCCAAGTGGGCTGCTGGGCAAGGCGGCCGCAATCGGGACCAGGATCGTCGCTGCCGGCGCAAAGAGCCTCAAGAACGATCTCGCCGCCTACCCGGCTCTCGGGGAGTGGGTTGCACTCGACACCCGCACACTGGCAGAGGCATTGCACCGTGCCGCGTCCTCACCCAGGCCGCCGGCAGTGCTGAAGGCAAGTAGTGAGGCGTTCACATCGGCTCTGCTTCCATGAGGAGCCGGATGTCGCAAGAGCGCCCGATGTCGCATCAGGCGCTCTTCCTGGCGGCCTCAACCGGAGCGGCGCAGGTGCTTGTGGCGTTGCTCTACCTCGTTGCAGCGAGGGAGGTTTCTCCATCGGAGTTCGGTTCGACTGTTTCAGCTATCGCGCTCGGTACCGCTGCTGCCGGTTTCGTTGATTTCGGGACGAACAACCATTGGACTCGAGAACTTGCCCGGCGCGCCCTCGCAGACCAGACCTTCGTCGATCGGTTGTTCTCAAAGCTCGCGATCACCGTCGGCGCGGCGCTGCTCTGGTGTGCCGGCGTGGCCATCCTGTTTCCGGGATCTGCCTTGTGGCTGGCCGGTCCGATCACGGTTGCACTAGTGGCGAATCAGGCGTACCAAGTTCCGCTCAGAAGCGCTGCGCGGGGCGAGCTGGTCGCACTCGTCATCCTGGCCGACAGGGTGTTCGCGTCGGTCCTCTTCTTCGTGATGGTGGCTGCCGACGTTTCAGCACCGACGGCATTGTGGATCGCGTTGTCGGCGGGGTCGATCGGTGCCGCCGTGGTTGGTCGGTCGATGAGTCCGCGCAACCTGCGGCGGCGGCCGAGGCTAAGCAACCCTTGGTCCGGTGCTCACTACTTCGGGCTCACCGTCGTGGCGAACAGTTCCCAGGCGCTGGACCTCACACTGCTTTCGGCCGCAGCAGGACCCGCAGCTGCTGGCGTCTACGGCGCTGTCAATCGCTGGACACAACCCATGTCGCTTCTGGCAGCGGCGTTCTCTTCGGCGTTGGCACCGTACGCCGCGCGGAGCACGAGCCTTCGGGGCGCATGGTCAGAGCTGCGACGAGCTATCTGGATGCCGCTTGCGGCGATTGCAGTCTCGATTGCGGTGTATTTCGCCGCACCCTTCATCGTCGGGATCCTCCTCGGCGGCTCGTACGAAGGCTCAGCAGCGACGCTTCAGATCCTCGCCTTGGTCGTGATCCCGTCCATCATCTGCCAGCCACTCGTCGTGGTGCTTCAATCGTTCCAGCGGGATCGCTACGTTGCGATCGTGATGGTCATTGCGGCCATCGGTCAGCTCGCATTGGTGCTGGTCCTCGGAGGCTCCGCTGGCGCGCTCGGCGCAGCTCATGCGGCGTTGATCGCCCAGCTCTTCATCCTCGTCTCGCTCCTCGGCGGGACGGTCAGCCTTGCTCGTTCCACTCGGAGGAAGTCATGACTCGCGAAACGGTCTTGCTGACCGCGACGGTTCGGCCGAACACCGGTCTGTTCGTCGCGCAGGCTGATCCTGCTGTGCGACTGCTCCAGTACAGGCAGGCGATCAGCGCAATCCGGTCTCAGCTCGACGAACGAGTCGATCTGGTCGTCGTCGAAACGAGTGGCGAAGCGACCGCTGACCTCACCGAGCTCCTTCCCGAAAAGGATCGGGCATTGACACGCGTGGTGTCATTCGACCCGACGACCTCCGAAGTGGACAGGGGCAAGGGACGCGTCGAGGCCGATGCCATCCGCTTCGCCGTCGAGGGAATCATCCGGTCCTCTGGCAAGGACACGACCATTCACAAGATGACGGGCCGCCTCGGCTTGGAGAACCCGTCGCAAGTTCTGCGGCCCGTGCTTGGACCCGTCGTGCGAGTTCGCACGACTGCGGACCGGTCGTTCGTTGACACCCGACTAGTGACCGGACGCGCTCAAGAGTGGCTCGACGTGATCCTCGCCGAGACGACGATGATCGATGAGTCTGCGGGCGTCTACCTCGAGCACGCCGTCGCGGCTGCGCTCGCCCGCTCGGCGGCGTTGAAGCAGATCCGTCTCGAGCGGTTTCCTGTTCGCCCCAGGATCAGCGGACAGTCTGGGTCCACTGGAGAGTTCTACGGAGCCGGACCTGGAAAGTTCAAGAGGCAACTCATAGAACTCTTCGAGGATCGTCTCTCGCGCCTCGCATCACGCAAGCAAGTCTGAGATCAGGCTGCGCCTTCACCTGTTCGTTCTGACGACGATCGAACTGCGGCTGCCTGCTGATTCGATTTCGTGCGAGCCGAGCCCGCAGACAGGAACCACGCCAAGAGCAGGATGACCGATAGGGACGCCATCGACTGCAGGAGCGAGCCTCTCAGCACGATCAGGAGGTAGACCGGAACGATGCAGCCGACGAGGCCGGGGGTGCCAGCCCTTGCGATATGCAATGCGAGCTTGCTGTCCCACCGACGAACCATGAATCCGATGAGTGTCATTCCGAGCACGAGGAGTGGCCAGCTCCCGTTGATCATCAACTCGGCCCAGAGTGGGGCGGAGAGGTTCGTGAACGAGTAACCGCGGAATTCTGCCAGAAGGATGCCGGTGTCGACCGCCTTCCCGGGCCAGACGTCGCGTGGGACCCAGAAGAGGACCACCCCGAGTAGCTGGTCCCCCCAAGTGATTCCGCGGCTGGCGATGAAGTAGACGGTGTTGTTGATCTGGTAAAAGCTGTCGAAGTCGCCGCTCAGGAGTGATTCGAGTGGACCCTTGAATTGGACTTTCGCATCGATCGAGTTCCGAAAGGTCGACGCGATCGGGAAGAGGAAGAAGAGAGCGGTCAGTAGCGAGACCGCGACCGTTCGATATTTCTTGAGGGAAGACCATGCCCCACATGCAGCCAATAGAGCCACGTACACGGTGCCTACCGTGTATCGGGGGCTGGAGACAGGGTTGACCACGACCAAGAGTGCGACGAGGGTGACAATCAGGAGCACCAATGGAGCTGGCGCCCCAGATGCGCGCCGCTGACGGAACAACAGGATCTGTGCCACGGCCGCTACGAGCAGGCCCATGTTCGAGAACCCGGTCACCAGCGCAGCAGTCGTCGGATTGGCCCATGTAGCCGCGCGCTCGGCGTCGATCACGCTCCTGGTGTGGAACAGCGCCTCGGGTCCGAGCGAGTAAACGTAGTACGCAGTGATCCCAAATGCCAGCAGGGTCGTCACCACGACCCTCGAGTTTTGGAGCGCCACAGCGGTAGGTTCCGAGGCAGGGAATTCGTGCAGCGATGATCGCTTGCCGAAGAATGCTCCTAGCAGCAGCGCGCCGTACCCGATGAATACGATGGCGGCTGATTGCCACGCGTACTGTTCGAGGAATCCAGGCGTAGTAGATATTTCGGCACGCTGTCGGAGTTGCACCATCGGAGCAATGCCGAGGAATCCGTAAACGAAGACGGACACCACCATGTCGACGATGTGGGACTCACGAGCGGAGATGGCCCAAGCGAACCGTGCCGCCGCGAGGACCGCTACCGCGAGACAACCAGCCCAAGCGTCGTAGCCGTTGTTCGGAGTCGTCGCGACCACGAACAGTGGAACCATCAGGGCCAGGACCGCAAAAACAATGGTCCCCAGAAGCGGTTGCGGCAGTGCTCCAGGACCGCCGGCCCCATTGCCGGATGACGGCAGGTGCCCGTGATGTGGTGCCCGCTTCACAATTCATTCTCCGACAAGATCGCCCTCTCGAAGACTTCGGAGAACCGCGCTGGCGTTTGCTGAAGAATCTCGGGGTCTGGAATCCGGCCCACTGGATCCGGAAGGCTCCGGAGTGCGGACACTAAGGACATGGTATCGGGGTCGGAGACGATGACCCCGGCATGTTTCTCAACCGAGCGAGTCACTCCCGCCCTCGTGCTGACCACTACGTGTAGCCCGCACGCAAGCGCTTCATTCACCACAAGTCCCCAAACTTCCGAAAGCGACGGAAGCACGAGAACATCGTGCTCCAGCATCCGCTTTGCGACATCTTGCCCGGGGATGTAACCCACGAAGGTCACCCGATCCGGGTTGGGCAAAGTCGTGACGACTTGCTGCTCGAGCTGTGCCCTGAGCGGCCCCACGCCCACGATCGTGAGTGAGGCGTTCGGCAGGGTCGTGAGCGCGCCGATGAGGGCACCAACGTTCTTCCGAGGTATCAGCTGTCCCACGTAGATGATCCGGAGGCGGTGGTCTCCTTGCTGGGCAGGACGCGTCGATTGCACGACTTCACGGATGTGCGTGACGTCCACGGCGTTGAATCCCTCGTGGATGCGGCTCCTGGCCACCCCCATCTGCATCACGGCCTCAGTTGCGGCAGGACCGGGCGTGACGACCGCATCGAGCGTTGCGAAGTACCTGCGCCGCAACCAGGAGATCGGTCCGCGAGTGTTCCCTTGCGAGCCAAGGTGTGACTCGTAGAACCCGACCGTTCGGACGCGCGCCCTCTTGGCTCTGAGCAACGCCATCCAGTAGACAGGCGACTCCCACCCTCCCAGGACCACAGCACGCTTGTTCCGAAGATGAGCGTGCCGAAGCCAGCCGAAGTAGTAACGCGCTTCACCGCGCTTCAGCACAGCTGTCTTGAGCCACGAGACAGCGAAAATCAGATTGGTCCGCGAGCGGGCCTCCCACTCCGGTCCGCGGTTGTTGTCGTCTCTCGCCAATCGCTGGTCAGGTTCGAGAAGCATCACCTCGACAGGGAGCCTGCGTGCGAGGCTCTCCCAAACAGGGATGCGATACGGCGCCGCGGTGTTCGTCATCCACAGCACGCCGCGAGAGCCGACGGCGTCCTCGTAGAAGCGCAGGAGTGAGCTCACGACCGCTTCAATCCCGTAGAGGGCTCTGACCGAGGCATGCCCGGACGCGGTGGTCGACTCGAGCAGGGACGGGTTGAGAAGGAGAGATTCGACCCGCTGAGCGAGATCCTCGGGCGAACCCTCAGACACGAGCGCAGCATTGTGGTCCGCGAGTTCTTGAGCGATGCCGCAGTCATCCGTGATGACCGTCGCAGTCCCGACGGAAAGCGCTTCAAGCACCGTGACCGGGAAGACTTCTCCGCGGCTCGGCAAGACGAACACCAGCGCCTGCGCCAGACGCGCCGGAGCCTCGCCCGGCTGGATCGCCCCTTCGTACCGAAGAGGCACGTCTGGGTTCGTGCTCATGAAGGAGCGAAGGGCGGCGAGATCGCCTTCGTCCGGACCCACAACCGCGAACTGGACAGTACGGTTCCTTCGACTGAGGAGGCGTGCCATCTCGGCGAAGACGAGAACCTGCTTGCGCGGATGGAGGCGGGCGAGGAAGAGCACCTCGGAGCGCCGTGGGGACGTCGCCAACTGAATGGGTCGGATCCCGTTCCTGATCCGCCTTACGGAGGCTTCTGGTTCTAGTCGTCGAAGGCTTCGCTCCTCAGCATCCGTGAGTGCCAGGACCGTGGACGCATGGCGAAGCATCGGACGCACCACGAACGAGTCAAGGATCAAAATGGGGGGCCGGGAAGACGGGAGGATCATCCCGTGTGGTTGAACCACGTAAGGACGTCCCATGCGGCGCGCGGCCGTGGCGACCGCGAGGTCGAACAGATGACGACCGCTGTGCACGTGGACGACGTCGAATTTCCGCAGATTCCGCCGAAGCCAACTGCCGAGCGATCGGGTGCTGGTCGCTACGAATCCCATGCCCGCGAAGGGCTTCGACTTGAGGAGAACGAGGTCGAATCCGGGCGCTTTTGGTCGCGCTCTTCCGTCCCACCCAGCGAGAACGGTCACCTCATGACCGGCTTCTGCGAGCCCTGCTGCTTGGTTGAGGGCGACGCTCACCGGTCCTCCGAAGGCGCCGTCCTCGGAGATGTAGGTGACGGAGATGAGGAGTCTCACGCTTCTCGCTCCTCTTCGCTGAAGCGGATACCGACGATTCGAGCTGGTCGTCCTTCCGCGATCGAGTTGGCGGGGACGTGTCCCTCAACGAGGCTCATGGGTTTGATGAGGCTCGAGGTACCGATGACAGCGCCGCCGACGACCATGCAACGCGAGGTCACCCAGACGCCGGGTTCGATGACGATGGGTCTGGTGATCAGACTCATGTCGCGCCGGTGCGCGTGGCTCCCGGTCGTGAGGAACGTCTCCTGGGATATCACTACATCGTTGCCGATGTGGATGTGGTCCTGGTTGTGGAACCAGACACCTTCCCCGATCCAACTGTCGGGACCGATGTGGAGCTTCCAAGGAAACCGCACTCGTGTCCTGGGTCGGAAGATCACTCCGTCGCCGATCTCGGCCCCGAAGGCCCGGAGAACTTTCACTCGGACTTGGGACGAGATCTGCCAGGGATTGGTCACGAAGAGCAGTTCCGCGACCCCCCACGCGTAGACAGCCAACTTCGAGCGGCCCCACGTGCTTCGCTCTCCTGGCGCAGCCTTGAGCTTGATGACGCGCACGACGTCCCCTGCCATGAGTCCCGGATTTCCCTCTGGATGCGAGGAGCGACCTCGTCTCGTCACATCCTAGGGCGACCAGATCTCGTCTTCATGCTTTGCAGCAGCGAGTTGATCGCGTCGGTGTACCGGTCCACCATGCCCGCCAGGGCGAAGGCCGGACTCTTGGCGGCGACTGCGGAGGCGAGCCGATCTGCGGCCTCTGGATGGTCAGCCAGCGAGGTCATAGCCTCCGCGAGCGCCGCCGGTTCTGGTGCACACACCAGGCAGTCCGTTCCCGGGTCGAGGTAGTCGAACTCCGGTCCGTGCCGAGTCCCTCGCGTCGTGATGATCGGGAGCGCCATGGCCATGCTTTCGACCGCCACCAGACCGACCCGGCCAGGGTTGAGGAGGGCGACGGCAACCCGCGCGATGTCCGCCTTCGCCGCGGCTTCGACGTACCCGAGCATCCGGACCTGGCCGCGGTCGCGCGAGCGCTTGAACTCGGGCTCGAGCTCACCTCGGCCGCCTACCAGCAACTGGACTGACGGACGCGTCTGCCAAAGGAGATCGAGCGCTGCGACAACGAGATCGACGCGCTTGCTCTCGTCGATGCCTCCGATCATCGCGAACACTGGCCCGCGACCCAGCCCGAGACGCTCGCGAATGGATAGCGGGTCGATCGAGCGTCGCTGCTCGATCGCATGACTCAGATCCGTTGTGTCGACAGTGTTCTTGAGGTTGGTCACTCTGTCCGCGGGGACCCCCCAACGGCGAGCGAGCGTCGTACCTCGCTCTGTGTAGGCGAGCACCCGGGATGACGAGCGCGCCTGCCACCGCCGGAGTGCGCGGGCAAGTGCGATGTCCGGTTGGACGAAGGCGTCCACGTGACCCCACACCGCGACGGGTCGCCGACGTTGCATCAGCGCCCCGTACGTGGTGAAAGACCCGGCAGCGAGCTCGGCGACGATGACATCTGCGTCGCGCCACGCGCTCCGTCCCCAACCGAAGCGGAAGTGAATCGGTCCCATCTTCAGGGAGGTTGTGCGCACGAGACGTTCTTGAACCCCCTCCAGGGAGGCGCTGTCATGCCGGTCTGCCTGCGACCCGGTGGGTTCACCGCTTGCGATCACCAACTCGTGTCCCTGCTCTAGAAGGCGCGTCGCGAGTTCGGTGAAGAGCGGAACTCGGTACGACGGGACGTACGGCTGCATGATCAGGACTCGCGCCATTGCGAACCTTCTTTCGAGTTGACAAGGCACAGGGTAGCCGGACACAGCAGGCGTCCTGAAGTGTCTCTCGATTCGACATCGTGCTTTCCACGCGAGATCGAAGCCGCGCGACTGTTATGTTCACCCGGTGACGAGTCCCCTGTCGGTTCTGCTGATCGGCATCAACTTCGCCCCGGAGACCACCGGGATCGCGCCGTACTCGACTGGCCTCACAGAGGACCTGGTGCGTCGTGGAGGACGCGTCCGGGTGCTCACGGCGCATGCGCATTACCCGCAGTGGCGGTTCGACGGAGCTCCCGGGCGTCACACACGTGAGGAACGTGCGGGCGTTCGCATCGAGCGTTTTCGGCACCGTTTGCCGTCGAAGCCCGGCGGGCTAGCTCGGGCGCTCTCCGAGGTCTCTTTCGGGATCGTCACGAGTACGACCCGCTTCGGGCGACCCGACGTATTGGTCCTCGTGTCGCCGGCCTTGTTGTCGAGCGCGATCAGCTTCGTCCGCTCGCGGCTGTTCACCCGGGTGCCCGTGGTCATCTGGGTTCAGGACTTGTATTCGTTGGGCCTCGATGAGCTCGGTGAGCGTCCCGGGTTGATGGCGCGAGCGGTCGCGCGGCTCGAAGGGTGGCTCCTTCGACGGGCCGACGGCGTCGTTGTCATCCATGAGCGATTCCGAGACACAGTGGTGGAGCGGATGAACGTCCTGCCCAGCAAGGTCACCGTTGTCCGGAACTGGTCACACCTCGAGGAGATCGAGGTTGTCGACCGTGTCTCGTCGCGCAAGGAACTCGGGTGGGCCGACGACGACATCATCGTCCTTCACGCGGGGAACATGGGCGTCAAGCAAGGGCTTGAGAACGTTGTGGAGGCCGCGCGGCTCGCCTCTGAGCAAGGCAGTCGTGTTCGCTTCGTCCTGCTGGGCGACGGGAACCAGCGCACGATGCTCGAGCAGGCGGCGACGGGCGTCGAAGCACTACGGATGCTTCCGTCACTGTCGGACGACGCCTTTCGCCGTGCGCTGGCTGCCGCCGATGTCCTCCTCGTGAACGAGAGGCCCGGGGTTGCCGGTATGGCAGTCCCCAGCAAGCTCACGTCGTACTTCAGCACCGGCCTTCCGGTGATTGCGGCAACTGACCCTGGCAGCGTCACCGAGAGCGAGATCCTCCTTTCCGGAGGCGGAACTTCTGTGCCTGCGGGTGATCCTCAGGCACTACTGTCAGCAGCGGAGATGCTCGGTGGGGACAGCCTTCGCTCTGTGGAGATGGGCCGATCAGGTCGGCGTTTCCGAGACGAGCGCTTGTCGAGCCGCGCATCATTCGACACATATGCTCAACTGCTGCAGGGGTTGGCGCAGGGGCGTCGGACGGACACATCCACGGGATCGGGGAACGATTGACCAAGCGCGCGCTCATCACGGGCATCACCGGGCAGGACGGTTCGTACCTGGCCGAGCTGTTGCTCCGGAAGGGGTACGAGGTGCACGGACTCATCCGTCGTGCGTCCACGTTCAACACCTCGCGGATCGACCACCTGTACGTGGACCCGCACAACCCCGATGCCAAGCTGTTCCTGCACTACGGGGACCTTGGTGACGGCGCGCGGCTGGTCAGCCTGCTCAGCGAGCTGAAGCCCGACGAGGTCTACAACCTCGCGGCGCAGTCACACGTGCGGGTGTCGTTCGACGAGCCGGAGCACACCGGTGACGTGACCGGTGTCGGCACGATGCGCATGCTCGAGGCCGTCCGCGTGTCCGGTATCCACACGCGCTTCTACCAGGCGTCCTCCTCCGAGATGTTCGGCGCGACACCGCCGCCGCAGAACGAGGAGACGCCGTTCTGGCCGCGTTCTCCGTACGGCGCCGCGAAGGTCTACAGCTACTGGGTGACCCGGAACTACCGCGAGGCCTACGGGATGTTCGCGGTCAACGGCATCCTGTTCAACCACGAGTCACCGCGTCGCGGTGAGACGTTCGTCACCCGGAAGATCACCCGCGCGGTCGCTCGGATCAAGGCTGGCCTCGAGGACCACGTGTACCTCGGCAACCTCGACTCCGTCCGCGACTGGGGGTACGCCGCCGAGTACGTCGAGGGCATGTGGCGGATGCTGCAGGTCGACGAGCCGGACGACTTCGTGCTGGCGACCGGTGGCGACTTCACGGTCAAGGACTTCCTCACCACCGCGTTCTCGCACGCCGGGCTGAACTGGGAAGACCACGTCCGGTTCGACGAGCGCTACCTGCGACCGAGCGAGGTGGACGCCCTCGTCGGCGACGCCTCGAAGGCCAAGGAGAAGCTCGGTTGGGAGGCGACCGTCGACACCGCCGAGCTGGCGAGGATCATGGTCGACGCCGACATCTCCGCCCTCGAGCACGAGGGCCGTCCCTGGATCGACACCGTTCGTCTCGAGAGCTGGGGTTCCTGATGACCACGACCGACTTCACCCCCGGTCCGATCGATCGAGCTGACCGCGTCTACGTCGCGGGGCACCGCGGCCTGGTGGGTTCGGCGGTCTGGCGCAAGCTCGAGTCGGAGGGATTCACCGACGTGGTCGGACGGACCTCGTCCGAGCTCGACCTGAAGGACCGCGGCGCGGTCTTCGCCTTCTTCGCGGACCAGAAGCCGAAGCACGTCGTGCTCGCCGCCGCCAAGGTGGGCGGGATCATGGCGAACAACACGTACCCGCACGATTTCCTGAGCGAGAACCTGCAGATCCAGGTCAACGTGATGGATGCCGCGGTGGAGCACGGTGTCGAACGGCTCGTGTTCCTCGGCTCGTCCTGCATCTACCCGAAGATGGCCGAGCAGCCGATCCACGAGGACGCACTGCTCACGGGCCACCTCGAGCCGACGAACGACGCGTACGCCATCGCCAAGATCGCTGGCATCCTGCAGGTGCAGGCCGTCCGCCGGCAGTTCGGCCGCCCGTGGATCTCGGCGATGCCGACCAACCTCTACGGTCCGGGCGACAACTTCTCGCCGACCGGGTCCCACGTCTTGCCGGCGCTCATCCGCCGGTACGACGAAGCCGCTCGCAGCGGCGCACGGACCGTTGAGAACTGGGGGACCGGGGCGCCCCGTCGTGAGTTCCTGCACGTCGACGACATGGCGGCAGCGGTGTTCCACCTGATGGAGCACTACGACGGTCCTGACCAGGTCAACGTCGGCACCGGGTCGGACGTCACGATCAAGGAGATCGCCGAGACGATCGGCAAGATCGTCGGGTTTGAGGGCGAGACGGTCTGGGACACCACCAAGCCGGACGGCACCCCGCAGAAGCTGCTCGACGTGTCGAAGCTGGCGGACGCTGGATGGACGGCGCAGATCGGCCTCGAGGACGGGCTCCGCACCACGATCGACTGGTACCGCGAACACGCGGACTCCGTCCGTCAGTGACGGGTGTCGGGCGCGCGGAACCGTAGGATCGCCTCATGTCCGACCAGCCCGAGTCGCGACGCACTGCAGTACGCCGGGGGTCCAGGGCCCGGATCGTCCTGTGGGTCGTCCTCGCCCTTGTCCTGCTGCTGATCCTCGCCGTCGCCTGGGTCGGTGTCCGCGGCATGCTCGCAAAGGGGCACCTGGAGCGGGCTGTCGGGGACGTCGACACCCTCCGGTCGCAGCTGACCGGCGGTGACACCGCCGCCGCCCAGAAGACGGCGAGGCACCTCGAAGACGAGGCAGCGTCGGCTCGATCACTGACCGGCGACCCCGTCTGGGGTGCGGCACAGTCCGTACCCTTCTTCGGGACCAACCTGCGGGCCGTGCGCGACATCTCGGTGATCGTCGACGACGTCGCCAGCGATGCCGTCAGTCCCGTCGCCGGCGTCATCGACGGCCTCGGGTCGGATGCGTTCGCGCCGAAGAACGGCAAGATCAATCTCCAGCCGATCGAGGACGCGCAGCCGGCGGTCGCCGAGGCCACGAAGACACTCGAGCAGGCTCGTGCCGACGCGGCGCGGATCGACACCAGCGGAACGCTGTCGCCGGTCACCACCGCCGTGGGACAGCTGCGGAACGCGCTGTCGTCAGCTTCCGAGCAGGCGGTGGCGGCGAACCGCATCGTGCAGCTCGCGCCGGCCATGCTCGGTCACGACGGGGACCGGGACTACCTGCTGCTGTTCCAGAACAACGCCGAGTTGCGTGCGGGCGGGGGCATCCCCGGTGCCGTGGCGCTCCTGCAGGCGAAGGACGGAGCAATCAGCTTGGGCAGTCAAGCGTCAGGGGCGTCGTTCGGACCCTACGACAAGCCGGTGCTGCCGCTGACCGCCGACACGCGTGGGCTCTACGGGGACATCACGGGCGAGTACATGCAGGACGTCACCCTCACGCCGCGCTTCGACGTGTCGGCGAAGCTCGCTCGGGAGATGTGGAAGCAGCGGTTCGGGCAGCAGGTCGACGGCGTGCTCGCCATGGATCCTGTGACGCTGAGCTACCTGCTCAGGGCGACCGGCCCCGTGCAGCTGCCGACCGGCGACACCTTGACCGCGGACAATGCCGTCCAGCTGCTGCTGAGCGACGTGTACGCCAAGTACCCCGACCCGGTCGTGCAAGACGCGTTCTTCGCGTCCGCCGCCAGCGCGGTGTTCGACAAGGTCGCGTCGGGCGGGTTCGACACGAAGGCCTTCGTGTCGGCGCTGACCCAGAGCTCCAATGAGGGCCGGCTTCGCCTCTGGAGCGTCGACAAGGCGGAGCAGGGCCGGCTCAGTGGGACACCGGTCGCTGGAGAGCTGCCGACGGCGACCACGGACTCAAGCCAGTTCGCCGTCTACCTGAACGACGGCACCGGCGCGAAGATGGACTACTACCTCCAGAAGCGCGTCTCGGTCGGCAGTTCTGTGTGCCGGAAGGACGGGCGTCCGACGTCCGTCGTCCAGATCACCATCAAGAACACGGCACCGGCCGATGCGGCAACGAGCCTCCCCGAGTACGTCACCGGCGGTGGGGACTTCGGCGTGGAGCCGGGCAAGATCAAGACGCTCCTCGCCGCTTATGCACCGGAGAACGCGATCTTCCTCGGGGCCACGAAGGACGGCAAGACCGTTCCGGTGCAGACAGCGACCGACGGCGGGCACCCCGTGGCCCAGTTGCAGACCCTGCTCGCCCCCGGCGAGAGCCTGACCTACCGCGTCGCGTTCCTCGGCGAGGCGAAGTACGCGAAGGCGGGGGTGCAGGCGAACTCGACTCCTGGCGTGCGGCAGACCGAGACGAAGCCCCTCACGTTCGACTGCGAGCAGCCGCTTGCCGCGGGCTGACAACGGAACCTCCGCAAAGCGAACCGAGGGTACGCCCCCACTCCGAGGGGCAACGCGCCAACCTGTCCGGGTGCAAAGGCCCTTGATCGGACGCACAGCGTGCTCTGGTTCACACCGCTGGGGCCTCTCAACTGGGGTTTCGGGTGTGTGAAGCCTCGATGGACCGACGGTAGAGCCGGGCGACGGGCAGCGGACGTGGATGAACACACGTCGACCAATGAACAAAATCCACGTGATCTGGTATCAAGCTGGGAAACTCCGCTAGATTGAGACAACTTCGCCATAACAACCGCCATTTCTGTGGCTGGGGTCAACCACCGGCGAACAGCGGGCTCTGGGTGTCAGGGTCTGGATTTTCAGATCTTTAGGGGAACCATTCATGAAGAAGCTCATCGCAGCGGTGGTGCTGGCTGGCGCCGCACTGCTCGCCACTCCGGCCGTCGCCAACGCCGCCGGTTACACGCCTGACTCCGACGTCTCCGTCTCCGGCACCGCCGTTGCCGGTGGCACCGCTTCGGTGAACTTCACCGAGGGTGCGTTCCAGGACAACGAGACCGTCAACGTCCAGGTCACCGGTGCCGGTGCGGTCACGCTCGGCGCGCTGCCGACCACGACCGTCTCGAAGACCTACACGGCCGCTTCGGACGGCTCGCTCGTCGTCAAGGTCACGTTCCCCCAGGGCGCCTCGGGTACCTACAACCTGACCGCCACCGGCGCCACCTCGGGCGTCGTCGGCTTCGCGGCCTTCACCGTCGCCCCGGCTGACGCTGCTGCGGTTCCCGCAGCCGGCGCTGGCAACGGCACCGACGGCACGCTGGCCTTCACGGGTTCGACCGTCTCCGCCCTGGCCCTCTGGGTCGCCGGCGGCGCAGTCGTCCTCGGCGGTGGCCTCCTGCTGGTCCGCGGCTCGGTCCGCCGCCAGCGCGAGTCCGTCTGAGTCTCAACGCACTGAACGAAGCCCCCGGAGCATCTGCTCCGGGGGCTTCTTCGTGTCCGGAGATCGTACTCAGCGACGCCGAGCTGCACGGCTGAGCAGCAGCACACCCACCACGGCCCCCAGGAGTGCCCCCACGCCGTTGGCGACGACGTCGTCGATGGTCGCGGTGCGGGCGGGCAGGAACAGTGCCTGACCGGTCTCGATGCACGTGCTGACGACGAGCCCCGCGGCGATGGCGGCCCACCACCAGCGGGCACCGGCGAGCAGCACCACGAGCAGGCCGAGCGGCACGAAGTAGACCACGTTCGCCAGGGACTCCACGGTGGCGTAGTCGATGCGCTCCGGCAGGCCGTGCCGGTGCGCGGCAGCGAGGACACGGGTGAGCCACGGGGCCCCTGCGGCGTCGACGGGGGAGCCCCAGAACCCGACGAGCGCCAGGGCGACGCCGTAGGCGATCGCCAGCCCCGTCGCGAACCGACGGCTGCGCCAGGTGGCCGGGGCGCGGTCGTCGACGCGGGGCTTGTCAGAGGTCACGTGCCGACGCTAGCGAGTCGCGCCTCCAGGCAGGTGTCCGCACCATCTCGTCCCCCGATCCCGGCGATCCGGAAAACGAGTACCCCGATCCTGGCGCTGTACCCCGGAAGTGCGACGCACCTGCCCGGAAATCCGGGGCTGCCCGATTGACGGCATTGACGAAACCCGTGAATCGACGGGCCTGGCTGGCGATCCCCTCGGCACTTCTCGTAGCGTTCTGGTGTCAGCAGATGTACCCCGGATCGTGAAGGAGAGCGACATGAGCATCACCGTGAACAACGCGACGCAGGCCGAGGTCACCCTCGACACCGACACCGTGGACACCATCGCGATCCTCGAGGCCGATGCAGCGCTCTCCTCGCGCCCCAAGCGCGCCAAGGTCACCTGGGTGCAGGAAGACCAGGGCGAGTGGATCGCCGGCTACGGCGGGTACTTCGGCGGCAGCGTCGACAAGCGCGACGACCGTTACGTGGCCTCCGACACCTTCGGGCTCGTCGTGGGCGAGTTCTCCTCCCTCGAAGAGGCGCAGACCAAGCTCGAGGACCAGCTGCACGTCATGCTCCCGCCGGTCATCCGGCCGGTCGAGTGACGACGACGGACACCAGCTCCACCGGCGTCGATCGCGACGCCCGCACCACCCGGAACCACCGGCACCACCCAGTACGCAGCACAGCACGAAGGAGCAGCACCATGAGCACGACCGTCGCCCACCGCCAGCAGGCCGAGGTGACCCTGGACACCCAGACGATCGAGGTCATCGCCGAGATCGAGGCCCAGGTCGTGGCTCCCGTGCAGGCAGCCCCCGTCCGCATCTCGTGGGCCCAGGCCGACACCGGTCTGTGGGTCGCGAACTACGGCGGCTACTACGGCGGCACCGTCGACCGTCAGGGCACCCACTTCTTCGTCTCCGACACCTTCGGTGAGTACGTCGGGGACTTCCGCTCGCTCGACGAGGCGAAGGCGCGTCTGTCCGAGCGCCTGCACGTGCTGCTGCCGGACGTGATCCGTCCGACCGCGTGATCCACTGCTGATCGCTCGCTGATCCTCGAACCCCCGCCGGCCTGCCGGCGGGGGTTCTTCCGTGCGCCCGGGGCGCGAACGGCTCGCAACGGCGGACCGAGACGTGCCGGACCGCCGCGTACCCCCTGAACGAGTGGTCCCCCCTATTGGGGACCCGGATTGTCCCCATCCGAACACGAGGAACTGCCAGGATCAACCTGGCGCCAACGACCGTTCTCCCTGATCCTCCGGTCGGTGTCGGTGCCCGCATCGTCTCGACCCGAAAGTGATCATGCAGCGTACGAACCCGGGCACCGCTGTGCCCAGAAGCCGTCCCGGCCTGCGCGCCGTCGCCATGCTCGGCGCCGCGCTCCTCGCCGGCGTCGGTCTGACCCAGGCCGTCGTGGCCGACCCCGCCGCCGCAGCCGGCGCGCTCGCCTGCGACCAGAACACGCTGTACGGCATCAACACCGCCGCGAACCAGCTCGCCGCCATCGACGCCACCACCGGTGCCGTCACGAACGTCACGAGCATGGCACCGGGCGACAACGCCCTCGCGGTGGCCCGCAACGGTGTCGCCGCGTACGCGTCGATCAACAACGGCAACACGATCACCGGGTACAACGCGGTGAGCGATGCCCGGATCGCCGACGTGACCGACGCGGACCCGAACGGCAGCCACCAGCTGCTCCGTGGTGCGATCAACCCGGCGACCGGCATCTACTACTACGCGAGCGGCGCGAACCCCGCGTACCTCGGTGCGTACGACACGAAGACCGGCGCGAAGATCGGCCAGGTCGGCACCATCGGCAACCTGCTCACCAACAAGAACGGTGACATGGCGTTCAGCACCCGCGGGCTGCTGTTCGTCGTCACCGGCAACGAGATCCGTCGCGTTGACACCGAGACGGTCCCGACGACCGCGGGCACCACGGCTCTGACCACCTCGAAGGTCGCGACCCTGCCGATCGACGCGAGCACGAGCGGCAGCCCCGGCATCGCGTTCTCGTCCGACGGCTACCTGTTCGCGTCGGTCGGCTCCACGATGTACAAGATCGATCCGGGTTCGGGCGCGCAGGTCAGCACGTTCACGATCGCGAACGGCTACTCGCCGAGCGACCTGGCGTCCTGCAACTACGCCAACACCCTGGCGGCGCAGTCGAGCGTCGACCAGCGGTGGAGTCCGTCCGACCAGTTCGGTCTGGCGGTGACCGGGGGCGGCGTCTCGACCGGCAACACGGCCACCACCAACGGCACGGCCGCCGGCACGCAGCCCCAGAAGGCGGGCGCGGTCCTGTCGACCCCGAACAAGACCTACACCGCCCGCCAGACGGCGGTGGGGACCACCGACCTGTCGAACTACACGACCACGTGGAAGGCCGTGAACCTGAACAGCGACGCGGTCGTCGCCAGCGGCACGGGCACGACGGGGACCTTCACGTTCCCGGCAGCGACCACCGCGGACGGCACGGACCTCCTGGTCACCTTCACGAACACGCTGAAAGCCACACACGTCACCACCAGCAGCGACACCGCCACGACCCCCACCGGCACGGCGCTGTCGGTGCCCGCATCCTCGGGCGTGCTCGCGAACGACCAGGGGACCGGCCTGTCCGTGGTCTCGAACACGACGCCGGCGCACGGCACCGCCACGGTCGCCGCCGACGGCTCGTACACGTACACCCCGGCCGGCGGGTTCTCCGGCTCGGACACGTTCCAGTACACGGCGAAGGACTCCTCCGGGCAGACCTCGACCAGCACCGTGACCGTCACCGTCGCACCGAAGGGCTCCGACGACGCCTACAGCGTGCACGCGGGCACCGTGCTCACGGTGAACGCCGCGGAGGGCGTCCTGACGAACGACCGCGGGTCGGACCTGACCCTCACCGGTCACGGTCGGCCGTCGCACGGTCTGGTGAAGATCGGCCCCGACGGGTCGTTCTCCTACGGCGCCGACAAGGGGTACTCCGGCCCGGACTCGTTCACGTACACCGCGAAGGACGGCTCGGGCGCGACCGTCACCGCGACGGTGCGGCTCACCGTCCTGCCGACCGCGACGGCCGATGCCGTCACCGCGACGGCCGGGTCGTCGACGACCGGCAACGTGCTCGACAACGACCTGGGCGCCGGCCTGACGGTCACCGGCAGCAGCGCCCCCGCCCACGGCTCGGCGACGGTGCGTCCGGACGGCTCGTACTCGTACACCCCGGCAGCCGGGTTCTCCGGCACCGACTCCTTCACGTACACCGTGACCGACGGCAGCGGCGGGACCGACACCGTCACGGTGACCGTGCAGGTCGCCCCTGCGGCACAGGACGACACCGTCAAGGTCGCCGCGGGCGGCACCGCCACCGCCGGCACCAGAGCGACCGGCGTGCTCGGCAACGACTCCGGCACCGGGCTCACCGTGGCGTCGAACACGTCCCCCTCGCACGGTGCGCTGACGCTCGACAAGGCCACCGGCACCTTCACGTACACGCCGGCCGAGGGCTACTCCGGCCCCGACGCGTTCACGTACACGGCAGTCGACGGCTCCGGTTCGCCGAGCACCGCGACCGTCACCATCACGGTCAACCCGACCATCGGTGCCGACACCGCGTCGACGGACGCCGGCACCCCGGTGACGATCGACGTGCAGGCCAACGACCGTGGCTCGGACCTCGAGACCACGATCGTCACCGGCCCGTCCCACGGCACGGCCGTCGTCGCAGCGGACGGTTCGGTCGAGTACACGCCGACCGCCGGAGCGTCCGGCACCGACTCGTTCACCTACACGGTGACCGACGGCAGCGGTGTCACCACCGGTGCGGCGACCGTCACGATCACCGTGCGACCCGTCGCGACCGCCGACACGGTGTCGACCCGGGCCGACGAGGCGCTGACCATTGACGCCGCCACCCTGACCGGCAACGACCGGGGCACGGGGCTGACCGTGACCGACGTGACCGCAGGCGGGGCCGCCGGCAGCGGCACCGGCAACAGCACCGGCGAGACCGGCACCGGCACCGGCGAGACCGGCACCGCCCGCGGCACCGTCACCCTCGACCGTGCCACCGGCCGCGTCGTCTACACCCCGGCCGACGGCTTCTCGGGCACGGACACCTTCACCTACACGGTGGTCGACGGAGCAGGTCGCTCCACCACCGGCACGGTCACGGTCGTCGTCGGCCCCCGCGCCACGGCCGACTCCGCCACCGCCACGGCCGGCTCGACGCTGATCGTCGCGAAGGGCGACGGCGTGCTCGCGAACGACCGGGGCACCGGCCTGACCGCGGCCGTCGACCAGCAGCCCGCACACGGCACGGTCGAGCTCGCCGCGAACGGCTCGTACACGTACACGCCGAAGGACGGCTTCTCGGGCACGGACACCTTCACCTACACGGCGACGGACCCTGCCGGCCGCACCACCACCGGCACCGTCACCATCACGGTCCGCCCCGGCACGGAGCCCGACACCATCACGGTCGCGGCGGGCGGCAGCACCACGGTCACCTCCGGCGCCCTGACGGGCAACGACCACGGCACCGGCCTGACGGTCGTGTCCGTCACCGACGGGAAGAACGGCACCGCGACCCGCAACGACGACGGCACGATCACGTACACACCGAAGGACGGCTTCTCCGGCACGGACACCGTCACCTACACGGTGACGGACCCGTCGGGCACCACGAACACCGGCACCGTGACGGTCACCGTCACCCCGGTCGCCGGTGGCGGGTCGACCTCGGCCGAGGCCGACGCCACCACCACCGTGCCGGCCGGCACCGGACTGCTCGACGGTGCGAAGGGCACCGACCTGGCGGTCACCGACCACACGAAGCCCTCGCACGGTGACGTGACGGTCGACGAGGACGGCTCGTACACGTACAAGCCCGAGCCGGGCTACTCCGGCCCGGACGGGTTCGACTACACGGTCACCGACGGCTCCGGTGGGACCACCACGGGCACCGTGACGATCGTCGTCGCCCCGAAGGCCGCCGCGGACACCGCGACGACGAGCGCCGCGACCGCGGTCGACGTCGCCGTCACCGGCAACGACTCGGGCACGAAGCTCGCCGTCACCGCGGTCTCGAAGCCCGGCCACGGCACCGCGACGATCACGGGCAGCACGACGGCCGGCGGAACCGGCGGTGCAACCGGCGGCCCGACCGGTGCCAGCTCGGTCACGTACACGCCCGCCGACGGGTTCTCCGGCACGGACACGTTCACCTACACGGTGACCGACCCGACCGGCGGCACCGCGACGGCGACCGTCACCGTGACCGTCACGCCGACCGCGGTCGCCGACGCCCTGCGCACCGCGGCGAACACCGCGCTGCCGATCAGCGGCGCGACCCTGACCGGCAACGACCGCGGCACCGGTCTCGCCGTCACCGCGCACGGCCGCGCCGAGCACGGCACCGTGACCGAGGGCACCGAGCCCGGCTCGCTCGTCTACACCCCGGCGAAGGGCTTCTCCGGCGCGGACACGTTCGAGTACACGGTGACCGACGGCGCCGGACGGACCTCGACCGCGACGGTCACGGTCGTCGTCGGCGTCGCCGCGGTCGACCACTGGCACACCATGTCGACGAACCGCAGCATGCGCATGACCGCCGACAAGGGCGTGCTGGTCGGTGACTCCGGTCGTGGGCTCTGGGCCGCCATGGAGACGAAGCCGTTCAACGGCACACTGTCGCTCGAGAAGGACGGCTCGTACGTCTACACGCCCACGTCGAACTGGTCCGGTCGTGACTGGTTCACCTACTCGGCCAACGACGCCGACGGCACCGCGGCGTTCGCGCGCGTCGTCATCGACGTCGCCCCGGCCGCGAAGGACGACAAGGCCACGACCACGGCCGGCAAGACGGTCCGGGTCGCCGGCCACGGCGTGCTCGGCAACGACCACGGTGACGCCCTGACGGTCGTCGCGGTGGGTCAGGCCCGGCACGGCACGGCCTCCATCGCCGCCGACGGCACGTTCGTCTACACCCCGGCGAAGGGCTTCTCGGGCACCGACACCGTCACGTACCGTGCGCAGGACTCGATGGAGCAGCAGGTCGACGCCACCGTCACGATCACGGTCGGCATCGCCGCAGCGGACGACTCCGGGCGCACCGTGTCCGGCACGCCCGTCACCCGTGACGCCCGCCACGGCCTGCTCGCCGACGACCAGGGCACCGGCCTCACCGCCGCCCCGGCCCGGAAGCCCGCCCACGGCACCGTGACGATCCAGCGGAACGGCGCGTACGTCTACACCCCGGCCGCCGGCTTCACCGGCACGGACACCTTCACCTACACGGTGACGGACGCCTCGGGGCAGACGGCCACCGCCACCGCGACCATGACCGTGGTCGCCGCGGCGGTCGCCGCCGACGACTCCGCCACCGGGATCGTCGGACACCGGGTCGTCGTGGATCCGCTCGACAACGACTCCGCCTCCGGCGGTGCCACGTTCGAGCCGGGCACGCTGCACCTGCTCCACCCCGAGTCCGGCACACCGACCGACCGTGTGGTCGTCGCCGACCAGGGCACGTGGACCATCCGCGACGGCCGGGTCGTCTTCATCCCTGAGAGCGGGTTCACCGGAACCACCTTCGTCGGTTACGAGATCACCGACAGTGCGGGACAGACGGTCAGCGCGACCGTCACGGTCCGGTTCCCGACCGGGCTCGCCGCGGTCGTCCACGGCACCGAGCTCGCCTTCACGGGCGTGACCGGGCTGGTCGGCCTCGGGCTCGCGGCACTCGCGCTCATGCTGGCGGGCGTGCTCCTGGTGACCCGACGCCGGATCGCGGTCCGCGTCGCGCCGGGCATCCGCCGCAGCGCACGTCCGTAACAGGGCACCGGACTGGAGGCCCGGATCACCGCAGCAGACCCGCTGCGGTGATCCGGGCCTCCTGTCAGCGCGCGGGGCGCGACCGTCTACGCGACGGGCGCGATGAGCTGCGGTCCGTCGTTCCGCACGCTGTTCACCGTGCGGGAGACCTCGTACTGCTCCAGGCCCGCGGCCACCGCCAGCGACTCGTGGTCGAGCAGGGCCAGCAGGTCGTCTGACCGGAGGTCGCCGCCGAGCCAGTCGTCGTAGCCGTCGGGCGTCAGGAACGCCGGCATGCGGTCGTGGACCTCGCCCGGGGCGACGTGGGCGTCACGGGTGATGATCGCGAGCGACAGCCGCCACTTGTCCGGGTCGCCCTCGGGCTTCGTGGGGTCGGGCCAGGCGCTGACGACGCCAGCCATCGCCAGGGCGCCGCCGGGTTCGTGCACGAAGTGGGGTTCCTTGCCGTCCTCGCGCACGACCCACTCGTAGTACCCCTGCGCCGGGACGATGCAGCGGTTCGTGGCGAAGGCCCGCTTGAACATGCCGCTCGTCGCGACCGTCTCGATGCGGGCGTTGATCGGCTTCGGGCGCTGCTTCTGGAAGTCCTTCGCCCAGCTCGGCACGAAGCCCCAGCTGATCTGCGGCAGTTCCCGTTCGCCGTGCCGCTGGCGGACGGCGTACACGGGGTCGGTCGGGGCGACGTTCCAGCTCGGGGCGAGGCCGGTGTGCACCTCGCCGGTGTCCTCGTCGACGTGCTCGGTCCGGGCGGCGAGCTCGCCCATGAGCTCGGGCAACAGATCGGCCGTGGTGTCGGAGACGACGAACCTTCCACACATGCGCCCAGTGTGCCCGTCGCCGCCGACAGTGGTGCGCGTCGGGGCGCGCCGTTCACGCTTCGCGAGCAGGAATGGTCGAGTGCCCCACAGTGACTCGACCGCTTCTGCTCACGAAGTGGGGTGTGCGGGCGTCTCGGGTGCGGGTGCGGGTGCGGGTGCGGGCTCGAGGGACTCGGCGGCCAGGCGGGCTCGTTCGGAGCGGCCGAGGCGGATGACGTACTCCGACAGCCCGATCGTGTACACCGCGATCAAGAGCACCTGGAACCCGCTGGCGGCCCCGAGGACGAACGCGCCGAGGACGGCGACGAGACCCGAACCGAGCAACGGTGCGACGCGGGCGAGCGTGCCGATCAGCCCCCGCCGCAGCAGGACGGTGTCGGTGCGGACGATCTCGCGGTGCTCCGGCAGGACCGGCACCGGCCGACGCTGCACGTACAGCTGCGTGGCTCCCCGCGCGGCGAGCTGCCACGAGGGCCGCACCTGCCGACCGTTGATCGTCGTCGAGGGGTCCGGCGGCTGCCACGTCGGGATGCACGCGAAGGCGAGCAGTCCGACGCCGAGCGCCAGCAGCACCATCGCGACCACGCTGCGGACCGGAGTGGTCCCCGTCCAGTCGACCCGGGCCTCCAGGACGGCCATGCCGACCAGCGCGACGACCGCCGCGATGCCGGACCACAGGGCGGCACGACGGACGCGTGCCGGATCCAGCACGTCCGTGACGTGCCGGCGGAAGACCTGCCAGCCGAGCGTGAACATCAATCATGTCTACCCGGCGCTGATGTTGGGTGCCCGCGCGCTTTGCGTTCAGTGAGCAGAAGATGTCGGGTGCGGGCGGGGGACCGACATCTTCTGCTCACTCGATGCACGGCGCCCCCGCGCCGCATCCCCCACCCGGACACGCCCGAGTGCCCCGCGCCCGGAGCCGCCGCACCCGCGACGTGGTGGTGCCGATCAGGATTCGTCCAGGCGAGCACGGTGACCTCGGACCATGAGTCTCGACATCGTCTACACCGCCGCTGCCCACGCCACCGGAGGCGGCCGCGACGGGCACGTCCGCAGCGAGGACGACCGGCTCGACCTCGACACCCGCCCGCCCAAGGAGATGGGCGGCAGCGGCGAGGGCACCAACCCCGAGCAGCTCTTCGCCGCCGGGTACGCCGCGTGTTTCCTCGGTGCCCTGCACGCCGCCGGCAAGGAGCTCGAGGTCGACACCACCGGCGCCGAGGTCTCCGCCGAGGTCGGCATCGGCGGCACCGGCAACGGCGCCTTCGGCCTCGCCGTGGAGCTCGACGTCTACGCCCCGAACGCCCCGCAGGAGCAGCGCCAGCGACTGGCCGAGCGTGCACACGAGATCTGCCCGTACTCGAACGCCACCCGCGGCAACATCACCGTCACCCTGTCCATCGTCGACTAGCGTTCGGCCGGTGGTCACCGACACGACGCGCTGCCCCTGCCTGAGCGGCAACCCCTACGGCGAGTGCTGCTGCCCCCTGCACGCCGGGGCCGTCGCACCGACCGCGGAACGGCTCATGCGCTCCCGCTTCAGCGCCTTCGCGCTGGGCCTGCCGGAGTACCTGCTGCTCACCTGGCATCCGCGCACCCGTCCGGCGGGTCTCGAGTTGGACCCGACCCAGCGCTGGACCCGGTTGGACGTGCTGGCGACCACCTCGGGAGGCCCGTTCGACTCCCACGGCACCGTCACGTTCCGCGCGTGGTGGCGTTCCGACGACGAGCGCGGCACGCTCGAGGAGACGAGCGACTTCGTCCGCGAGCAGGGACGATGGTTCTACGTGGACGGCGTGGTCGCCTGACGACTGCGCACCACGCCAGCTGACAGGAGCCCACATGCCCGCACGCGACCTCACCCGCTTCAGCGACCGGACCACGGCCGCCGAGGTCGTCGACGGCCTCGACCTGACGGGGCGCACGGCGATCGTCACCGGTGCGGCGTCCGGCATCGGCGTGGAAACCTCCCGAGCACTCGCCGGAGCCGGGGCGTGCGTGACGCTCGCGGTGCGGGACGTCGATGCCGGCCGACGGGTGGCGGACGACATCGCCCGGTCGACGGGGACGGAAGCGCCGGCCGTCGTCGAGCTGCACCTGGACCGGCCGGCTTCCGTCGAGGCCTTCACCGCAGCGTGGTCGGGGCCGCTCGACGTGCTCGTCGCCAACGCGGGCATCATGGACGCGCCCGAGTCGTACACGTCCGCCGGGTGGGAGTCACACTTCGCGACCAACCACCTCGGGCACTTCGCCCTCGCGCTCGGGCTGCACGACTCCCTGGCCGCCTCGGGTTCGGCACGGATCGTCTCGGTGTCGTCGAGCGGCCAGGGTGGTTCGCCCGTCGTGTTCGACGACCTGTTCTTCCGCCGGCGTCGCTACGAGCCCGGACTCGCGTACGGGCAGTCGAAGACCGCCAACGTGCTGTTCGCCGTCGCCGCCGGCCGGCGGTGGGCCGCCGACGGCATCACCGCGAACGCCCTCATGCCCGGCGGGATCTGGACCGGGCTGCAGAAGCACTGGGACCCGGAGGTGCTGGCCGCCACGAAGATCGCCGCGGCCGACGCCGTGAAGTCCCCGGAGCAGGGAGCCGCGACCTCGGTCCTGCTCGCCACCGCTCCCGAACTCGACGGGGTCACGGGCCGGTACTTCGAGGACTGCCACGAAGCAGCGGTGGTGGAGCGGATCGAGGACGGCCTGCACGGCGTGCTGCCCTGGGCCCTCGATCCTGACCAGGCCGATCGGCTGTGGGACGTCTCCGTCGCGCTGCTCGACGCCGAGGCGCGATCCCGCGGCTGAGCGAGGGCGCCAGGGTCGTCGTCGTCGTCGGCTAGCTGCCGATGACGGCGGGCAGGTCGACCGCGGTGCGCATCGCCCGGCGGACCCCGGCCTCGTCGGGGAGTAGCTCGTCCTCGTCACCGGTCAGGAAGAACCGGATCTGCCCGATCGCCTGCTCGGTGAGCATGTCGAGGCCGTTCAGCACGCGGCCCCCGGCGTCGGTCCAGCGGCTGGCGACCACGGTGGGCCACGGTTCGTAGGCGACGTCGAACAGCACGGCGTCCGGCCCCGACGGACGGAACTCGAGCGGGTCGGCGGCACCACCCGGCAGCGTCGAGAGGACGAACCCGTGGTGCGTGCCGGCGAGTTCGGTCAGGGGGTGCACCTCGAGTGTCACCCCGAGCCGGACGGCCAGGTCGACCAGCGCACGGGTCTTCGCGGTGTCGCGGACGAACACCCGGACGAGCGATGCCCCGAGCCGCACGGCAGCGGTCAGGGCGCTCGCCGCGGTGGCTCCGCCGCCCAGGACCGTGGCCTCGCCGGGCAGGTGTCCGAGTGCCTCGACCGGGCGGACGAGGCCCTGCACGTCGGTGTTCGCACCGGCTCGGACGATCGTGGAGCCCTCGTGGCGGAACGCGACCGTGTTGGCGACCCCGAGCTCGTCGACGAGCGGGGTGGTGCGGTCGAGCAGCGGCAGCACCTCGCGCTTGAGCGGCATCGTGAGGCTTAGCCCACGCCATTCCGGACCCAGCCCCGCGACGAACGCGGCGAGCTCGCCGGACGCGACCTCGTGCCTCCCGTAGGTGAAGGGCAGGTCGAGCGCATCGTAGGCCGCTGCGTGGAGCGTGGGCGAGAGCGAGTGCGCGATGGGGGAGCCGAGCACCGCGAGGTGCGTGCGGCCTGGATCGGTGAACGCCACGGTCACCCAGCCTAGCCAGCCGTTTTCCTGCGCACCCCGTTAGGTTAGGCTACCCTTCGTGAACCGTTCTCCCTTGCGTCTCCGACGCGTGCTCGCCGCAGCCGGCGCCGTCGTCGCAGCGTCCCTCGTCCTCGCCGGCTGCGCGTCCGGCTCCGGCTCCTCGACCGACTCGGCGTCGACGGGGTCGTCCGACGCCGCGTTCCCGGTCTCGATCACGACCGGCCTCGGCACCACCACCATCGAGTCGGCGCCGAAGCGCGTCGTCGCGCTCGGGTGGGGCGACGCCGAGACCGCGCTCGAGCTCGGTGTGCAGCCGGTCGGTGCGAGCGACTGGCTCGCGTTCGGCGGCGACGGTGTCGGTCCGTGGCTCAAGGGTGCGTACGACAAGTCCCCGAAGATCATCCAGACGCTCGAGCCGAGCTACGAGGACATCCTCAAGCTCAACCCCGACGTCATCCTCGACGTGAAGTCCTCGGGTGACAAGGAGCGGTACGACAAGCTCTCCGCGATCGCGCCGACCGTGGCGATCCCGAAGGGCGGCGCGAACTACCTCGCGTCGACCGAGCAGCAGACGACCATGATCGCGAAGGCGCTCGGCAAGGAGTCCGAGGGCAAGAAGCTGCTCTCCGGCCTCGCCGACGCCTACGCCGCAGCACGCAAGGCGCACCCGGACTTCGAGGGCAAGACGGCCGTCGTCGGTGCCTACAGTTCCGAGGGCTTCGGGGCGTACGCCTCCACGGACAGCCGTTCGACCTTCATGCGGAACCTCGGCTTCGAGATCCCGAAGGCCATCGACGAGCAGGCCGGCAAGGAGTTCTCCGTGCACCTGTCCGACGAGAACCTCGACCTGCTCGACGCCGACCTGACGCTGATCCTGCCGATCTACGTCGACGCGTCAGAGGCCTCGTCGAACAAGCTGTTCCAGAAGGTGCCGTCGGTCGAGGCCGGACACTCGATCGTCTTCGACGACAAGGACGTGTCGTCGGCGTTCTCGATGGGGACGACCGCCGCGATCGAGTGGGCGCTCGACAAGCTGCCGGCGCAGTTCGAGGAGAAGCTCGGATAGAGCAGGTCGTTGCTGCTGGCCGGTTCCGCTGGTCAGCACCGCGAAAGCGACAGGGTGCCGCCGATGTTCGGTGGCACCCTGTCGCTTTCGCAGTTCGGGGGAGGGTGAGCTGGGCTAGACGCCGATGGTGGAGCCCAGCAGCGCGAAGAGCAGCGCGATCAGGGGGAGCGTGCCCTGCTTGAACGCGGAGTTGACGTACTTGCGACCCGAGCCGATCAGGATCACCGCGGCACCGAGCATGCTCGCGGTCGAGAACACCACGAGGGTCCAGCCGCTCACGGTGTTGCCGGCCAGCACGAGCACGACGCCGAGGATCGCCCCGATCGCCAGGAACAGGTTGTAGAAGCCCTGGTTGAAGGCGAGCGAACGGGTCGCCACGGCTTCGGTCTCGGAAGCGATGCCGAAGATCCGGCGCGCTTGCGGACTGGTCCAGATGACCGATTCGAGGAAGAAGATGTACACGTGGATGAGGCCCGCGAGGACCGCACAGACACCCGAGATCACCAGCAGGACCGACATGTGCACATTCTCGCAGCAGCGGGCCGGGTTCCGCTGCACGTCCGCCAGTAGGCTCGGACCATGAACGACGACGTCACCCTGTCCGAGGCCGACGCGAGCGCCGTCGCCGAACTGCGGAGCATCCGGCAGAGCATCGACAACATCGACGCCGCCGTCATCCACATGCTCGCGGAGCGCTTCAAGTACACGCAGCGCGTGGGGCACCTGAAGGCCGAGTCGGGCATGCCCGCCGCCGACCCGGACCGCGAACGGATCCAGGTCGCACGGCTCCGCTCGCTCGCCGCCGACTCCCACCTCGACCCCGCCTTCGCCGAGAAGTTCCTCAACTTCATCGTGGCCGAGGTCATCCACCACCACGAGCGCATCGCGGGCCGCGACGAATGAGCGCCGAGCTGCCGACGCTGCTCATCGGGTCCTACACGGCGACCGGTGGCGGCAACGCCACGGGCATCTCGCTGGTCGACGCCGGACCGGTCGGAGCCGTTCCGGCACCCCGGACCGTCGCGGTGCTCGACGACCCCTCGTTCCTCGCCGTCTCCGGTGACCGGGTCTACGCGGTCTCCGAGACGAACGACGGCGCCGTGTCGGCCTTCCGGCTGCAGGGTGGCGCACTCGAACACCTGTGGGACGCCCCCGCCGGCGGAGACGCCCCGTGCCACGTGCGAGTCGACCCCTCGGGCACGCTCGTCGTCACGAACTACGTCTCGGGCACGGTCACGGCGATCTCCCTCGCGCCGGCCGAGTCACACGCGGCGTCGGTGACCGCCAGCGACGGTGTGGTGCTGCACGGGGACGCCGACCAGCGTTCGGTGCCGACCGAGGCCGTCGCGGTCGCCGTGCTGCCCGACGCCACCGGCCCTGACGACGACCGCCAGGACGGCCCACACGCCCACCAGTCGATCGCGACCCCGGACGGCACGGTGCTCGTCGCCGACCTCGGCGGCGATGCCCTGCACGAGTTCCGCGTCGCGGTGTCGGTCGACGGGGTCCCCACCATCGAGGCGCTCCGCGTGCACCACGTGACACCCGGCGCCGGCCCGAGGCACATGGCCTGGATCGACGGTGACCTGCTCGTCGCCGGCGAACTCGACGGGCGTCTGCACCGCCTGCGCCGCGACGACTCCGGGTCGTTCGTGACGATCGCTGCCGTGCCCACCTTCGACGGTGCGGTGGGGGAGTCGCTGCTCAGCCACATCGAGGTCGACGAGGCCGGCCGCGTGTACGTGGCCGTGCGCGGGCGGGACCTGCTCGTGGTGCTCGACGCACGTGACGGCGGGCTCGCCGTCGTCGGATCGGTGCCCTGCGGTGGGGTCTGGCCGCGGCACTTCGCGCGGGTGCCCGGGTTCGTCCTGGTGGCGAACCAGATGTCCGACGCCGTCGCCGTGCTGCCGCTCGACGCCGAGGGCGTGCCCGGCGAAGCCGTCGCGCAGATCCCGGTCGGCACGCCGACCTGCGTCGTCCCGCTCTGACGCCGGCGTGTTCGTGCCCGCGTGACGCCGGCGTGTTCGTGCCCGCGTGACGCCGGCGTGTTCGTGTGGCGCCCCGAAGTCATCGAGACGCCCCCGAATTCGGCGGCGTCTCGACGACACCGCGGCGTGCGAGCGATACGCCGGCGTGTTCGGAGCCGCAGCGCGCTAGAACTCGATCAGGTTCTCGAACGGGCGGCCCTCGGCCAGTGCGGCGACCTGCTTGCGCATCAGCTCGATCGACCGCGGCACGCTCAGGTCGGTGTTGCCGCCGACGTGCGGGGTGAGCACGGTGTTCGGCGTCGTCCAGAGCGGGTGTCCGGCGGGCAGGGGCTCCGGGTCGGTGACGTCGAGGGCCGCGAACAGCCGCTCCGACCGCAGTTCGGCGACCAGGGCGTCGGTGTCGACGACCTTGCCGCGCGCCACGTTCACCACGAGGGCACCGTCCGGCAGTGCCGCGAGCAGCTCCGCGTCGACCAGGCGTTCGGTCTCGGCGGTGAGCGGCGCGATGAGCACGAGGACGTCGGTCGTCGGAGCCAGCTCGGGCAGCTCGCCGAACGCGTGCACGTGCCGGCCGTCCTGCTCGCGAGCGGTCCGGGCGACCACGGTCACCTCGGTGCGGAACGCCTCGAACCGGGTGGCGATCGCGGACCCGATCGCCCCGTAGCCGACGACGGTCACCCGGCGGTCGGCGAGCGATCGGGTCTCGCGGGCGTCCCAGACGCCGTTGGCACGGTCGACCTGGAACGCCGAGATCTCACGGAGTGACGTCAGCGCGAGGCCGACCGCGAGCTCGGCGGTCTCGTCGTCGTGGATGCCACGACCGTTCGCCAGCTGCGCGTGACCGGGCACGTGCGGGACGGCGTGCTCGTACCCGGCGCTCGGCAGCTGCAGCAGCTGGAGCTCGGGCAGGTCGTGCACGAACTGCCAGCGGTGCCGCCCCTCGAAGTAGAACGGCAGGAACGTGATCGCGACGTCGTCCGGGCGACCGTACGGCGACTCGACGTCCCAGACGTCCAGCTCGATGCCGTCGGGCACGGGGCCGAACCGGTCGACGAGCTCGGCGAAGGGCAGGGTGACGATCGGCATCCGCGATCCGGGCCTAGGCGTCGGTGCGCGGCGAGAAGGCACCGTCGGAGTCGAGCGGCCCGCGGCCGACGTACCCCTCGGTGACGTCCTCGACGATCACGTCGCCGAAGCGGGCCGGCAGCGTCGCGGCGTGGGTGCCGCGCAGCTCGTCGACCGTGGCCTCGAACGCGCCCTGGACCTCGAGCGTGCTCGACGTCGCGTCGGTCACGCCGATGCGCAGCACCGGGAAGCCCCGGCCGTCGCACATGCCCTGGAACCGCACGTCGTCCTCGCGGCGGACGGTCACGATGACGCGACCGGTCGACTCGGAGAACAGCGCCGTCGCGGTGTCGATGCCGTCGCGGGTCTCGAGCTCGTCGAGGACCACGCGAGCGCCGATGCCGAAGCGGAGCACCGACTCGGCGAGCGACTGGCCCAGGCCACCGTCCGCCAGGTCGTGCGCGCTGGTGAGCAGCTGCTCGCCGGACGCCGCGTACAGCAGCTCGGCGAGGGCCTTCTCGCGCTCGAGGTCGACCGCCGGCGGACGCCCGCCCAGGTGCCCGTGCACGGTGCCGGCCCACGCGGAGCCGTCGAGCTCGAGGCTCGTGGTGCCGAGCAGGTAGATGTTGTGGCCGTCGTCCTGCCACCCGGACGGCACGCGCTTGGCGACGTCGTCGATGATGCCGAGCACGCCGACGACGGGCGTCGGGTGGATGGGGGTCGAGCCGGTCTGGTTGTAGAACGAAACGTTGCCGCCGGTGACCGGGATGCCGAGCTCCATGCAGCCGTCGGCCAGACCCTCGACCGCCTCGGAGAACTGCCACATGACCTCGGGGTTCTCGGGGGAGCCGAAGTTCAGGCAGTCGGTGACGGCGGCGGGGACGGCACCGGTGACGGCGACGTTGCGGTAGGCCTCGGCCAGCGCCAGACGGGCACCCTGCTTCGGGTCGAGCTGGCAGTAGCGGCCGTTCGCGTCGGTGGCGATGGCGACACCGAGGCCCGTTTCCTCGTCGACGCGGATCATGCCGCCGTCGTCGGGGAAGGACAGTGCGGTGTTGCCGAGCACGTAGGTGTCGTACTGGTTCGTGACCCAGTTCTTCGACGCCAGGTTCGGCGAACCGAGCAGGCTGAGGAACTGTGCCTTCAGCGCGGGGCCGTCGGCCGGTCGGTCGAGCGAGGCAGCGGTGTCGGCCTGCAGCGCGTCGATCCAGGTCGGGTAGGCGACCGGGCGGTCGTAGACCGGGCCGTCGACGGCGACCGTGCGCGGGTCGACGTTCACGATCTCCTGGCCCTGCCAGTCGATGACGAGTCGGCCGGTGCCGGTGACCTCGCCCAGCACGCTGGTCTCGACCTCCCACTTGCCGACGACGGCCAGGAACTCGTCGAGCTTGTCGGGGCGGACGACCGCCATCATGCGCTCCTGGCTCTCCGACATCAGGATCTCTTCGGCGGTGAGCGTCGGGTCGCGGAGCAGGACGTCGTCGAGCGAGATGTGCATGCCGCCGTCACCGTTGCTCGCGAGCTCCGAGGTGGCGCAGGAGATGCCCGCGGCGCCGAGGTCCTGGATGCCCTCGACCAGGTCCTTCTGGAACAGCTCGAGGCAGCACTCGATCAGGACCTTCTCGGCGAAGGGGTCGCCGACCTGCACGGCCGGACGCTTGGTCGGCCCGCCCTCGGTGAAGGTGTCGGACGCCAGGATCGACGCGCCGCCGATGCCGTCGCCACCGGTGCGGGCACCGAACAGGACGACCTTGTTGCCGGCACCGGAGGCGTTCGCCAGGTGCAGGTCCTCGTGGCGCAGGACGCCGACCGCGAGCGCGTTGACCAGCGGGTTGCCCTGGTACACCGGGTCGAAGTAGGTCTCGCCGCCGATGTTCGGCAGGCCGAGGCAGTTGCCGTAGAACGAGATGCCACCGACGACGCCGTGCACGACGCGTGCGGTGTCCTCGTGGTCGATCGCGCCGAAGCGGAGCTGGTCCATCACGGCGACGGGGCGGGCGCCCATCGAGATGATGTCGCGGACGATGCCGCCGACACCGGTGGCCGCGCCCTGGTACGGCTCGACGTAGGACGGGTGGTTGTGCGACTCGACCTTGAAGGTCACCGCCCAGCCGTTGCCGACGTCGACGACACCGGCGTTCTCGCCCATGCCGACCATCAGGTTCTTCGTCATCTCCGGCGTGACCTTCTTGCCGAACTGACGGAGGTAGTTCTTCGAGGACTTGTAGGAGCAGTGCTCGCTCCACATCACCGAGTACATCGCCAGCTCGCCCGACGTGGGGCGGCGGCCGAGGATCTCCTTGATGCGGGCGTACTCATCCGGCTTCAGGCCCAGCGCGTCGTACGGCTGCTCCTTGTCGGGGGTGGCTGCCGCGTCCTGCACGGTGTCGGGCTTCGGGCGAACGGGTGTCGTCACGGTGTCGTTGTTCCCTGTCACTTGACGAGCGCGTGCTCGATCACGGAGGTGAAGAAGGTCAGGCCGTCGGTGCCCGAGGCCATCGCAGCGGGGGTGTCCGGGCCGAAGCCGGCCTCGGTCGCGTGCTCGGGGTGCGGCATCAGGCCGACGACGTTGCCGCGCTCGTTCGAGACGCCGGCGATGTCGTCGATGGAGCCGTTCGGGTTCACGCCGACGTAGCGGAACACGACCTGGCCGTTGTCCTCGATGCGCTTGATGGTGTCGGCGTCCGCGACGAAGCGGCCGTCGGCGTTCTTCAGCGGGATGGTGATCTCCTGCTGAGCGCTGAAGCCGGAGGTCCAGGCGGTCGCGGTGGTCTCGACGCGGAGCTTCTGGTCGCGGCGGATGAACTGCTGGTGCGCGTTGCGGGTGTGCGCTCCGGGGACCAGACGGGCCTCGGCCAGCATCTGGAACCCGTTGCAGATGCCGAGCACGGGCATGCCCTTGCCGGCGGCGTCGATGACCTCGGCCATGATCGGGGCCTTCGCGGCGATCGCGCCGGCACGCAGGTAGTCGCCGTACGAGAACCCACCGGGCAGCACGATGGCGTCGACGCCCTGCAGGTCGTGGTCGCCGTGCCAGAGGGCGACGGGGTCGGCACCGGCGAGACGGACGGCGCGCTGGGCGTCGCGGTCGTCGAGCGAGCCGGGGAACGTGATGACGCCGATGCGCATCCGGGTCACTGGCCTTCGACCGTCACGGACACGACGTCCTCGATGACCGCGTTCGAGAAGACGTCGGCTGCGATGTCGCGGACCTCGGCGAGCTTGGCGTCGTCGACGGGGCCGTCGACGGTCACCTCGAAGCGCTTGCCGATGCGGACGTTGGTCAGGTCGGCCTTGCCGAGGCGGGCCAGGGCGTTGCCCACGGCCTTCCCCTGGGGGTCGAGGATCTCTGCCTTGGGCATGACCTCGACGACGATCGTTGGCACGTGTTCTCTCCAGCACTTCAGGGGTGGGGGGACGCGACCAGTCTACGGGGCGCGCGCGACACGCCGGGACGGCCACGGGCCTCCAGACCGGCCCTTGCTGTGCGGTTGTTCATGTCTGTTCCAACGCGTATATTCCACTTCGAATAGTCAACAACGAACAAGCGGACTGGAGGCACGTGTGCCGTCGCTCACGCCACTCGCGTTCGCCGCGCTCGGGCTCCTGGCCGAGGGGCCGACGCATCCCTACGAGATGTTCCAGACGATGACGCACCGACGGGACGGTCGGAACGTCAAGGTCCGGCCCGGCACCCTGTACCACCAGGTCGGCCGCCTGGTGGAGCTCGGCCTCGCCGAGATCGTGGGGACCGACCGGGCGGGCAACCGTCCGGAACGCACCACCTACGCCATCACGGACGAGGGGTGGACGGCCCTGCACGACGGGCTCGTCCGGCTGATCGCCGAACCGGCCGAGGAGTACCCCGTCTTCCACCTGGCCGTCGCCGAGATCGAGAACCTGTCGGTCGACGAGGCCGAGTCCGCACTCCGGGCGCGGGCCGTCGCACTCCGGGCCCAGCGCGACGAGGCGGACGAGATCCTCGGGGTCGTCCGTGCGAAGGACCTGCCCGAGCGGTACTGGCTCGACGTGTCGTACGTGCGTGCCATGCTCACGACGCAGATCGAGTGGCTCGCCGCCACGGCCGACCGGATCGCCGCCGGCCACATCTCCTGGGACGCCTCCGTCGCGTCCGCAGACACCACCACGAACAGCAAGGAAACCACTCGATGACCACCGTCACGCCTCCGCGGACGACCGAGAAGAAGCCGTGGCCTGCCCTGTGGGCACTCGTCGTCGGGTTCTTCATGATCCTCGTCGACTCGACCATCGTGTCGGTCGCCACCCCCACCATCGCCCAGAAGCTCGACGCGGACATCAACTCCGTGATCTGGGTGACGAGCGCCTACCTGCTCGCCTACGCCGTGCCGCTGCTCATCACCGGCCGGCTCGGTGACCGCTTCGGCCCGAAGGTCATGTACCAGATCGGCCTCGTGGTCTTCACGCTCGCCAGCCTGTGGTGCGGCCTGGCCGGCTCGATCGAGGTGCTGATCGTCGCCCGCGTCGTGCAGGGCCTCGGCGCCGCGATGATGAGCCCGCAGACCATGTCGGTCATCACGCGCATCTTCCCGCCGCAGAACCGCGGCGCAGCCATGGGCCTCTGGGGTGCCGTCGCCGGTGTCGCGTCGCTCGTCGGCCCGATCGTCGGCGGCCTGCTGGTCGACGGCTTCGGCTGGGAGTGGATCTTCTTCGTGAACGTCCCCGTCGGTGTCGTGGCGTTCGTGCTCGCGCAGCGCTTCGTGCCGTCGTTCGAGCGGCACGGACACCGCTTCGACTACCTCGGCATCTTCCTGTCGGCAGCGGGCCTGTTCCTGCTCGTCTTCGGCATCCAAGAGGGCGAGACCTACGACTGGGGCGTCATCGCCGGCCCGATCTCGGTGTGGTCGCTCATCATCGTCGGCCTCGTGGTGCTCGCCGGCTTCGTCGTCTGGCAGGGCGTGCAGAAGGGTGAGCCGCTGCTGCCGCTCGGCCTGTTCAAGGACCGCAACTTCACGCTGGCCAACGTCGCCATCACGGCCGTCGGTGTCGCGATCGCCTCGTTCGCGCTGCCGATCATGCTGTGGGCACAGGACGTCCTGCGCTTCTCGCCGACCCAGGCCGCACTGCTCCTCGTGCCGCAGGCCGTGCTGTCCGCCGCGCTCGCGCCGATCGTCGGCAAGAACCTGAACCGCTGGAACCCGCGCTGGGTCGCCTCGTTCGGGCTCGCCTGCTTCTCGGTCGGCCTGTTCTGGTTCGGCGCCCTGCTGTCGAGCGGTGCCGAGTGGGGCTGGGTGCTCCTGCCGAGCGCCCTCCTCGGTCTCGCCAACGCCTGCATGTGGGGACCGCTGTCCGTCTCGGCGACGCGCAACCTGCCGCCGAAGCTGGCCGGTGCCGGCTCGGGCGTCTACAACACCACCCGCCAGATCGGTGCGGTGCTCGGCTCCGCCGGCATCGCCGCTCTGATGGAGGCCCGGATCACCGCGAACTTCCCGGCGTCGTCCGGTGGGGCCTCGGCCGGTGGCGCGGAGCAGCAGGTCGGCGCGCTGCCGGGCTTCCTGCTCGAGCCGTTCTCGAAGGCCATGGGTGAGTCGCTCTACCTGCCGGCGATCGTGCTGATCGTGGCCATCGTCGCCGCACTGTTCCTGGCGAAGCCGAAGCAGACCGTCGCGTGGCAGCAGACCGGCTCGGTCACCACGCAGCCCGACGCCGAGCCCGCGGGGGCCCCGTCGAAGTAGGGCACGAGCGCTTCGGCGCCCAACGAGTGAGCAGAAGAAGTCGAGTCACCTCCGGGTACTCGACTTCTTCTGCTCACTCGTGTCGGGGACTCACCCCCGCCCGTCAACTGCGGCGCTGCAGGTGCGCTCGGGTGAGTTCGTCCATCTGTTCGTCGGTCAGGGCGTCGACGTCCCGGGCCTCGCGGCGGTCGGTCCGCTGCCACCGGATGAACAGGGCGACGAGCACGGGGATGTCCGCCACCTCGGCGATGAACCACAGTAGGTCGCCCGCCAGGTGCTGGTCCTGCAGGGGCGACGGGTACCAGGCCCGCCCGACCACCGGCACGAGCGATCCGTCGAGCACGTGGTTCGTGATCCGCAGCACGATGCCGGGCACCGCGTCGACGACGAGCTCGACGAACGCGAGCAGGAACTCGGCCGTGGCGAACGTCGACGAGACGAGCACGCCGACCTCGGACAGCGGCGCGAGCAGGCCGAACCCGAGTGCCGGCACGGTCACGGTGATGACGGCGGCCCAGGCGGGGGACTCCCGGATCACCGCCGAGAACGGGGTGAGCAGGACGGCGAACAGCGCGAGCGCGACCAGCGGGGCGACGATCGCGTTGCCGAGCAGCCGCACCGGACGTGACCCCATGACCGCGTCGGCGACCTGCGCGAGGCGAGCCGGGCCTCCGATCCGGAGCAGTGCGACGGGCGCACCGAGCGCGGCGAAGGTGGGGACCGCGAAGAACAGCAGGGCGGCCCGCAGGACGAACGCCCAGCGCAACCGCTCGTCGTCGACACCGACGATGCCGAACTGCAGGACGCCGAACAGCACGAGCGCCGTGGCGAAGGCGAGCGTGCGCCACCACGGCCAGCGGGCACCCCGTCGAGCCGCGCCGACGACCCAGCGGCCGTAGGCGAGCGCGGCGACGACGAGGAGCACCGCCGCCAGGGGGTCGAACCGCCAGGTGCTCCAGAACTCGGGTGTCGACGGCGTGGGGAGCCTCCTGGGGATCAGGCGGACTCGTCCTTCGCGCCGCCGGAACCATCCTCCGTCCGCCCGACGTCCGGCGGGGGTCCGTCGTGGCCCCGCGACGGTGAGAACCGGTTCAGATCCGGGCGACCCCGCGTGCCGGGACGGTCCGCGACAGCAGCCAGACGCCCACCGGCACGGCCACGGCACCGACGAGCGCGACGCCGAACGACAGGTGCAGCTGCATCACGAGGAACGCCGGGCCGATCGTGCAGAGCGCGGCGAACGCGACGACCGGCCACGACGGACGGTCGGCCGACGGCAGCAGCCGTGGGAGCGGCCGGTCGAACCAGCGCAGCGCCCTGGCCACCCCGATCGCGACGGCGAGCACCACCACGAGTGCGACGATGCGCGACGCCCACCACGGACCGGAGCCCGGTGCCGGGAACGGCACCCCGACGAGCAGGGCGATGCCGTTCAGTGCGATGAACAGCGGCAGGTGCCACAGGTAGATCGTCATGCCGTCGCGGCCGAGCACGAACACGGCACCGAGCGCGGCACGGGTGCGCATCAGCCGGGTGAGCGGCGCGTGCACGAGCTGGACCAGGCAGGCCTGCGCGATCGCCAGGAACGCCAGCGGGAGCATCGGCGGGTTGAGGTCCTGCAGCATGTCGGGTGCCCAGAGCCCGACCGAGGTCATCGGCACGAGCACGGCGTACGCGGCGACGGCGATGGCCAGCAGGAGCACCTTCGACCGGCGAGCGAACCAGCCGTCGGCCCACAGGAACCCGAGCTGCTGCGCGAAGAGCCACACCGGCCCGAGGTTGAGCAGGCCGACCTCGGCGACCCCGGTGGCCAGGCGGACGGCGTCGACCGCCCCGGCGAGCACGAGCAGCACGGCGAGGGTGGCCCACGGTGCTCGCTCGTGCAGGCGCATCATCACGGGGACGCAGCACTGGGTGATGCCGTAGGCCGCCAGGAACCAGAGCGGCGAACCGATGCCGAACGCGACCTCGGCCAGCAGCTCCGGCGGCGTGCCCGCGGCCGTCGCGACCCCGAGCCCGAGCGCGAGGAACACGAACAGCGGCACCGCGGGCCGGAACAGCCGCACCAGGCGGGTGGCCAGGTAGTCGCGGGCGGGGCTCGGCGCACCACGGGCGACGGTGCTGCGCCAGCCGACGGCACTCGCGAACCCGCCGACCACGAAGAACAGCGGCATCACCTGTCCGACCCAGGTGGCGGCGACGTACCAGGGGAGTTCCTGCAGCGGGCTCGTGACCCGCACCCCCTGGTCATCGGCGGCGACGCCGACCATCGAGATGTGCACGATGACGACGAGGACGACGCAGGCCGTCCGGATGAGGTCGACGACCAGGTCCCGCTTCGCGATGATCCCCCGGACGTCCGCGGTGCTGTTCGCCTGTTCAGGCAGACCCTGGCTCGTGGACATGTCCGGACGTTAGCGTGCGGAACGGTCGGTCCAGTGTCGTCCCAGCTGATCGCGACCGGATCGTGACACTTCGTATTCCGGTGGCGGCATGTGGGTCCTCGCTGGTCGGCAGCAGAAGCTCGTGTACAGTGAACGCGTTGTCTTGATTCCTGCAAAAGAAAGGCTCAGCATGGACGCCGACGCCGATCTGCTCCGTTCCTCGGGGCTCCGGGTCACGACCCCGCGACTCGCGGTGCTCCGAGCGACCGACTCGATGCCGCACGCCACCGCGGACGACATCGTCACCGCGCTCGCCGTGGAGCTGCCGACCACCAGTCACCAGGCCGTCTACGGCGTGCTGAACGCCCTGACCGGCGTCGGGCTCGTCCGCCGCATCGAACCGGCCGGCAGCCCCGCGCGGTACGAGCGCCGCACCGGTGACAACCACCACCACATCGTCTGCACCCTGTGCGGCGCGATCGAGGACGTCGACTGTGCGGTCGGCCACTCGCCCTGCCTGACCCCGTCCGAGACCCACGGCTTCGCGGTCACCACCGCCGAGGTCACCTACTGGGGCATCTGCGAACGCTGCGCAGCGGCAGAGCGCCACGACGCGGAACACGACGACGCAGAGCGCGATCACCCAGACGCGCCCGGCGTGAACGCGCAGGCCCCCGGCGCCCCCACGCCCGCCTGACGGCGACCGCCCACCGCACCGGCCGCACGACGCGCCGGACCCCGAACCACCCGAGCACCCCTGACCGAACCAACGTCCCACCTCCAGGAGGAACCGTGTCCGACCAGAACACGCCGACCGGCACCCCGACCACCACGACCAACAGCGGCGCACCCGTCTCGAGCGACGAGCACTCGATGGGCGTCGGGGCCGACGGCCCCCTCGCGCTGCACGACCACTACCTGGTCGAGAAGCTCGCCCAGTTCAACCGCGAGCGCGTCCCGGAGCGGGTCGTGCACGCCAAGGGCGGCGGCGCCTTCGGTACCTTCACCGTCACGCAGGACGTCTCCCGCTTCACCCGTGCCGCGTTCCTGCAGCCGGGCAAGCAGACCGAGATGCTGGCCCGCTTCTCCTCCGTCGCTGGCGAGCAGGGCTCCCCGGACACCTGGCGCGACCCCCGCGGCTTCGCGCTGAAGTTCTACACCGAAGAGGGCAACTACGACCTCGTCGGCAACAACACCCCGGTGTTCTTCATCCGCGACGGCATCAAGTTCCCCGACTTCATCCGCTCGCAGAAGCGCCTGCCGGGTTCGCACCTGCGTGACCACGACATGCAGTGGGACTTCTGGACCCTGTCGCCCGAGTCGGCGCACCAGGTCACGTGGCTGATGGGCGACCGCGGCCTGCCGGCGAGCTGGCGCGAGATGGACGGCTTCGGGTCGCACACCTACCAGTGGATCAACGCCGAGGGCGAGCGCTTCTGGGTGAAGTACCACTTCATCACCGAGCAGGGCCACAAGACCCTGACGCAGGAGGACGCCGACCGCATCGCCGGTGAGGACGCGGACTTCCACATCCGTGACCTGCACGCCGCGATCGAGCGTCAGGACTTCCCGCGCTGGACCCTCAAGGTGCAGGTCATGCCCTACGAGGACGCCGCGACCTACCGCTTCAACCCGTTCGACCTGACGAAGGTGTGGCCGCACGCGGACTACCCGCTCATCGAGGTCGGCACGATGGAGCTCAACCGCAACCCGGAGAACTACTTCGCGCAGATCGAGCAGGCGACCTTCGCCCCCTCGAACTTCGTGCCCGGCATCGCGGCGAGCCCCGACAAGATGCTCCTCGCGCGCATCTTCAGCTACGCGGACGCACACCGGTACCGCGTCGGCACGAACCACGCCCAGCTGCCGGTGAACGCCCCGAAGAACGAGGTCCACTCGTACTCGAAGGACGGCGGCATGCGCTTCGACTTCCAGAAGTCCGAGGTGCCGGTGTACGCGCCGAACTCGCTCGGCGGTGCGCACGCCGACCCGAACGCGACCGACGACGCCCCGGGCTGGGAGTCCGACGGTGCGCTGCAGCGTTCCGCCGCGACCCTGCACCCGGAGGACGACGACTTCGGCCAGGCCGGCACGCTCGTCCGCGAGGTCCTGGACGACGCCGCCCGTGAGCGCCTGGTCGGCAACATCGCCGGCCACGTCTCGAAGGTGACGCGCGACGACCTGCGTGAGCGCGTGTTCGCCTACTGGGCGAACGTCGACGCCGACCTGGGTGCGCGCGTGCGCGCCGCGGTCGCGCCGAGCGCGCCGGGCTCCAACGAGGACCCGGAGAAGGTCGCGGTCGAGGCGTAAGCCCCACTTGACGACCTGACGGACGGGAGGCCCGGTACCAGCTGGTACCGGGCCTCCCGTCCGTTGGTCGTTGCGTCTAGACCTGCTGGCCGTTCAGCCAGATCGGGCCGGCGCGTCGGGGGTGTGCCCAGTCCTCGTGCTCAGACCTGCTGGCCGTTCAGCCAGATCGGGCCAGCGGGCCAGTCCTCGAGCTGCGCTGCCACCGGCAGCGCCATCCAGCCGCCCTGCTCGGTGTTGCTGACGCCCGCGCCCTCGGCGGTGAACGCCGAGAAGGTGCCGACGGCCTCGGGGAACTCGTGCCAGCCGAGCTTCGCGTAGAAGGGGATGCGGTCCTCGCCGGCCCCGAGGAACCCGAAGGGGACGCGGAGCCCCTCGAGGACCGCCGCGGTCCGGGTCATCAGCTCGCGGCCGACGCCGGTGCCCTGCAGCCGGGGCGACACGGCGACCAGGCCGGTGTCGCCGACCAGGACGTCTTCGCCGCCGACGGAGATGTACATGCGGCGGATGCCGACGTGGGCCAGGACGACCCCGTCGGCGTCGTGCGCGAGCACCCGGCGTTCCGGCTGCATGCCGGACCAGCTCCGGCCGCCCACGTACCAGTGCGACCAGTCGGGGAAGGCCTGCCCGAGCAGCGCTGCGATCGCTTCGTGGTCGGGGAGCGACAGCGTGCTCTCCTCGACCACCTCCCACCGGATGTCGTCAGTCACGGGTCCATCCTGCCGGTCCGGCGGCCGGTGTGGGGAGGTTTCGCGCTGGGCGACACCTCGCGGGTCCGGGCACGCGTGGGGTGTCGCCCAGCGCGAAGCGCCGCGACGTGTCAGCCGCGACCGGGCGCGGTCACCTCGATGCGGTTCGCCCAGGGGTCGTCGAACGCGACTGTCCGGCCGTCGTCGGCGAGCTCGACGCCGCCGTGCCGCATGCGTTCGGTCAGGGCGCCGAGGTCGTCGGCCGCGGGGACCTCGATGCGCACGAGCCCCAGGCCCAGTGCGAGCTGTCGACGCCCGGCGCCGCGGGAGTTCCACGTGTTCATGGCCATGTGGTGGTGGTACCCGCCGGCGCTGACGAACAGGGCATCGCCGAAGCCGGCGGTGGTCTCGAAGCCGAGAGTGTCCACGTAGAAGGAGCGCGCGGCGTCGACGTCGCCGACGGACAGGTGCACGTGGCCGACCCTGCCCGGGCGTGCCGCGGCGGTGTCCAGGGCGTCCTGCGTCAGGTGGGACTGCAGGAACGCGTTCGGGTCGACGTACTTCGTGTCCATGTCGACCATGCCGTGCGTCCACGACCACTCGGTGCGGTCGCGGTCCCAGTACAGCTCGACGCCGTTGCCCTCGGGGTCGGTGAAGTAGAACGCGTTGCTCACCAGGTGGTCGGCGCTGCCGGTGAAGGACGCCGGGTACTGCGTGGCGACCGAGTACAGCGCGGCGGCCAGGTCGGCACGGGTGTCGAACAGGATCGCCGTGTGGAACAGTCCGGCCTCGCGTGGGCCGGCGTGCTGCATCGCGGGCGCGTGCTCGAGGATCACGATCGGCGTGCTGCCGCGACCCAGCACGGCGACGCCGCCGTCGTGGGAGAGCAGCGACAGCCGCACGCCGTCGCGGTAGTACCGGATCATCGCGTCGAGGTCGGCGACGCGGAGCGTGACGGCGCCCATCCCGGTGTCGGCGGCGAGCAGTTCGTGCGTTTGCATGCACACAGTGTGCGCCGAATTAGTTGACGCGTCAACCAATGCGATGACGCGTCAACCAGATCGGTGCGTCAGGCGCTGTTCGAGATCCCGCCGTCCGACTTCAGCAGCTGCCCGTTCACCCAGGCGCCCTGCTCCGAGCAGAGGAACCCGACGAGCGCGGCGGTGTCCGACGGGCGTCCGAGCCGGCCGAGTGGGGCGCCCTCGACGGCCCACCCCTTGACCTCGTCGGACATCCAGCCGGTGTCGTTCGGGCCCGGGTTCACCACGTTGGCGCTGACGCCGAGGCTCCCGAGCTCCTTCGCAGCGCCGAACACGATCCGGTCGAGCGCGCCCTTCGACGCCCCGTACGGCAGGTTGTACGCGATGTGGTCGCTCGTCAGCGCGACGAGCCGGCGGCGGTCGCGCGGTGCGGCCTCACCCGCGCGCTCGAGCCCGGCCGCGTAGGCCTGCACGAGCAGGAACGGTGCGCGGGCGTTCACGGCGAAGTGGCGGTCCCACGACTCGACCGTGGTGGTGCGGAAGTCGGAGTCGACGGACTCGCAGTGCGACATGACGAGGGCGGTGACCGGGGCGCCGGCTTCCGCCTCGGCGCGGCCGACGAGCGCGGCCGCCTGCTCCGGGTCCTCCAGGTCGACCGGGAGGCGCGTCACCCGTGCTCCCGCCGCCTCGCACTCCTGCACCACCGACTCGACCCCGTCCGGGTCCGCCCCGCCGCTCACGCGGTCGTCGTAGGGCCCCCACCACGAGATGGCGAGGTCCCAGCCGTCGGTCGCCAGCCGGGTGGCGAGCGCTGCGCCGATGCCGGCTCTGCGGCCCACCCCGGTCACCAGGGCGAGGGGTCGTGCGGACGTCATGCGTGCCTCCTGTCCGGCGCTCCGTCGCACCGATCGGCACCCAGTCTGCCGGAACCGGCCACCCGTGTGACCATCGCACCCGGTGTCCTGTCGGCGGACGGCCGACCGCGGGGGCCAAGATGGACGGATGCCACGCACACGACGGCCCTCGCGACCGGGGCGCGGACCCCGCGGCGGTCGCCCGGACCCCCGCGACCTGCCGCTCGAGCACGTCCGCGACCGGATGTCGTCGTACATCTACGGCAACATCACGGTGCTCGCCGTCGCGATCGCGGTGAACCCGGAGCAGATCCACCACGGTGCCGCGGTGGCGACCGTCCTGGCGACCGCGGTGCTGACCTACCTGGCGCACGTGCTCGCGCACCTGGTCGCGCACGGGCTCGGCGACGACGGCGAGGAGTCCGCTGCGGACCGCGCTGCGCGCCGCGACTCGGTCGCGACGATCGTCCGGAACGCCAACCCGATCGCGACCTCCGGCATGATCCCGGCGGTCCTCTACGCGGCTGCCTGGATCGGGTGGCTGCCGGCGGAGTGGGCACAGGTCGCGGCGACGGTGATCCTGGTCGTGCGCATCGGGCTGGTGGGCGTGTTCATGCAGCGGTTCAGCGGGAAGCAGCCCACGTTCCTCGGGTTGTGGGGCGGCATCGTGCTGGCCGCGGTGGCGTTCGTGATCGGCCTCGTCAAGGTGGTGTTGACGCATTGAGCGACACGCACGCCGACGCGCACGCCGAACCCGCGCCCGAGAGCGAGCCGAAGCGCGGCGGTCTGCGGTTCCTGCGCGACCTCGTCATCATCGTCGTCGTGGCGCTGTTGGCGTCCTTCCTGGTGAAGGCGTACCTGGTCCGTTCCTTCTACATCCCCTCGGCCTCGATGCAGAACACGCTGCTCGTCGGGGACCGGGTGCTCGTCAACGAGCTCGTGCCCGGGGTCGTCCCACTGCAGCGCGGTGACGTCGTGGTGTTCCAGGACCCGGGCGGCTGGCTCGGCATGGGCCAGGGCGACGACCTGATCAAGCGGGTCATCGGCCTGCCGGGTGACACGGTGTCGTGCTGCGACGCCCGGGGTCGCCTGTCGGTGAACGGGCACGCGGTGGACGAGCCCTACGTCGTGCTCGAACGCGGGTCGGACCGTGTCGCCGGGAAGGACTTCGAGATCACCGTGCCGAAGGGGCGCATCTGGGTGATGGGCGACAACCGCTACGACTCCGCCGACTCGCGCGTGCACGGCACCGTGCCGGTCGACGACGTCGTGGGGCGCGCCTTCGTGACCACGTGGCCCGTCTCGCGGTGGTCGGTGCTGTCCCGGTACGGCGACGAGTGGGACCGGGTCCCGACGCCGTGACCGCGGACGACGAGGGCTTCGGCTACGAGACCGGCGGGGACGACGATCTGTCGATCCACCGGATCGCGACACCGGGCAAGCGGTCGGGGACGATCGGTCCGCGCCCCGACCACGTCGTGTTCTGGCTCGCCGACGGCCGGGCCAGCCTGACCGCCGACGACGGTGAGCACTGGGAGGTCGGCGCCGAGCGGCCGATGATGCTCTCGGCGTCCGTCGCGTACGGGTTCGAGACCGACGCGACCGCCACGACGCTGCTGCACCTGTCACCGTCGCTGCTCGGCGACACGGGGGAGTCCTCGGTGTTCGGGCAGCCGGACGCGGCCGATCCCGCACTCGAGCCGCTGCGGGCACTGCTGCGCGAGGCCTCCGGGCGCATCCTCGACCCCGGCCTGCCCGCCGACGACCGTGCGGCCCTGAACCGGCGGATCGCGACCGTCGTCCTGTCGACCTTCGCCCGGTCGCGAGCGGACGTCGCGGACCGGATGCGGCGGGCGATCGGCTTCGTGCACGACCACGCCGACCGGACGCTGACGGTGGCGGACGTCGCAGCGGCCTGCGACCTGAGCGAGCGCGGGCTGCAGGACCTGTTCCGCCGTCGTCTCGGCGTCACCCCCATGCAGTACCTGCGCGAGGTCCGGCTCGACCGGGTGCACCTGGAGCTGGGGCGGCCGGGTTCCCGCGCGCTGCTCGTCAGCCAGGTCGCGCGGCGGTGGCGGTTCACCCACCTCGGGCGGTTCGCGGCGCACTACCGGGAACGGTTCGGGGAGCAGCCGCACGAGACCATCGCGCGGAGCGGCACACCCGGAGAACGGTAGTTCTCGCGTTCTTTGCGGATTCCGGCTATCCTGCTCGCGTGGATGCGCGACGGTCCGAACTGGGGCAGTACCTCCGCGCCCGTCGGGCACTCGTCCAGCCCGAGGACGTCGGCCTCACCCGCGAGCCCGGACGACGAGTGGACGGCCTGCGCCGCGAAGAGGTCGCGCGGCTCGCGGGCATCAGCCCCGAGTACTACCTGCGGCTCGAACGCGGCCGTGACCACCAGCCGTCCGACCAGGTGCTCGTGGCGCTCGGCCGGGCACTGCGGCTCGACCACGAGGCGGTCGACTACCTGCGCCGCCTCGCACACGCCGAACGCCGCCGCCCCGAGGGGGTCGTGCCGCCGGGGCTCGACGACTCGGTCCGGTCGCTCCTGGCGCAGTGGTCGCACACCCCGGCGTTCGTGATGGACCGCAACCAGGACATCATCCTGTCCAACGCCCTGGCGAGCGCCCTCGGCCCCGGCTACATGGAGCCGGGCGCGAACCTCGTCCTGCAGATGTTCTCCGAGGCGTCCCGGCAGCACGCGGCCGAATGGGACCGCACCGCGCACCGGGTCGTCGCCGCACTCCGGCTGCACGCCGAACCCGAGGATCCCCGGCTGCAGGAGATCGTCGGCACGCTGACCCTGCAGGACCCGGACTTCGCCCGCATCTGGGCCCGGCACGACGTCGCCGTGCAGCGCACCGGGGTCTCGCGGCACTGGATCGACCCGATCGGCTGGGTCGAGTTCCGCTGGCAGAACCTCGCGATCCCGGGCAGCTCGCACGTGCTCGTCACCTTCTGGGCCGACCCCGGCACCCCCGCAGCCGCGGCCGTCGCGTACCTCGCCGCGCAGGTGCAGCAGGGCACCGCGCGCCGGGAACCGGTCGCGGGCGAGACCGCGGTGGGCTAGCCAGGCGGTCGCCGCGGTCGCCGCGGTCGCCGCGGTCGCCGCGCTCGCCGCGGTTGCCGTGGTGGCCGCGCTCGCCGGTCAGGCGGTCGTCGCGCCCTCGTCGAGCAGTCCCCGGAGCGTCGTGAGCCGTGCGGCGGACTCGTCGTCCGCCGCCGTCCACACCACGAGCACGTGCTCGGGGTCCTCCAGGCGACGCAGCTGCTCCCACCGCAGGTCGATCCGGCCCACCAGCGGGTTCTCGAACGCCGACTCCCCGCGGCGGGTCGGCCGGACCGCTCCGCCGGCCCACTCGGTCGCGAACGTCGTACTCCGGGCCATCAGCTCGCCCAGGAGCTCCTGGAACCGGTCGTCGGCGTCGTGTTCGTCCAGCGAGTCCCGGAGCATCGCGGCGGTGCGGTGCGCCTCGGCCTCCCAGCCGTCCACCGAGTCCTCGACCCAGGGGTTCAGGAAGGTGAACCGCGCCAGGTTCGTGCCGACGGTGAGGGACGCGGACAGGGCACCGGCGAGCCGGTTCGCCGCCACGACGTCCAGGTGGCGGTCGAAGACCACGACCGGTTCGGCGAGCGCGTCCACGAAGTCCTGGGCCGACGTCGTCGTCGTGCCGTCCTCGTGTTCCATGCGATCACGCTAACCGGCCGGGCCGTGGAGCAGGGGGGAGAAGGGGGCCCCGGCGGGGACCCCGTCGCGGAGCCTCCGCCCCGCAGGGGGACCCCGGCACGGTGTGTCCGACCGTCGGAGAGCACCGTGCGCCGCACCCGGGGCCGCCGGCACGGGCTGTCGTCGGGGGTGACGGGCAACGACAGGGACACGACGACGCAGCACCCCCAGCCCTAGCGTGACGACGCCGGGACCCCCCCGGTCCCCGCACCACCCCAGACGTTCGTCACGAAGGAGACCCGCACATGGCTGCACACACCATCGTCCTCGTCCACGGCGCGTTCGCCGACTCCGCCAGCTGGGCACCCGTCACCCGCGAGCTGCTCGACCGCGGCCACACCGTCCTCGTCCCGCCGGTCTACAACCGCAGCCTCGCCGAGGACGCCGCCTCGATCCGCGCCGTCGCCGAGCACGTCGACGGGCCGGTCGTCCTCGCCGGGCACTCGTACGGTGGCGCCGTGATCACCGTCGCCGGCGAGGCCGAGAACGTCGTCGGACTCGTCTACGTCTCCGGCTACGTGCTCGAGGTCGGCGAGAGCCTCGGGCAGCTGCAGGGTGGGTTCCCCGACTCCGACCTCGCCGCGAACCTGGTGTACACGCCGTACCCGGTCGCCGGCGCCGAGGACGGTACCGACGTCTCCGTCGCGATCGACGCGTTCCCGCAGGTCTTCGCCGCCGGGGTCGACCCGCGCGTCGCCGAGGTCCTGGCGGTCTCGCAGCGCCCGCTGTCCGGCGCCGCCTTCGGTGAACCGGCCTCCGCCGCCGCGTGGAAGACCACCCCCGCGTGGGCGATCGTCTCGTCCGACGACCACACCATCAACCCCGAGGTCGAGCGCTTCGGCTACACCCGCGCCGGCATCACCGACGTGACCGAGCTCGCCGCCCCGCACCTCGTCATGCAGACCCACCCGAAGGACGTCGCCGACGTCATCGAGCGCGCCGTCGCCGCGACCAGCGCGACCGACGCCGCGGCCGCCTGACCCGACCATCCCTGGAGGCGCGGCGTGCGCCCGACGCGCACCGCGCCTCCAGGATGTCCCCGTTCCACCCCAGGAGGCGACGTGACCACGGAACGCACCACCCCAGCACCCCGCGGCGGCGCCCTGGCGCCGCTCGCGATCCCGGTCTTCCGCGCCCTGTGGATCGCGGTGCTGGTGAGCAACATCGGCAGCTGGATGCAGACCGTCGGCGCGCAGTGGCTGCTCGTCGACGAGCACGCCGCACCCGTCGTCGTCGCCCTCGTGCAGACCGCGTCGAGCCTGCCGGTGCTGCTCGTCGGGATCCCCGCCGGGGTGATCGGCGAGTTCGTCGACCGGCGGCGGCTGCTCATCGGGGTGCAGGCGTTCCAGGTGGTCGTCGGCGTCGTGATGACCGTGCTCACCGCGACCGGCGACATGACCCCGGCGCTCCTGCTCACCGTCACGTTCCTGCTCGGGACCGCCTCGGCGCTCCAGCTGCCCGCGTACCAGGCGCTCGTGCCCGAGATCGTGCCGCGCGCCGCGATCACCGACGCCGCGGCGCTCAGCTCCGTCGGCGTCAACGTCGCCCGGGCGATCGGACCGGCGCTCGCCGGGGTGGTGATCGCGCAGCTCGGCGTGCCGTTCGTGTTCGCCGCCAACGCGCTGTCGTTCGCGCTCTTCCTGGTGGTGCTCGTCGCCTGGCGCGGCTACCAGCGCCCCGAGACGCGGGCCGAACCGTTCATCGACGCCACCCGCGCCGGGCTGCGGTACGTCCTGCACGCGGCGGTCGTCCGCCGGCTGCTCGTGCAGCTCGCCGTCTTCATGGTGCCCGCGAACGCGCTGTGGGCACTCCTGCCGCTCGTCGCCGACGGCTCGCTCGGCCTGTCCTCCGGCGGGTACGGACTCCTGCTCGCCGCCGTCGGCATCGGGTCCGTCGGCGGGGCGTTCCTGATGCCGGCGGTCCGTGCGCGGCTCGGCATCGGCCGCACGGTCGGCATCGCCTCGGTGGTGTTCGGCGTCTGCACCACCGTCATCGCGCTCGTCCCCGTGCTGGCGGTCGTGCTCGTCGCGCTGCTGGTCGGCGGGGTGGCCTGGATCGCCGTGGTGACGACCCTGAACGGCACCGTGCAGGCGTTCCTGCCCGCCTGGGTCCGGACCCGCGGGCTCGCCGCGTACCAGCTCGTGCTGTTCGGCTGCACCGCGATCGGTGCGGCGCTCGCCGGCGCGGTCGCCACGCCGCTCGGGGTGACGGGCGTGCTCGCCGGGGCCGGCGTCCTTACCGCGCTCAGCGCCGCAGTGCTGCTCGTGTCCGGGTTTCCGGTGCTCACCGACCGGCAGCGCGCCGTGACGCCGATGCCGTTCGGGGACGAGGTGTTCGTGGCGGACGACCACGGCGCGGCGACGGGGGAGACCCTCGTGCTGCTGCACTGGACGGTCCCGGCGGACGCGGTCGACGAGTTCCGGGCGCGCGCCGAACGGCTCGGGCGGAGTCGTCGGCGGACCGGTGCCCGTGACTGGAACCTCTACCGGGACGCCGCGACCGGGCCGGACGCCTGGGTGGAGGCGTTCCGGGTGGGGTCGTGGCAGGAGCACGTCGACCAGCACGAGGTCCGGCAGACCGGGGACGACGCGCGGACCCTGCAGGCGGTGCGCGAGGTCGCGGGCGAGCCGCGTGTCGAGCACCTGGTCGCGGAGGGGGTCGGCAGTCCGTCGTCAGGGTGACGGGGTCAGCGGCCGGTCGGGGTGGTGGGCGGGGTCAGCAGCCGGTCGGGGTGGCGGGTGGTGTCAGCAGCCGGTCGTGGTGAGGGTCACCGTCGCGACCGTGCCGTCGGACACCTTGGTCGTCTGTGGGCAGAGGTCGCCGGCGCGGACCGTGACCTTGCCGAGGGGAACGCCCGCGAAGTCGGCCGTGCCGCCCGGGAACACCCGCTGGTGCTCGGAGAGCTTGCCGGTCGAGGCGAACACCTTGACCTCGTACGGGTGGTCCGCGGCGTTCGACGACACCGTGACCGACACCTGGCCGGTGGAGTCGTGGGCGCCACAGCCGGCGAGGGCCAGGAGCGCGGCCACGCCGAGGACGGTTGCGGGGACGACTCGGAGCACGACGACCAGGGTACGCCGCCGCGCCCGACCACTTGCGCCCTCCGGACTGGGGCCAGGCCCTGTCCGTTCAGCGCGTTACCGTGGGAGCATGCAGCCGGAAACCGCGATGTCCGTGCCCGCGCCGACCGGGGCCGATGCCGTCCGGCGAGCGGCCCTGATCGCGGCGCTCGACGTGGTCGACGGTGGCGTCGAGGAACGGTTCGAACGGATCACCCGCATCGCGCGCGAGGCCCTCGGGGTCTCCGGCTCGTTCCTCAACCTGGCCGGCGAGACCACGCTGACGATCAAGTCGCAGCAGAGCGACGACGCCTTCGGGCCGGTCATCCCGCTGCAGGACACCTTCTGCGGACGGACCCTGGGCGAGCAGGGGCCCGTGGTCGTCCCGGATGCCCGCGAGGACGCCCGGTACGCGGACCTGCCGATGGTGCTCGGTGACCCGAACGTCCGGTTCTACGCCGGGGTCGGGCTCCGTGCCGGCGACGACGACCTGAAGATCGGCACCCTCTGCCTGATCGACCCCGAGCCGCGCACCCTCGACACCGACGAGCTCGAACTGCTGCAGGAACTCGGCGTCTGGGCGGAGCGCGAACTGCTCGCCGGAGCCGACGAGGACCGCCTGCGCACCGTGCTCAACGGCCTGCAGCCGACCGAGGTGCAGGTTCCCGGGTACCGGATCACGGGGATGTCGATCCCGCACGGGCTCGTCTCCGGTGACTTCCACGACTGGCACCGCTCCGGCGAGGACTCGATCCACCTGACCGTGTCGGACGTCATGGGCAAGGGGATGTCCGCCGGGCTCCTCGCCGCGAACATCCGCGGAGGCCTGCTCGCCCGCGGCGACCAGGACCCGGGCACCGCCGTCGCCGAACTCGAGGCGCAGGTCGCCCCCGAGCTCAGCCGTGCCGAGTCCTTCGCGACGATGTTCCACGGCCGGCTGACCCCGTCCACCGGGCGCCTCGACTTCGCCGACGCCGGCCACGGGCTCGTGCTGCAGCTCCGTGACGACGGTGCCGAGCGGATCCTGCGGTCGTCGGACCTGCCGATCGGGCTGCACCCCGCCGGGATGCCCCGCGCCGCCGGGTCGCTCGTGCTCCGGCCGGGTGACGTGCTCATCGTCGTGACGGACGGCGCGCTCGAGCTCTGGGACTCCACGCTCGCGTCGCTGTCCGAGCTGGGGTCGCTGTACCGGGAGTCCCCGGACGTCGAGACGTTCCTGCAGCGGGTGCGCGCACGTGTCGCCGAGAACGACCCGGGCGACGACCTGACCGTCGTCGTCGTGGCGCGCGACGCACTCGGCGCGTTCGAGGCCTGACCGGTCTAGAACTGTCGGCTGGTTCGTCGGCGGTCGCGCGGCGAGTCGTCGCCGGTCGAGTGGTCGTGACGTGTCGTGGGCGGGGCGCCGAGTGGTCGCGAACTGTCGGTTGGCGGGGCCTCGGGCGACGGTTCGTGACCGTTCGCCGGACCTGAGCGGGGTGTCGTGACCGTCCGGGCCACGCCACGCCACACCACGTGCCGGCCGGCCGGGCGCGGCGTCAGGCGCCGAGGCGCTCGATCAGCTCGGCGTAGCGCGCAGCCGTGCGCTCGACGATCTCGGCCGGGAGCACCGGCGGAGTTCCCTGGCGATCCCAGTGCGCGCTGAGCCAGTCCCGCACGATCTGTTTGTCGAACGAGTCGGTGCGGTCGGCGGAGCGGGCGTCCCAGTAGCGGCTGGAGTCGCTCGTCAGGACCTCGTCGGCGATGCGGATCCGGCCGGTGGCGTCCTGCCCGAACTCGAACTTCGTGTCCGCGATGACGACGTCCCGCTCGAGGGCGATGGCCGCGGCCTCGGTGTAGACGTGCAGCGAGAGCTCGCGCAGGGTGGCCGCGGTCTCGGCACCGACCAGGTCGACGGTCCGCTCGTACGAGATGTTCTCGTCGTGCTCGCCCTGGGCCGCCTTGTACGCCGGCGTGTAGATCGGTTCCGGCAGGCGGTCACCGTTGGACAGGCCCGCGGGGAGCGCGACGCCGCACACGCTGCCGGTCTCCTGGTACTCGGCCCAGCCGCTGCCGACCAGGTACCCGCGCACGACGCACTCGACGGGGAACATCGTGAGCGGCATGACGTGCATCGACCGTGCCTCGACCTCGGCGGGCACCGGGGTGCCACCGGAGGACGGGCCGATGATGTGGTTCGGGACGTCGCTCAGCTGGGTGAACCAGAACCGCGACAGGCGGGTCAGCAGCTCGCCCTTGCCCGGGATCGGCGGCTCGAGCGCGAAGTCGTACGCGCTGACCCGGTCCGAGGCGACGAGCAGCAGCTCGGACGCACTCGCCAGGTCGGCGGTGCCCTCGGGCACGTAGAGCTCGCGGACCTTGCCGGACGAGACGTGCCGCCAGCCGGCGATCGGCGCGGGGGCGGTCACTTCGCGACCTTCGCGGCGATGTCGGTGCGGAACTGCGCGCCCTCGAGCGTGATGTCGCCGAGCCCGGCGTAGGCACGCTCACGGGCCTGGGCGAAGTCCGACCCGGTCGCGACGACGCTGAGCACCCGGCCGCCCGTGGCGACGAGCGTGTCGTCGAGGACGCCGGTGGCGGCGTGCGCGACCGAGACGCCGTCGCGGGCGTTCGCGTCGTCGATGCCGGTGATCGGTCGGCCGGTCTGCGGGTTCTCCGGGTAGCCCTCGCTCGCCAGGACGACGGTCACGGCGACCTCGTCGCGGAACACGGGTGCGGGCACGGCACCGAGCTGCCCGGTGGCGGCAGCCAGCAGGAGTTCGCTGAGCGGGGTGGCCAGGCGGGGGAGCACGACCTGCGTCTCCGGGTCACCGAAGCGCGCGTTGAACTCGATCACGCGGACGCCCTGCTCGGTGACGATGAGGCCGCAGTACAGGAGTCCGACGAACGGCGTGCCCTCGTGCTCGAGACGACGGACGGTCGGCAGCGCGACGAGCTCGGTGACCTCGTCGACGAAGGCCTGCTCGGACGGCCAGCGGTCGGCGAGCCACGGCAGCGGCGAGTACGCGCCCATGCCGCCCGTGTTCGGTCCGAGGTCGCCGTCGGCCAGGCGCTTGTAGTCCTGTGCCGGGCTGAGCGCGCGGACGTCGTGCCCGTCGCTCAGGAAGAACAACGAGACCTCTTCGCCGTCGAGGAACTCCTCGACCACGACGTGTCCGTGCTGGAGCCAGTAGGTGGCGTGGTCGATCGCGGCCTGGCGGTCGTCGGTCACGAGCACGCCCTTGCCGGCGGCGAGCCCGTCGGCCTTGACCACGTACGGGGCGCCGAGCTCGTCGATCGCGGCGACGGCTTCGTCCGCCGTGCCCGCGTAGACCGGACGCCCCGTGGGCACACCGGCCTCGCCCATGATCCGCTTGGCGAACGCCTTCGAGCCCTCGAGCTGCGCGGCGGCCTTGCCCGGCCCGAACACCGGGATGCCGCGGGTGCGCACCGGGTCGGCCACGCCGGCGATGAGCGGGGCCTCTGGGCCCACGACGACGAGCTCGACGTCGTTCTCGATGGCGTACTCGGCGACGAGCGCACCGTTGGTGGGGTCGAGGGAGACGGTCTCGACGTCGGCGGCGATGCCGGCGTTGCCGGGCGCTGCCGTGATGACGTGACCCGCATGCTCAGCGAGGAGGGCCGTGATGATCGCGTGCTCGCGGGCACCGGAACCGAGGACGAGGATTCGCACCCGATCACCCTACCCAGCCCGACTCGCCGCCCGCGATGCGAGGGCTAGCCTGTGGAGATGCCACCCAGGAGGATCGAGGACGCCGACGGGCGCGCGGCACTTGCTGCCGTGCGTCGTGGGGAGACGGCTCGACCGGCCGTCGCGACCGCGGTTCGGTGGACGTTGCAGTGCCTGGCGGACGAGGTCCCGGGCAACAGCGTCGAGGTTCGGGTGCCGCCCTTCGCCGCCGTCCAGGCCGTGCCCGGACCCCGGCACACCCGTGGCACGCCGCCGAACGTGGTCGAGACCGACGCCACCACGTGGCTCGCCCTCTCGTCCGGCGAGCTGACCTGGGCCGAGGCGGTCGCGCAGTCGCGCGTCAGCGCCTCGGGCTCGCGCGCCGACCTGACGGCGTTCCTGCCGGTCCGGCTGCCCGCCCCCGGCGCCTGACCCTGCGAGCCGCCGGCACCGATCCGCCGGCACCGATCCGCCGGCACCGATCCGCCAGCACCGAGCCGCCGCGGCGAAAGCGCCTGCGGAGAACTCCCACGCGAATTAGGTAGTGCCTACCGATGCGCCCGCATCGACCGGGTTCCTAGGCTTGAAGTCGCCGGGATTCGGACCCGACCCGAACGGGTCCGAACCCGGCGACAGGCACCAAGGTACGCGATGTTCCACACAACGTGTCAATCGTGGCGGCGCGTCGTGCTGCAATCCGCAACGTTCTTGCGTGCGCGACAGCCGACGCGGAACGCGGAACCGGCCGTACCGAGTGCCGAGCAGCTCAGAGCAGCTCGCTGAGCTCCGACCGCGCGTGCAGGTCCCACTTCGCGAAGACACGCGACAGGTGCGCGTCGATCGTCCGCGTCGAGAGCCCGAGGGACTCCGCGATCCGCCGGTTGCTCAGCCCCTGCGCTGCGAGCTCGGCGACCTCGTACTCGCGCTTCGTCAGCGGCGGTTTCGAGCGCCCGGCGGTCACCGAGACGCCGTGCGCCGCGAGCACGCCCTGCGCCGCGATCACCCGCGTGCGGTCACCAGCGCGCACGGCGTCGGCGTACTCGATCACGGCGGCGGCGAGTGGCCCGTCGACGCGGGTCGCCGCCTCGCGCATCCGCTCGAGCGAGCTGTTCGAGTCGCGCCCCTGCGCCATGCCGACCGCGTGGTGCAGGGCGTACCCGTACATCACGTGCGTCCACGAGCCGTTGGCCGTGCTGCGTTCGATGATCTCGTCGGCGTGCTGCAGTCCGGCCGGGTTGCCGAGCACGGCCTCGGTCCAGGCGATCGACACGCCGACCTGCTCGCCGGTGATGCGCATCGCCCGCTGCGGGGTGGTCCGGGCTCGTTCGAGCGCGCTGGCGGCTGCTTCCGGGCGTCCGCCGTACGCGAGCGCGAGGGCCAGACGTGCCCAGGGGTAGGCCGCGAACCCGCCGTGGTCGGCGATGTCGTACCGTTCGCACGCCGCCGAGAACGCGGCGACGGCGTCGTCCCAGCGGCGCTGTGCGATCGCCAGGTTGCCCTGGCCGATGAGCTCGAGCGTGAAGTCGTACTTCAGGTAGGGGCTGGACCGACCCGCGGGCACCTCGATGATCAGGTCGTCGAGGTCGCCGCGCCACATCTGCACCTGGTGGAGGACGGAGGAGTTCTCGCCGACGCTCCAGGGTGCTGCCTCGACGTGCGCCACGGCGGTGGCCAGGGCGCGGTGACCGAGCGCGGACGCGTCGTCCAGTCGGCCGGCGGTCGCCAACGCCATCACGGCGCAGGGTGCGACGGCGAGGAACGACATCGGCATCGTCGGGGCGTCCACGATGCCGCTGCGCTCGATCTCGGCCCGGACCTCGGCGAAGTCGCCGCCCCAGCCCTGGTGCGCCATCCGCAGCAGCCGCAGCCGTTCGACGGCCTCGTCAGAAACCACCAGGCGCGTGGCGGCATCGGTCAGGGCGACCGCCGCCGCGACGTCGTCGTCGTGGAACTGGCGGATGTTCGCCAGGGTCTCGCACGCTTCGATGACGGCCTCGTCGGTGACGTCGCCGACGTGCCGCTTCGCCACGCCCCAGGCGGCTTCCGCGTCGGCGCGGCCGGCTTCACGGCCGTCCGAGTACGAGTACGCCAGCGAGCGGAGGCAGTGCGCCGCGACCTGTTCGGTGGGGGTGAGCGTCGTGCGGAGCGCTGCCGAGGCCAGGGCGATGCCGCTCTCGTGCTCCTGCAGCCGCACGGCGACCTGCGCCGCGTCGAGCAGCTGGTCGACCGACGGCAGGACCCCGCACTCGAGCGACCACAGTGCGGCACGCAGGCGTGCGGCGGGCGGTGCGCCCTCGGGCCGGTCGGTGCGGAAGGCGTTGGCGCGCGCGAAGAGTGCCGTTCGCCGGGCCACCGGCACCAGGGTGCGGATGACCTCGCCGACGAGCGGGTGCGACGGCCGGACGACCGCGGCGCCGTCGTCGAGCGAGTCGATCCGGACCAGGCCGAGCACGACGACCCGGTCGACGTCCCCGCCGGTCACCAGACCGAGCAGGCGGGCGAGCGGGATCGGGTCGGCGAGGGCGACGATGTCGACGACGTCGCGCAGGTCCTCCGGCAGCGACCCGAGTTCGGTGCGGTACATGTCCGCGAGGCTGTCCGACGCGGTCACGCGCCCGCGCCAGTACCACCCGGTCGCGGTGTGGTCGAGGGCGCCGGAGACCCGCGCCGCACGGACCACCTCGCGCAGGTACAGCGGGTTGCCGGCGGTGGCGCGGTGGACGCGCTCGGCCGAGGCGTTCTCGAGCGGCGAGCCCAGCGCCTCGGCCACGAGCGCCGCGGTCTCGTGCAGCGCCAGGGGCTGCAGGTCGATGCGCTCGAGCAGGTCGTCCTGCCACAGCGCGCGGAGCGGCTCGGGGAGCGCCGTGAAGTCGCGGCAGGTCAGGACGAGCCGAGCACCCTGCCGGCGGACCAGCCAGGCGACGTACCGCGCGGAGATCGCGTCGAGGTGGTCGGCGTCGTCCACGCGGAGCAGGACGTCGCGGTCGACGAGGTCCTCGATCGCCCGGAAGCGCTGCTCGGCGCCGGTGTCGTCGGACAGCTCCGAGATGGACGCCGGCAACTCGCCGAAGCGCTCGGCGACGGCGCCGAAGGGCATCGACCGGCTCGCGGCGACCGCCGTGATCGGCACGACGACGGTGCGGCCGGTGCCGTCGCGACCGGCGACGCGGTCGGTGACCCGCGCCGCAGCGGTGCTCTTGCCGATGCCGGGGGCACCGACGAGCGCGACGCTCCACCGGTGCTCGGCGACGACGGCGACGGCGCGGTCCTCTTCCGCGCGCTGTGCGACGGGCCAGGCCACGCGGGCGGGGGCGGCCGGTCGGCGTCGGCGGGCGGGTGCGGTTCGTTCACGCATCCGACACACCTCCTCCGCTTGGGATACCGACCAGTAGCGACCATCCTCTCCCGGATCGGTCGCCGCGCACAGGCCGCGGGACGTCCCACAGTGGGGGACAATGGACAGGTGAGCAACACCGATCGACCCGACGAGCAGCCGCTCCCCACGCCGGCACCGGCTCCCAGTGCGGTCGCCAGCCCCGACGAGGTCACCATCCGCCGTGCACCGAAGTTCGGCGTGTTCATCGTCGGAGGTGCCGTGCTCGGGTTCCTCGCGACCCTCGTCGTGGTCGCCCTCACCATGAACCTCGGCGGCCAGCGGGACCAGACCAGCTTCGGCAGCCTGGTCGGCTACTTCAGCCTGTGGGGCGTCACGATCGGCGCCTTCGTCGGTGCGGTCGTCGCCGTCGTGTTCGACCGGGTCTACGCCCGGCGGTCGGCCCGCCTGACGGCGGAGCGCGTCGAGGTCGAACTGCCGCCCGAGACGGTCGACGGCGAGCTCGACGACCACGGTGACCAGCGGCCGTAGCCGCTCCCGATCAACGGACTGGAGGCCCGGTGCCAGCTGGCACCGGGCCTCCCGTCCGTCTGGTGATCGCGATCGCGACCCCCACTCAGCTGAGCTGGTTCGCCTCGACCCAGGACAGGTACTCCGGGCTCACGGTGCCCGTGACGTACTCGCCCGTGAAGCAGCTCATCTCGAGGTCGGTCACGTCCGAGCCCTCGATGATGGCGTCGCGCATGTCCCCGACCTCCTGGTAGATCAGGTGGTCGCTGCCGAGCACGCGGTTGATCTCCGGGATCTTCCGGTCGTGCGCGATGAGCTCCGCGCGCGTCGGCATGTTGATGCCGTAGACGTGCGGGAACCGGACAGGGGGAGCGGCGCTCGTGAACGTGACCTCGTTCGCGCCGGCGGCCCGGGCCATCTCGACGATCTCGCGGCTCGTGGTGCCGCGGACGATCGAGTCGTCGACGATCAGGATGTTCTTGCCCTTGAACTCGGACGACATCGCGTTGAGCTTCTGGCGCACCGAACGCTTGCGCTCCGCCTGCCCCGGCATGATGAAGGTGCGGCCGACGTAGCGGTTCTTGTAGAAGCCCTCGCGGTACTCGATGCCGAGCTTCCGGGCGACCTGCATGGCCGCCGGACGGCTCGAGTCCGGGATCGGCATGACGACGTCGATGTCACCGGTCGGCGCGTACTGCTCGATGGTGTCGGCCAGGCGGTTGCCGAGGCGCAGGCGCGCGTCGTAGACCGAGATGCCGTTCATCACCGAGTCGGGACGTGCCAGGTAGACGTACTCGAACGAGCACGGCACCAGGCGCGGGTTCTTCGCGCACTGGCGGGCGTGCATCTGTCCGTTCATCTCGATGAAGACGGCCTCGCCCGGGGCGATGTCGCGGACGATCTCGTACCCGCCGGACTCGAGCACGAGCGACTCGCTCGCGACGACCCACTCCGGCTGCCCGGCCTCGTCGAACTTGTGGCCGAGGATCAGCGGGCGGATGCCGAACGGGTCGCGGAAGGCCAGCAGCCCGTGCCCGGCGATGGTCGCGATCGTGGCGTAGGAGCCCTCGACCCGCTCGTGCACGCGCTCGACGGCGTCGAACACCTGGCCCGGGTCGAGGTTCGCGCCGCGGACCTGGCCCTGCAGTTCGTGCGCCAGCACGTTCACCAGGAGCTCGGTGTCGCTCGTCGTGTTCAGGTGACGACGGTCGATGTCGAACAGTTCACGCGTGAGTTCCCGCGTGTTGGTGAGGTTGCCGTTGTGGACGAGGACGATGCCGTACGGCGCGTTCACGTAGAACGGCTGGGCTTCTTCTTCGTTCGTCGCGGCGCCCTTGGTGGCGTAGCGGACGTGTCCGAGCCCCATGGTGCCGAGGAGGGCACGCATGTCGCGGGTGCGGAACGCCTCGCGCACGTGCCCGCGGGTCTTGTGCATGTGGTGCACGTGACCCTCGACCGTGGCGATGCCCGTCGAGTCCTGCCCGCGGTGCTGCAGGAGGAGCAGTGCGTCGTAGATGGATTGGTTGGCGGGGCCCTGCGCAACAAGGCCGACGATGCCGCACATTCGCGGGTGTGCTCCAGACCGTAGAATCGGGGGGTACCGAACAAGTCTGCCATGTCACCGCGAAGGACTCCGCATGCCCAACCCGTACGCCGAAGCCGGAGTGGACACCGCTGCCGGTGACCTGGCCGTCGAACTGATGAAGTCCGCGGTCGCGGCCACCCACAACGCCTCGGTCCTCGGGGGCGTCGGTGGGTTCGCCGGGCTCTACGACGTCTCGTTCCTGAAGGACTTCTCACACCCGTTGCTCGCGACCTCGACCGACGGCGTCGGCACCAAGGTCGCCATCGCGCAGGCGATCGACAAGCACGACACCATCGGGCAGGACCTGGTCGGCATGGTCGTCGACGACATCGTCGTGGTCGGCGCGAAGCCGCTGTTCATGACCGACTACATCGCCTGCGGTCGCGTGGTGCCGGGCCGGATCGCCGACATCGTCGCCGGCATCGCCCGCGGCTGCTCGGAGACCGGCACCGCACTGGTCGGTGGCGAGACCGCCGAGCACCCGGGGCTGCTCGGCCCGGACGACTACGACGTGGCCGGTGCGGCGACGGGTGTCGTCGAGGCCGACGCGCAGCTCGGCGCGCACCTGGTGCAGGACGGCGACGTGGTCCTGGCGATCGAGTCGTCGGGGTTGCACTCCAACGGATACTCGCTCGTGCGGCACATCCTGGCGTCGCGGGGCGTCGGCTTCACGGACCAGCTGCCCGAACTGAGCGGCGTCGGGTTCGGCGGCGCGGTCTCCGTCGGCGAAGCCCTGCTCGAGCCGACCCGCCTGTACACCGCCCCGCTCCTGGCACTGCTCGAGCAGCACCCGGGCGCGGTGCACTCGCTCTCGCACGTGACCGGGGGTGGCATCGCCGCGAACCTGGCGCGTGTGCTGCCCGTCGGCTCCTGGGTCGAGGTCGACCGTTCCACCTGGCAGCCGCTCCCGGTGTTCCGGGTCCTGGCCGACATGGCCGGCACCCCGATCGAGGACACGGAGGGTACCTGGAACCTGGGCATCGGCATGTTCGCCGTCGTCTCGGCCGGGGCTGCTGCCGAGGTCATCGCCTCGCTCGGTGCCGCCGGCATGCCCACGTGGCCAGTCGGCACGATCGCCACGTCCGCGCGGGACCTGACCGGGTTCGAGCAGGGCGCCAAGGGTGTCGACGGCGGCGCGGTCCGGCTCGTCGGGAGCTACGCGGGCTGACCCGCCGGGCGGCGTGCTGCCGCCGCGCCGTTCTGCCTGCGGCGAGTGGTCACGAACCGTCGTTCGGCAGGCCTGCAACCGACGGGTTGTGACCGCTCGCCGTCGTGCACGCGGTGAATCGTGACCACTCAAGGCCGGGATCCAGCGCGCCGACGGGTGTCCGGGCACGCGGAAACGCCGCGCTGCCCGAGGGCTGCGCGGCGTCACTGCGAGAGAGGTCAGGCGGACTTGTTCTGGTCTGCCTGGGTCTCGAACTCGTCTTCGTCTTCCGCCGGTTCCGGACCGTACTGGTCCGCCCAACGGTCGACGTAGTTCTCGTCGGAGTGTTGTCCGGCGGAGAGCTCCTGCTCGAGCGCACCGTAGTTCGTCTGCGGGCTGAAGTACTTCAGCTCACGGGCGACCTTGGTGTGCTTCGCCTTCTGACGGCCGCGCCCCATGCGTGACCCCCTCGTTCGGCTCTGGTCCGGTCCTGGCGAATGACGGAAGATCACTCGGGGAACCAGACGGTTCGTGGTTTGAAATCTGCCGATCACTCTACCATGTACCTCGATCTGGACGTCGCGCGACGGCTGGCCCGCACAGCAGAATCGAAGTGATGACGGAACCCCTCGAGACCCCGGTCGACCAGCACGCCCGCGTGGTGGTGATCGGTGCGGGGCAGGCGGGGCTCTCGGTGGGATACCACCTGCGTCGCCTCGGGCTCGTCCCCGGCAGCGACCTGGTGATCCTCGACCGTGCGCCGAGCACCGGTGGGGCGTGGCAGTTCCGGTGGGCGGCCCTGCGGCTCGGGGCGGCACACCGGGTGCACGACCTGCCCGGCATGCGCGCGATGGGCCTGGAGTTCGACGACGCCGACCGGTCACGGCCCGCGCGGGACGTCGTCGGCGAGTACTACCGGCGGTTCGAGCAGCACTACGACCTGCGGGTGCGGCGCCCGGTCACGGTGACGTCCGTCTCGCGAATCGGCGGCGGCGACGGCGTGGCGGGCGACGCCCCGGCGGACGGCGACCTGTGCGTCACGACCCGGAGCGCCGACGGCACCGTCACGCGCATCCGTGCCGAGGTCGTGGTGAACGCATCCGGTACGTGGGGCACCCCGTTCGTGCCGTGGTACCCGGGGCGCGATGTGTTCCGCGGACGCCAGGTCGACACGACCGAGTACCGCAGCGCCTCTGAGTTCGCCCGCCAGGACGTCGTGGTGGTGGGCGGTGGGACGAGCGCGATCGGGTTCCTGCTCGAACTCGACGGCGTCGCCCGTTCGACGCGGTGGTTCACCCGGCGCCCGATGGTCTGGGCCGGGACGGCGTCGCTCGACGTCGAGTCCGCCGTGGCCGCCGTCGACGAACAGGACCGTGCTGCCCGCGCCGGCGAGGTCCTGCCGAGCATCGTCAGCGGCACCGGGGTCCCGGTGTCGCGACGGATCCGCGCCGGCATCGACCGCGGTGTGCTGCGCGACGAGCCGATGTTCACCCGGATGGACGAGACCGGGGTGGTGCGGGCAGACGGCACCCACGTACACGCCGACGCGGTGATCTGGGCGACGGGGTTCCGGGCCGACCTGCGGCACCTCGCGCCGCTGCACCTGCGGACCACGGCGGGCGGGGTGGTGGTCGAGGACGGCCGGTCGGCCGAGGAGCCGCGCTTGTTCCTGGCCGGCTACGGTCCCCAGGCATCGACCATCGGTGCGAACCGGGCCGGCCGACGCATCGCCCGCCAGGTCATGGACGCGCTGGCGGGCTGAACGGCACTGCAGCCCCTCGCACGGTGCGAGGGGCAGCGTGAACGGTGCGAGGTTCCGTTCCCGGTGCGGGCCTCGTGAGCTCTCACCGGGAACGGAACCTCGCACCAGACGAAACCGGGACGCGCGCTCAGGCAGGGAGGGGCTTCTCGACGCCACGACGACGGCGCGACGACTTGAGCACCAGGGCGTCGAGCGAGAACCGCCCGGGCCCGGTCAGCGCCACGGCGAGGGACGCCACCGCGAGGACGAGCACGTACTCGAACCCGCCGTCCTGCGAGTAGAAGCCCGCGGTGCCGTGGGCCAGGAACCCGGCGACGACCATGTCGACGGCCAGCAGCACGCCGACGACGCGGGTCGCGACGCCGAGCACGAGCAGGACGCCGCCGACGAGCTCGAGGCCGGCGACGAGGGGTGCTGCGACCTCGGCGAGGGGGACGCCCATGCCCGAGAAGCCCTGCACCACGTTGGGGATGCCCTGGGCGAACTTCTGGGCGCCGTGGGCGATGAACACCACCCCGAGGACGATGCGGAGCGCGGTCAGGCCGATGGAGGTCGATGTCGTTCGCATGGCCACGAAGGTAGCCGGTGACGCGTCATCGATCGTCCTCGAACAGGGGACTGACCGCGCTTCGCCAGAACATGCCCAGAGCATGCCCAGACAGCGGTCCGCCGAAGGGCGGACTGCTTCTCAGGAATCGGCGCCGCGGCCGGTCTGCTGCTGGAGGCGGTCGATGTGCTCCGACGCCTGCGCCTTGGTGAGGTCGGCGGGGAGCTCCTCGCCGGCTTCACGGGCCAGAGTGTCGAGGTAGCTGCGCTGCGGTCCGGTCATCGGCTCGTCGCCGGTGACCCACTGCTCAGGGTCCTTGCTCGCGTCGGTGGAGGGGTCGGGTCGGGGGCCGCCGAGGGTTTCGCCCTGGATCGGTGCGTCCTGGGTCTGCTGCTGGTCGCGGTCTGCGTCACTCATGTCCGCGACGGTACGCCGCACCCCCGTCACGACACGCAGCAGCGGCGTCCCCCGAAGCGGCCCAGCGGCACAACGGCACCCATCCGCACCGAAGCGGCTCACACGGCCGTCGCCGCGTACCGCACCAGGTCGGGCCCGACGGCACTCGTGGCGATCGGCACGACGCGGTCGTCCCGCCGGATCCAGATGGTCGCCGCACGCTCGTCGATCCGGTCGACCTCGTGCAGCTCGCCGTCGAGCAGCGCCGACGCAGTGACCCGGACGTGCCCGCTCGCCGGACGTGGCGGCAACCCGACGACGTCGTCACCGTACGCCGGGTGCTCGCCGGGCTGCAGGAACGGGGACACCGGGGCCGTGACGACCTCGAGTCCCTCGTCGACCGCGGTCACCGCCACCAGGCGGACGGCCTGGTCGGTCGGCAGCGGCACGTCGACGACGGGCTCGGCGGTGGGGCCGGCCAGTGCGCGGAAGGCGGGGCGACCGTCGGGGGCGAGGTGGGCCTCCAGGCCGTCGATCCGGACGCGACCGCGCCCACGGGAGTCGGCGTAGACGCCGGGCTCGATGCCGGACTGCCGCGCCTCGAGCCGGGTGAGGACGACGCGGTCCGGGCGGTACCAGTCGCGGAGCGCGGCCGGGTCCACCCACCCGACGCTCGGGACGCCGCGGGAGAGCGCGGCGGACTCGTCGGCGGCGCGCTCGTCGCGCGCGCCGAGGGGGTGCTCGCCGCGCACGGCGACGAGTCCTTCGAGCGGGCTGCCGGCCGGCGGCTCGTGGTCGAGCACCTCGACGCGCTTCGAGACCTTGCCGCCGTGTCCGTCGAACGTGGCGAACGTCCGCAGGTCACTGATGGTCATGGGGCCACATGCTACGACTCGTCGGCTCCCCGTCGCGGCGGGGAGGGCACGAGGGCGTGGATCTCGCCCGTGCAGAGCGCGGGGTCGACGCCCTCGGCGGGGCCGGCCGGTCGGGTCGCGCGGCGCGGCTGGATGCTGTTGCGCTCGGCGGACCGGAGCAGGCGGTCCTCGGCCGAAGCCGAGGCCGCGGCCTCGGCCGACGAACCGGGCTGCGCGGGGCGGCGGAGCGGGGGCCGGACGGGCTCGCCGCGGCGTTCCTGGCCGGGCAGCGGGCGGGATCGGCGGCCGTAGAGCAGCTCGGACGAGTCGAGCAGCCACGGCACCAGGGCCACGGTGACGCCGTGCACGAGCAGCAGCTTCTTGCGGATGCGGCGGCCGCGGTGGTTGTGGAGCAGGCCCTCCCACCAGTGCCCGACGATGAAGATCGGGGTGTAGACGGTGACGACCTCGGAGCCGTGCTCGTTCCGGTGCGCCTTGATGTACTTGATCAGGGGCATCGAGATGTCGCGGTACGGGCTCGGCACGATCGTCAGCGGCACCTGGATGCCGTACTCCGCCCACTGGTCGCGCAGGCGCTGGGACTCGGCGTCGTCGATCGCGACGTGCACCGCCTCGATGCTCGCGTGCTCGGCGGCGACCGCGTAGTCGAGCGCCTTGAGCACGGGCTTCTGCAGCTTGTTCACCAGGACGATCGCGTGGTCGCCGGTGGCGCCGAACTTCGTCTCGACGTCGGCCTCGATCTCGTGCGAGACGTCGCGGTAGTAGCGGTTCACGCCGAGCATGAGCACGTACAGCACCGGCATGATCAGGAACACGAGCCAGGCACCGTGGGTGAACTTCGTGATCGTGACGATGACGAGCACCACGAGGGTGAAGGTGGCGCCGATCGCGTTGATCGTGCGGGAGCGGACGACCTGCCCGCGGTTCACGGGTGGCTCGCCGTCTGCGGTGGGCGCCCCGTTCCGGTCCCGATCGGCCCGCAGCAGCCGTGTCCAGTGCACGACCATGCCCGTCTGTCCGAGCGTGAACGACACGAAGACACCGATGATGTAGAGCTGGATGAGGCTCGTGACGTTCGCCCGGTAGACCACGAGCAGCGCCGCGGCGACGAGGGCCAGGACGATGACGCCGTTCGAGTAGATGAGCCGGTCGCCGCGGGTCGAGAGCGCCTTCGGGGCGTAGGAGTCGCGGGCCAGGATCGAGCCGAGCAACGGGAACCCGTTGAAGGCCGTGTTCGCCGCGAGGAGCAGGACCGCCGCCGTGGTCGCCTGGATCACGAAGAACAGCACGGAGTTGTTGCCGAACGTCGCGGCCGCGATCTGCGCGATGAGCGAGCGCTGCGGCGTGGTCGCACAGTTCGCGAAGCCCTGCAGGTCGCAGGCGCGCTCGGCGTAGTGCACGTGCGACACGAGCGCCAGGGTGATGAGCCCGATGAACAGGACGATCGCGATGCCGCCCATCGCGACCAGGGTGGCCTGCGCGTTCTTGATCTTCGGCCGGCGGAACGCCTGCACGCCGTTCGCGATGGCCTCGACGCCGGTCAGGGCCGAGCAGCCCGAGGCGAAGGCGCGGAGGAGCAGCAGGATGAACGCCGCCTGCGTGGTGTGCTCGACGTTCTGCACGGTGTACGCCGCGGACTCGGCGACCGGGGCGTTGCCGGCGGCGACCCGGACGAGCCCGGTGACGACCATCACGAAGACGCTCGCCACGAACAGGTAGGTCGGGATCGCGAAGGCCTTGCTCGACTCCCGCACACCCCGCAGGTTGGCGGCGGCGAGCAGCACGACGAACAGCAGGGCGAGCTCGACGCGGAAGTGGTCGAGCATCGGGAGCGCCGAGATGATGTTGTCGACACCGGAGGCGACCGACACGGCCACCGTCATCACGTAGTCGACGAGCAGTGCACTCGCGACGACCAGCCCGGCCTTCTCACCGAGGTTCCGGTGCGCCACCTCGTAGTCGCCACCACCGGACGGGTACGCCTTGATGAGCTGCCGGTACGAGGCGACGACGACCACGAGCAGCAGCACGACGAGTGCGGCGACCCACGGCGCGAACGTCAGGAAGGCCATGCCGCCGAGCAGCAGGATCATCAGCAGTTCCTGCGGCGCGTACGCGACAGAGGACAGTGGGTCACTCGCGAAGATCGGCAGGGCCAGGTGCTTCGGGAGGAGCTGTCCTTCGAGCTTCTCAGAGGGGAGGGGATCCCCGATCAGTCGTGCTTTCAACGACCGGATCTCGTTCGTCACGAGCGGCAAACCTACTCAGTTCCGGGCGCGAGTCAACACGGTTCGCCTGCCGCACATTCCCGGTCGGCTGCGGGCGCGCCACCCTGGGTGTCGCACACCCCTTGCGGTTGACGCAGCGTCAAGCATTACAGTTGCCAGCATGAGCGCATCGACAGGCCCGGGTGATGCAGCTGCGAAAGCTCCCCACGCCATCACCGAGGTGGCGCGTTCCGCCGGTGTCTCGAGTCGGACCCTTCGGCACTACGAGGCCGTCGGACTGCTGCCGGCCACCGCCGTCGGCGCGGGTGGGCTGCGGCGCTACGACGACCGTGCGCTCGTCCGGCTGCAGCGCATCCTGCTGCTGCGCGGGCTCGGACTCGGGCTGCCGGAGATCGCGCGACGGCTCGACGACGAGGGCGATGACGTCGCTGCGCTCACGGCCCACCTGACGTGGCTCGAGCACGAACGGGACCGGCTGGCCCGGCAGCTGGCCGCGGTCCGCACCACCGTGGCGCGCGTCGAGCACGGGGAGGACCTGACGGCAGGCGAGGCGTTCGCCGGCTTCCCGCCGACGCGTCTTCCGGCCGCCGATCTGCCGGGTGCAGGGCGCTGAGGAACCAGGTTCCGGACACCACACTGCGTATCTGCACGGTGCTGTGTCCGGAACCTGGTTCCGGGGGTGACGTCGGGCGCGACACGGTGCGGACGACGGCCGGGAGGCCCTGGTCGCCACCGCCTGTCGGCCGCGGGCCGTCAGAGCGACTTGCGCAGGGCCTCCAGGCCGTCACGCAGACGCGTCACGGTGTCCGCACCGAGCGTGCCGCGGGTCGCCCGCCGGCGCAGGTCCGCACGCACCTGCTGCCGGAACGACGACAGGGCCATCTCGAGCTCGCGCAGGGCGCGGGCACTGTCCGACGGGACGGACACGGGCTCCTCGGCGGAACCGGTCGCCGGGCTCTCGGCGGCTGCGGCCAGGTCGGCACGGAGCGAGCGCATGGCCTCGCCGACCGAGGCGCGCACGCCGTCGGCCAACGACTTCACCGAGTCGCTGACGCCGGACTCGACCGTGGCGATCTCGTCGGCACGTGCCGCGAGCTCGGCACGGCCGGCGTCCGTGATCGCGTAGACGGTCTTGCGGCCGTCGGCGGTCTTCGTGACCAGGCCGTCGTCCTCGAGCTTCGCGAGCCGGGGGTAGACCGTGCCGGCGCTCGGCACGTAGGTGCCGCCGAAGCGGTCGCCGAGTGCCTGGATGAGCTCGTAGCCGTGCATGGGGTGGTCGGCCAGCAGGACGAGCAGGTAGAGGCGCAGGTGGCCGTGTGCGAAGACGGGGCTCATTCGGGCACCTCGCTCTCGTTCGTCGGGGTGGTCGGCGTCGTCGGGGGCGTCGGCTCGGCGACCGGCGGGGCGTGCAGCACCGCGATGTCGCCGGAGACGGAGTTCACCCGCAGGTCGAGCCACTGACCGGACAGTTCGCCGCCCTGCTTGACGTACGAACCGCGCACCCCGCGGATCTCGGCGTCGTCGAACTGCAGCTTGCCGGTCGCGGTGTTCACCGTGCACTTGTAGGCGACGCCGTCCGCCAGGCGGACGCTCACCGACCCGGACACCGTGTTGACGCGGGCGGACTCGGGGACCCCGTGCAGGTCGAGCACGACGTCGGCCGAGACGCCATCGGCCTGGAACCGCGGGATCTCGCCGGTGGCCACGACGTCGCCGGAGACGGTGTGCACCGCGAGCGCGCCGTCGAGGTCGCGGATCGTGGTGGCGCCCGAGACGGCGTTGACCGTGACGTCACCCGCGACGCCGTCGACGACCAGGTCGCCGGACACCGTGTTGAGCGTGGCACCGCGGTTCGTGCCGGACAGCAGCGCACCGGCCGAGACGACACCGAGCGTGATGCCGGCGTCGCGGGGGACCAGGATGCTGACGTCGGCGTGGGCCTTGCCGCGGAAGGACTTCAGGAACCCGATGGGGTCGTCCCATCGGACCTGGGGGTGGTCGACGGTGAGGGTGTCACCGTCGACCTCGATGAGCATCTGCTTGCCGGACACGCTGTGGATCTCGACCCGGGCCGTGGGTTCGTCGTGCGCGACGACGTCCACCTGCCCGCCGACGAGGCCGACACGCACGGTGCGCACGATGCCGGTGTCGATGACCTTGGGCTCGTCGACGAGCCACTTCTCCTGCGCCATGTTGCCTCCTGGAACTCGCGATGTATCGCGTCTGGAGGTCACGCTATATCGCGTTGCACCGAGCCGCAAGGGGTCGCACGCGATCGCCGGGCGATCGCCGGGCGATCGCCGGGCGATCGTGAGCAGGAACGGTCGGGTGGGGGCCGTGGGCCCGACCGTTCCTGCTCACGAAGCGGGCGTGGCGGGGGTGGGGTGGGCCTCCAGGGTGGATTTGGCGACGTTCGCTTCGGACGCTGCGGCCGTGCGCTCGGGGCTCCACGGGAACCGGCGGAAGTAGGGCATGAGCGGCTGGACCATCGGGCCGATCGCGAACGCCGCGATCACGGTGCCCGCGCCGACGTCCCCGCCGAGGATCCACCCGACGATCACGACGGTGACCTCGACCAGGGTCCGGGCGAGCCAGATCGGCCAGCCGAGCCGCTGGTGCAACCCGACCATCAGGCCGTCCCGCGCCCCGGTGCCGAACCCCGCACCGATGTAGAACGCCGTCGCGACCGCGAGCAGCACGAGTCCCGCGGCGAACAGCCCGATCCGGGCGACGATCCCCGACGGCTCCGGCACCAGCCAGAGCACCAGGTCGGCACTCGGCCCGATCGCCAGGGCGTTCAGCAGCGTCCCGATGCCCGGCTTCTGGCGGAGCGGGATCCACAGCAACAGGATGACGCCGCTCGACACCACCGTGATGACGCCGAACGACCACGGCACGACGTTCTCGAGCCCCTGGGTCAGCACCGTCCACGAGCTCACACCGACCACCGCGCGGACCTGCAGTGCGGTCGAGGCGCCGTAGAGGAACAGTCCGACGAAGAGCTGGACGAAGCGCAGGGTGAGGGCGGTGCGACGGGGCATGTAGCCATCGTCCCGACAGATTGGCCTGCTGGTCGAGAGCCAATCGCGCTACCGTGGACCCGTGCCCCCGGTCCTGATCAGTGCCCGTGCCGCCTCCCACCTGCTGACCGACTGGCGCGCCGGGACCGACGCCCCGGCCTACGAGGCGCTCGCCGATGCCCTGCGGGTCCTCGTCATCGACGGACGGGTCGCCCAGGGCGCCCGGCTGCCGGCCGAGCGTGGACTGGCCGCAGCCCTCGGCGTCTCGCGCACCACCGTCGCGAACGCCTACGCCCGCCTGCGCTCCGACGGGTTCCTGGTGTCCGTCCGTGGCTCCGGCAGCGTGGTCCACCTGCCCCGTGACCTGGTCGGCCGGCCCGACCCCGAACGCCTGGGCGGAGTCGTCGAGGGGGATCTGCTCGACCTGCGCAAGGCGGCCCTGCACGCGGCCCCCGGCATCGACGAGGCGGTCGAGCGGGCGGTCCGGCACGTGCCCGCGGCGCTCGCCGGGATCGGCTACGACACCGTCGGCGACCCCGGCCTGCGCGCCGCGATCGCCGCGCGCTACACCGAGCGCGGACTGCCGACGGAGCCCGCCCAGGTCATCGTCACCCTCGGCGCGCAGCACGCGATCGCCTTGCTCGCGCGCGTGCTCGTCCGCCGTGGCGACGCCGTGCTCGTCGAGTCCCCGACCTACCCGCACGCGCACGAGGCCTTCCGCGAGGCCGGCGGCCGCCTGGTCGGCGTCCCCGTCGACGCGCGGACCGGGTGGGACGACGCCGCGCTCGAGACGACGCTGCGTCGCACCGCGCCCTCCGTCGCGTACGTCATGCCCGAGCTCCACAACCCGACCGGTGCGACCATGTCCGCGTCGACCCGCCGGCTCCTGCTGTCGGTCGCGTCCTCGGTCGGCACGATCGTGATCGCCGACGAGACGATGGGGGAGCTGCGGATCGACGGGGAGCCGTCGCCGCCGTTGGCGGCGGCGGACCCGTCGGGGTCGTCGGTCGTGATGATCGGTTCCGCCGCCAAGGTCTTCTGGGGCGGCCTGCGGATCGGCTGGATCCGTGCCGACCCGGCGCTGCTGCAGCGGCTGTTGCTGGCCCGCCCGACGGGCGACCTCGGCACCCCTGTGCTCGACCAGCTGGTCGTGCGCGAGCTGGTCCCGCGCACGGCGGCCTTCCTGGAGGCGCGACGTGCGTCCCTGCGCGAAGGTCGCGACGCGGTCGTGGGGGCGCTCCGGGCGCGGCTCCCCGAGTGGGACGTCCCGGCACCGGCGGGCGGGTTGACGACGTGGGTGGGGCTCGGCCGACCGGTGTCGAGCGCGCTCGTGCTCGCCGCACGGGCCGAGGGTGTGGTGCTGGCCTCGGGCGGGGTGTTCGGGCCGGACGGTGGGTTCGAGCGGTTCCTGCGGGTGCCGTTCACGATGGCGCCGGCCGATCGGGGGCGGTTGGTGGACGTGCTGTCGCGGTCGTGGGAACGGGTGGGCGGCGAGACGAGCGGCGTGCGGGGGTCGTTGGCGGCGGTGGTCTGAGCGGTGCGTCGTCCGGGGGTCGGCGTTGTCCGCCGGGCTCGGTGTCTTGCGGGACTCGGTGTCTTGCGGGGCTCGGTGTCATCCTCTGGGGTGAGGTCGGGTCGGGGGTTCTCGCTCCTCGGGGTGATGCGGCTCCGGCGGGGTCCGGCGAGGCTGGTGCCATGAACGCGACCCTGTCCGCCGGAACCCGCTCCGCTGTGCCGACGCCCGTCGAGCCGCCCGCGGCAGTCCCCGCCGTGGTGCGGGTCACCATCGCGCTCAGCGGGGCGTTCCTGGCGGGCGTCCTGACCTCGTTCGGGCAGGCCGTGCCCGCGCTCGCCTCCGTGTCCAACTCGGCCGGACCGTGGTTCCTCGTCGCCGCGCTGCTGTGCCTGGTGGCCGGAGCACGAGGGGGCCGGGTCGCCCTGCCGCTGGCGATGGTGCTCGGCGTCGTGCTCCTCGAGCTCATGCACGTCGGGTACTGGGCCACGACGGTCCTGCGCGGGTTCCCCGACGTGCTGTCGATCACGAACCCCTGGGTGCTGCTCGGGGTGCCGGCCGGGCTGCTGGCCGGAGCGGTCGCCGTGGCGGTGCGGGCCCGCGACGCCCGATGGCGCGCGGGGGCGTTCGGTGTGACGGCCGCGGTGCTCGTCGGCGAGGGGATCCGCGGGCTGCTGGAGGTCGCCGCGACGACGGGGCACGTCACCTGGGCCGTCGAGATCGTCGTCGGGGTGGTGCTCCTCCTCGGCATCGGGGTCCTCGGCACCCGCTCACCCGTCGGGCGCGTGGTGGCGCTCGGCACCGGGGTGGTCGGCACGGTGGCGGTGCTCGGGGCGTACCTGTTGCTGGGCGGGTTCTGATCCTGCAGTCCTGATCCGACGGCGGGTCCTCGCCGCTCCGTCCTGATCCGACGGCGGGTTCTGGCTGCCAGCCGAACGTTCGTCGGTCGGTCCTGCGAGGATCGATGCCGTGCACCTCCTCTCGGTCTTCAGCCTGCGCAACCGGGCCCTCATCGCGCTCGTCACGATCGTGGTCGCGGTCTTCGGCGGCATCGCGCTCTCGAGCCTCAAGCAGGAGCTGATCCCCAGCGTCGAGTTCCCGCAGGTCGCGATCGTCAGCGCCTACCCCGGAGCCACGCCAGAGGTCGTGTCGAACGACGTCTCGACCAAGATCGAACAGGCGATCCAGGTCGTCCCGGACCTCGAGTCGACCAGTGCGACCTCGTCGACCGGGCAGAGCGTGGTGTCGGCGTCGTTCCAGTACGGATCGAACCTGGCCAGCGCCGAGGACAAGATCCAGACCGCGGTGAACGCACTGTCGCTGCCCGACTCGGTGCAGACGCAGATCGTCACCGGGTCCTTCGACGACCTGCCGGTGCTGCAGGTCGCGGTCTCGGCGTCCGGCAACCAGGAGCAGCTCGTCGACCGGCTCCAGGCCTCGGCGATCCCCGACCTCGAGAAGCTCGACGGTGTGCGGCAGGCGGACGTCTTCGGCAACCCGGGTCGTCGCGTCGTCATCACGCCGGACCAGGACGAGCTCGCCGCCCGCGGCCTCAGCCAGACGGCGATCTCGGACGCGCTCGACGACAACGGCACCCTGATCCCCGGCGGCACCATCACCGAGGACGGCTCGACCCTGTCGGTGCAGACGGGCGAGCGGATCGCTTCGCTCAAGGACATCCGCGCCCTGCCACTCACGAGCTCGTCGAGCTCGTCGAGTTCGGACGGGTCCGGGTCGGGTGCCGCCGGGCCCGACGGGACGGCCTCGTCCGGTGACGGCACGGCTGCGGGTGCGACCGGCACCGGCACGGGCGCGACCGGCACCGCTCCCACGGGTGACGCCGCGACGGGCGGGGCGACACCCGCGGCCACGCCGACGGACACCACCCTGGGCGACGTCGCGAAGGTCGCCATCACCGAGTCGCCGCGCACCTCCATCAGCCGCGTGGACGGGCAGCAGGCGCTGACGATCTCGATCACGAAGACGCAGGAAGCCAACACCGTCGACGTCTCGAACACCGTCCGCGACGCTCTGCCCGGCATCGAGGACAAGATCGAGGGAGACCCCCGCTTCACCGTCGTCTTCGACCAGGCGCCCTACATCCAGCAGTCCATCGACTCCCTGGCCGAAGAGGGCCTGCTCGGGCTCGCCTTCGCGGTGCTCGTCATCCTGGTGTTCCTGCTGTCGTGGCGCTCCACGCTCGTCACCGCGATCTCGATCCCGACGTCGGTGCTCCTCGCCGCGATCGGCATGCGCGCCGCCGGGTACACGCTCAACATCATCACGCTGGCGGCCCTCACGATCGCGATCGGCCGCGTGGTCGACGACTCCATCGTCGTCATCGAGAACATCAAGCGGCACATGCTCCCCGGCGTCGACCGCGGCCAGGCCGTGCGGGACGCCGTTCGCGAGGTCGCCGGAGCGGTCACCGCCTCGACCCTGACCACCGTCGCGGTGTTCCTGCCGGTCGCCTTCGTCGCAGAACTCGTGGGGGAGCTGTTCCGACCGTTCGCCGTGACGGTCACCCTGGCGCTCGTCGCGTCGCTGTTCGTCTCGCTCACCATCGTGCCGGTGCTGGCGTACTGGTGGCTGCGCCCGCCGAAGGCGAAGCCGGGTGACGCGACGGCGGCAGCGGAAGCGCCCACGGACGCGGAAGCGACACCGTCGGCGATCGATGCCGAGCGCGTGCACGAGGGCGACCGCTCGGAGGGTGCGCTCGCCTCCGCCGCGGACCTGCACGACGCCGGCCGGGTCGACCGCCTGCGACGCGTCTACCTGCCGGTGCTCCGGTGGGTCGTCCGCAAGCCGGTCGTCGTCATCCTGCTCGCCGTGATCGTGCTCGGCGGAACTGTCGCCACGCTGCCGTTCGTCACCACGAACTACCTGGGCGACTCGGGGCAGAACACAATCACGGTCACGCAGGACCTGAAGGCCGGTTCGAGTCTCGCCGTCCAGTCCGAGTCCGCACGGAAGGTCGAGCGGGCTCTGCAGGACGTCGACGGCGTCGAGACCGTGCAGACCACCATCGGCACGAGCGGCCAGTCGATCCAGGCGGCGTTCGGCGGGGGCGGCAGCGCCTCTGTGCAGTACGCCGTCACGACCGACGCCGAGGCCGACCAGCCCACGATCCAGGCCGACGCCCGGAAGTCGATCGGGAAGATCAAGGACGTCGGCGAGGTCACCATCGCGTCCTCCGGCGGCGGGTTCGGTGGCAGCAGCGACATCGAGGTCGACGTGACCGCGCCGACCCAGTCGCAGCTCGAGACGGCGTCGCGCCAGGTGCTGAAGACCATGCAGTCGGTCCCGGACACCACGGGCGCCACGAGCAACCTGTCCGCGGCAGAACCGTTCCTCGCCGTCCGGGTCGACCGCCAGGAGGCAGCGTCACTCGGCCTCACCGAGACCCAGGTGGGTGGCCTCGTCGCCGCCGCGGTCTCGCCGCGGGACACCGGCAGCATCGAGATCGACGACGCGACGCTCGACGTCTACATCGCCGACCCGGAGCCGCCGACCACCATCGCCGCGCTCCGTGCCCTCGACGTGCCGACGAGCACCGGAACGGTCCCGCTGTCCGACGTCGCCACGGTCGAGGAGTCCGAGGGCCCCACCACCGTCACCACGACGAACGCGGCCCGCACCGCCACGATCACCGTGACGCCGGACGCCACGAACCTCGGTGCGGCCGTGCAGTCCGTCACGACCGCCGTCGACGAGCTCGACCTGCCGAAGGGTGCGACCGCCTCGATCGGTGGCGTCGCCGCCAGCCAGTCGTCGGCGTTCTCGCAGCTCGGGCTCGCGGTGCTGGTCGCCGTGCTGATCGTCTACGTGATCATGGTCGCGACGTTCCGGAGCCTGCTCCAGCCGCTGCTGCTGCTCGTGTCGGTGCCGTTCGCGGCGACGGGCGCGATCCTGCTGCAGATCGCGTCGGGCGTCCCGATCGGTGTCGCGTCGCTGATCGGTCTGCTCATGCTCGTCGGCATCGTCGTGACGAACGCGATCGTGCTCATCGACCTCGTCAACCAGTACCGACGGCGCGGGTTGCGGGTGCGCGAGGCGTTGATCGAGGGCGCCACACGACGCCTCCGTCCGATCCTGATGACGGCGATGGCGACCATCTTCGCGCTGCTGCCGATGGCGATCGGGCTGACCGGCAAGTCCGGCTTCATCTCGCAGCCGCTGGCACTGGTGGTGATCGGTGGCCTGGTGTCCTCGACGCTGCTGACGCTCGTGGTGCTGCCGGCGCTGTACTTCGTCGTCGAGCGGGCTCGCGAGCGCCGCGCGGATCGGCGGGCGGCGAGGCAGACGGAGCCGGGCGAAGCTGCCTAGCGGCGGTACTCGGCGTCGATCGCGGCGAGGGGCGACACGACGACGCGCTCGGTCCGCTCCTCGCGCTCGACGGCCCGGAACCACGACACGAGCACGAGGGTCAGCGTCACGAGGAACACCACGGCGGCGACCTGCGACACGACGGCCAGCTGTCCGGTGACCGAGGCGTACCCGCCGAACGACACCGCGGCGACGAACGACAACCCGAGCAGCAGCTCCCCGAACGTCTGCAGCGCAGGGCGGTCCCAGCGGGTCGCAGCGGCGCGGGCAGGGCGGGTCGAGGTGTCGGTCACCCCCGAAGTCTGCGGCCAGGGGGTCGGCAGCGGCAGTCCCGACTCCGGGTGGCACCCACCCGGGGCACGCGGTCGGACGCCCTGCGCGGTCGGCCGGTCGGCCGGCGCGGTCAGCCCAGCTGCGTCCGCAGGAACGTGACCACGCGGCGGCTCATCGCCTCGTCGAGCTGGGCGATCGAGTGCGCCGTGCCCTCGACCGCCACGAACGTCACCGGGACGTCGTGGGACCGGAGCGTCGCGGCGAACTCCTGCGACTCCCACATCGGGATGAACTCGTCGGTGGAGTGCCCGATGAAGAACGGCGCGGTGTCCGAAGTGACGTGGAACTCGGGCGACGCCCGCGTGGCCGCCGGACACCGGGCGTACGACCGGCACCCGAGGTAGAGCAGCTGCTTGCGCTGGAAAGCCGCGGACACCCCGTCGGGCTCGGTGGACCGGGTGGTCAGGTTCGTCGGCCCGCTCAGGTCCACCACGGCACGGATCCGGTCACCGTCGGCGTACGCGGCGGAGTCGTGGTCGGTGACGGCGAGCATCGCGGCGAGGTTGCCGCCGGCGCTCCCGCCGAACACGCCCACACGCTGGGAGTCGACGTCGTAGGTCTCGAGCGTCGCGGGACGGAACACGTAGTCGAGCGCACGGCGCACGTCGTCGAGCCCCGCCGGGAACGGGTCCGTCGGGGCCAGGCGGTAGTCGACGTTGAACGTCACGAAGCCCTCGGACGCCAGGTACTTGCACACGGACCGGTACGCGGCCGTCGCCTTGTCGCCGTGCGACCAGCTGCCACCGTGGATCATCAGGACCGCCGGGCGTCCGGTGGTGGCCTCGACCGCTTCGGCATCGGGGTCGGCGGTGGCCGAGGCGGACGGCGTCGCAGTGGGCGTCGCCGTCGTCGCGGGGTCGCTGTCGGCGGGCAGGCACACGTCGAGGCGCTGCAGCGGGTCGGTGCCGTAGGGCACGTCGGCCACCACGTCGATGCCGTGGTAGCGCAGCGACAGCGGGTAGATGACGCTGTCCGCGGTCACGGTGGCGTTCTCGTCGCCGACCGGGTCCGTGCTGCAGGACGCCATCGCGCCGAGCGCCACGACCGCGGCGACGAGCGCGAGCACTGAGCGGCGGCCGGACTTCATCACGTCCACGCTAGCCGCCCCGGCGACCGCCCACGTCACCCGAGCGGAGGACGGCAGTGCGAGGATGAGCACGGCAGCCGCCGACCGGAGCACCGCAGGAGGACCCGTGAGCAATCGCAAGGCCTGGAACGCCGATCCCGAACCACTGCTCCGCGTCGAACCCGGGTTCCGCCTCGACCAGGTGGACCCGGACGGCACCCCGGGCTTCCCCGGCCGAAAGATCGACGGCCTCGAGGCCCTCGCCGCCGGCGCCTCCCGTCTCGCCGCCCTGCAGGAGCGCCTGTACGCGGCATCGACGGCCGGCGACGAGCGCCGGGTGCTGCTCGTGCTGCAGGCGATGGACACCGCGGGCAAGGGCGGCATCGTCTCGCACGTCGTCGGTGCGGTCGACCCGAACGGCGTGCACTACGCCGGCTTCAAGGCCCCGACGGCCGAGGAGCGCGAGCACGACTTCCTCTGGCGCATCGAGAAGCAGCTGCCGGCAGCCGGGCAGCTCGGCGTGTTCGACCGCTCGCACTACGAGGACGTGCTCGCTCAGCGCGTCCGCGGGCTCGCCGCGCCGGACGAGATCGAACGCCGCTACGGCGCGATCACCGCGTTCGAGGACGGCCTCGCCGCCGCCGGCACGACCATCGTCAAGGTGATGCTGCACATCTCGAAGGACGAGCAGCGCGAGCGTCTCGGCGACCGGCTCGACCGCCCCGACAAGCACTGGAAGTTCAACCCGGCCGACATCGACGACCGCCTGCTCTGGGACCGCTACCAGCAGGCGTACCAGATCGCCCTCGACCGGACGTCGACCCCGCAGGCACCCTGGTACGTCGTCCCCGCGAACCGCAAGTGGTACGCCCGCCTCGCCGTGCAGCAGCTCCTGCTCCGGGCGCTGGAGGACATGCACCTGTCGTGGCCGAAGGCGGACTTCGACGTCGCCGAGCAGCGTCGTCGGCTCGCGGAGTCCTGAGCCACCGGCTCAGGGATTGTGGGTGAGGAACAGCACCCACACCGCCGCGGGCTGCGCGAGCACGCAGACACCGAGCACGACCCCCCGTCGCAACGCGGTGCGGTGCAGGATCGGCGCACCGAGCAACGGGGCCGCCGGCAGCAGCAGCCGCGGCAGGCTCTGTTGGGGCAGGAACGTCGCGAAGAGGTAGAGCAGGTACGACGTCGAGCCGAGCAGCGGCACCGAGCCGATCCGGCGGGTCGAGCGCGACGACAGCCACCACCCGGTGGCGCCGACCGCGACGAGCACAGCGACCACGCCGAGCGCGCCCGCGACCCGGTCGGCCTGCAGGAACCACGGTGTCAGCGGCACGAAGTGCTGCACGTCGAGGTGGAGCCGCCACCACGCGAGTTCGGTCTGCAAGTAGGCGTCGGGAACCCCGGTGACGAGCGCCGCGACGACCGGCCACGCCAGGCCGGCCGCTGCCGTGACGACGCCGGTGACGACGATCGCGACACGCTCCCGCACGGGCACCGGGTCGTGCTGCACGAGCCGGAGCACGGCGTGCAGCGCGAGCGCCAACGGGATCGCGAGCGCCCCGGGCCGGGTGAACGCGAGAACCGTGACGATCGGCAGGACCGTCCAGTAGTGCCGCCGCTGCATCGCGATGAGTGCGGCGAACGCGAGCAGCAGGCCGAGCGACTCGGCGTAGGCGAGCTGCAGGACGAACGACATCGGCCCGAAGGCGAAGAACACGCCCGACCACAGCGCGGTGGTCCGTCCGACATGTGGACGGACCAGGACCATGAGTGCGACGGACGCCGCGCCGCCGAACGCCGTCGCGAGCAGCACCGCGACCACCGCGGGGTCGGCGCCGGTCATGCTGGCCGCCCGCACGACCGCCGGGAACACGGGCAAGAACGCCCAGGCGTTCTGCTGGACGGCGCCGGTGTCGTCGACGGGCAGCGCGCTCGGGTAGCCCTGCCGCGCGATCTCGAGGAAGTACTGGCCGTCCCAGGCGGTCGAGCGTTCGAAGAACCCCTTCCAGCCGAGCGGGTCGCCGAACCCGACCGGGTCGCTGAACGCGAACCCCACCGTGAGCGTGACGGTCGTCACGACCCGCGCGAGGGCGTAGAGCGCGAGGGTGATGAGGCAATCGGGCAGGGTGCGGGTCGCCGTGCTGTCTCGCATGCTGGCCTCCGTGATGTCGTTGCGTATATGTTGTTCTGATATCCAATTTGAACCACACAGCAACGGGGTAATCCTTGAAACTTCGCAGTGGCGGTGGAGGGGTGCTCGTCGTCATCCCCACGTACGACGAGCGCGAGAACATCGAGTCGGTCGTCGCCCGCGTCCTCGCGGCACGCCCCGAGGTCTCCGTCCTGGTCGTCGACGACGGCAGCCCGGACGGCACCGGCGCGATCGCGGACGACCTCGCCCGGGACGACGAGCGTGTGCACGTCCTGCACCGAACCGAGAAGGCCGGTCTCGGTGCCGCCTACCTGGCGGGGTTCGCCTGGGGGCTCGAGCGCCACCACGACGTCCTGGTCGAGATGGACGCCGACGGTTCGCACCGGCCCGAAGAACTCGGCAGGTTGCTCGAGCGCTCGGCGGCGGGTGCCGACCTGGTCATCGGCTCGCGCTGGGTGCGCGGTGGCTCGGTCGTGAACTGGCCGTGGCACCGGATCGCGCTGTCGCGCGGCGGCTCGCTCTACAGTCGGATCGTGCTCGGTGTCCGGGTCCGCGACCTCACCGGGGGTTATCGCGCGATCCGCGCGGACCTCCTCCGTTCGCTCGTCGCCGAGGGCATCGCCTCGGCCGGCTACTGCTTCCAGGTCGACCTCGCCCGACGCGCGCTCCGGGCGGGTGCCGTCGTCGCCGAGGTCCCCATCACCTTCGTGGAGCGCGAGCGGGGCGAGTCGAAGATGAACGGTGGGATCGTGGTCGAAGCGCTCGTGCGCGTCACCGGGTGGGGGCTGCAGCGGCTGTTCCGGCTGGGCTCGCCGTGACGCGTCGCGTCCGGTGCGGCCAGGAGGCGCGGATCACCCCGCTCGACCGGCCTGCGTTCGCCTCGGGGCTGGCGTCACCGCACCGGCTCGCGTAGACTCGCTCGGTCGGCCTTCGACGTCGTGACATTGTGATCACGGAAATTCTGCTGGGTGTGTGTTGCTCGAGGGCTGGAATCACGTCGACTCGCGACGGGATGAACCCCCCTCTCCGCAAGCAGCCCCCGCCGATGTCGCTGTCGGGCGCTGCGGTACGTTGCGCACCCGAGAAAGCAGCCATGGCCCCGTACAACAAGGGCGGCGCGGACAACCGCGCCTCCGACCGCGTCCGCCACCCGAACGGCACCCCCGCCGCCCGCAGCAGCAAGCACCGCGGGTTCCGCGCCGCCGACTCGTCGCAGCCGCGCCAGAAGCAGCGCTGGGACGCCGAGGAGCGTCGCGGTCGCGCGTCGCAGGGCGAGCGTCCGGCCCGTCCGAACTGGGAGCCGCGTGACAGTGGCGGCCAGCGTCGCCCCGACCGCGACGACCGTGGTGGTCGCGGCTTCAACCGTGACGACCGCGCCCCGCGTCGCTTCGATCGTGACGACCGTGCGCCCCGTCGTGACAACGACGACCGTCCGCGTCGTTCGTTCGACCGCGACGACCGCGCTCCGCGTTCGTTCAACCGTGACGACCGTGCGCCGCGCAGCTTCAACCGCGATGACCGTGCGCCCCGTCGTGACAACGATGACCGTCCGCGTCGCTTCGACCGCGACGACCGCGCCCCGCGCAGCTTCAACCGTGATGACCGTGCCCCGCGTCGTGACAACGACGACCGTCCGCGTCGTTCGTTCGACCGTGACGACCGTGCGCCCCGTCGGGACAACGACGACCGCCCGCGTCGTTCATTCGACCGTGACGACCGTGCGCCCCGTCGGGACAACGACGACCGTCCCCGTCGCAGCTTCGACCGTGATGACCGCGCTCCGCGCAAGTTCGACCGCGACGACCGCGCTCCTCGTTCGTTCAACCGCGACGACCGCGCGCCCCGCCGTGACAACGACGACCGCCCGCGTCGCTCGTTCGACCGCGACGACCGCGCCCCGCGCAAGTTCGACCGTGACGACCGCAGCGACCGCACCCCGCGCCGCTCGTTCGACGAGCCCGAGCGCGGCAAGTTCGTGCCCGCAGACGACGTCAAGCTCGAGAAGCTCCAGGCCGAGGCCACCATCGCGGCCGACGTCGAGGGCGTGACCTTCGGCGACCTGGGCATCGGCGGCAACATCTCCCGCGCCCTGCAGGAGCTCGGCGCCTCGAGCCCGTTCCCGATCCAGGCGGCGACGATCCCCGACGTGCTCGCCGGCAAGGACGTCCTCGGCCGTGGCCGCACCGGCTCCGGCAAGACCATCGCCTTCGGTGCGCCGCTGGTCGAGAAGCTCATGGAGCACGGCGGCGGCACCAAGCGCAAGATGGGCCGCGCCCCGCGTGCGCTCATCCTCGCGCCGACCCGTGAGCTCGCCCTGCAGATCGACCGCACGGTGCAGCCGATCGCCCGCTCGGTCGGCCTGTTCACGACGCAGATCTACGGCGGCGTCCCCTACGGCCGCCAGGAGGGCGCACTCGAGCGCGGCGTCGACATCATCGTCGGCACCCCCGGCCGTGTGCAGGACCTCATGAACAAGGGGAAGCTCGACCTCAGCGAGGTCATCATCTCCGTGCTCGACGAGGCCGACCACATGTGCGACCTCGGGTTCCTCGAGCCGGTGCAGGAGATCCTCTCCGCCACGGCCGAGGTGACCCCGCAGGGCAACCGCGCGCAGAAGCTGCTGTTCAGCGCGACGCTCGACACCCAGGTCGCGGCGCTCGTCGAGCAGTTCCTGCACGAGCCGAGCGTGCACGAGGTCGCGGGTGAGGACCAGGCGTCCTCGACCATCGACCACCGTGTCCTCGTGGTCGAGCAGCGCGAGAAGGACCGTCTCCTCGAGGAGCTGGTCGCCGGCGACGGCAAGACGATCGTCTTCGCCCGGACCCGCGCCTACGCCGAGCGTCTGGCCGACCAGTTCGAGGACGCCGGCATCCGCGCGACCTCGCTCCACGGTGACCTGAACCAGTCGCGCCGCACGCGCAACCTGCAGCTGCTCACGAGCGGCCGGGTGAACGTGCTCGTCGCCACCGACGTCGCCGCCCGCGGTATCCACGTCGACGACGTCTCGCTCGTCGTCCAGGCGGACGCCCCGGACGACTACAAGGCGTACATGCACCGCTCCGGCCGCACGGGTCGTGCCGGCAAGGAGGGCACGGTCGTGACGATCGTCCCGCGTGGCCGCATCCGCAAGATCGAGGGCATCCTCGAGCGCGCCGAGATCGAGGCGGACCTGGTGCAGGCCGCACCCGGCGACGGCATCGTGTCGGAGCTCGCCGCGCGCTAGTCGCGACCAGACGACGGACGGGAGGTGGGCCCCACCCGCCGGTACCGGCGTGACGCGCCAGCGGCACGACGGCCGTGACGGGAGGGACGGTACCAGCTGGTACCGGGCCTCCCGTCCGTCGTCGAGTGAGCAGAAGACGTCGGGTCGCCGCGGCAGACTCGTCGTCTTCTGCTCACCGGACGCGCGACCGCGCGACCGCGCGGCCGCGCGCGCTCAGCGGTTGAAGAACAGCAGCCCGCGCACGAAACCGGCCTGTCCGGCGTGCTGCGTGCAGTCGTCCAGGATGCTCACGAGCCGCGCGCCGGCCGTGACGGGCGGGTCCCACGCGTCGTCGATGACGGGGTCGAGGTCGTCCGGGCCGAGCGCGCCGAGGTACGCGACGGTGCGCTCGTGCACCGCACGCAGGTACCCGGTGAGCAGCTCGGCAGAGGCCCGCACCCGACCGACGTCGTCGCGGGACATGCCGTAGCCGAGCGCCTCGGCCGGGAACGGCAGCCCGAACCGGTCGTACCAGCCGTCCGCCGTCCAGACCTGCTCGGAGCCGGCGAGGTCGGCGATCTGCACGTCCTGGCCGCGGGCGATGTGCCACGCGAGCCACGCCAGCGTGTTCGCCCCGGCGGCCGGCCGCGCCGCGAGCTGGTCTTCGGAGAGCCCGTCGACGGCCCGCTCGACCGTCTCGGGGACGCGGGAGAACGCTTCGGTGAGGAGTTCAGAGGGGGTCATGGCGCTCACGCTACGCGCGGGCCGTGACACCCGCTGTCACGCTGTGGACGACCGGTGGTGGCGTTCCAGGGCGGCGGCGAACCCCTCGAAGGCGGCCGCGACCACGGCGCGGTCCGACGGTGCGACGACCTGCTGGAAGGCCTGCGAGTAGACGGCACCGACCTCGCGGGCGACCGCCGTGCCCGAGGGCGTGAGGTGCAGCAGCACGCTCCGGCGGTCCTCGGGGTTCGGGCGACGCTCCAGGTGTCCGTGCTTCTCGAGCCGGTCGATCAGCGACGTCATCGCGCCGGTGGTGAGTTCGAGGTACTCGCCGGCCTGCTTCGGGGTGACGCCGTGGCCGCCGGCGGCGCTGAGGAAGAACACGAACCGGGTGTCCGTCGCGTTCAGTGCGCGGACCGTGCTCTCGTGGTGCAGGACGCGCGCGTGCTGCATCTGGAGCACGCGGAAGGCGGTGAGCAGTCGCGGCAGGTCGGCGTCGGGGTCCGTGTCGGCGGTGACGGGGTCGAGCGCAGTGACGTCGGGCGACATCGGTGCCGGCGGTGTGGTGGGGGCGACGCGTGCCGCGGGGACGGCGGGTGCGTGCGGGGGGAGGACGACCGGGTCGGTGTCCGTCATGGGAGCTCTTCTCGGGTACAGGGTGGGAACTTCAGTCAACAAGTAACTCACTCGTCAAGATACCCCCATCAGTGGGGACATCTCAGGTCTTGTGAGCTGCTCGAGGGCCAAGTAGCTTGATCGTCGTACCACCTCGGCACGTAGCGCGACCAACCACCGCGGGCCCGTCCGAACCACCGATCAGATCTCTTCCTCACGGAGTCCAACCATGTCTCGTGTCACGCCTCGTGCTGCCCGCCTCGCCGCCTGGATCGCCATCCCCGCCGCCCTCGTCGCCTCGGGGGTCGTCGTCTCGACGGCCTCGTACGCGGCCTTCTCCTCGACCACCGTCAACCCGACGAACAACTGGACGGCCGGCAGTGTCGCCCTGTCCGACGACGACAACAACACCGCGCTGTTCACGGCGAACAACCTGAAGCCCGGCTCGACCGGTGCGAACTGCATCGCGGTGACCTCGACCGGTTCGCTGCCCTCGGCCGTGAAGCTCTACGGCACGAACGTCTCGACCACGAAGGACCTGGCGGCGAACGTCAACCTGACCATCGAGCAGGGCACCGGCGGCGGCTTCGGCTCCTGCTCCGGCTTCACCCCGGCCGCCACCGGCGGCTCGCTCTACAGCGGCACCGTCGCGGGCTTCGGCGCCGCCTCGACCAACTACGCGACCGGCGTCGGCACCTGGGCCCCGACCGGCACCGCGTCCGAGACGCGCGTCTACCGCGTCACCTACACGGTCTCGAGCACCGCGCCGAACACCGTGCAGGGCGGCACCGCAGCCCTCGGCTTCACCTGGGAGGCCCAGAACAGCTGAGCCGGGACCGGGGCCGAACCAGCCCCGTCCGTTCCCTCTCCGCAACGCGCCCCCGGTCGAAGGCAGTCATGAGCAGCATCGCAGTGCACGGTGGTCCCGCACCGCACGCAGCGGTCCGTGACGCCGTCGACTGGGGGCGCGTCGTCGTCGCCACCCTCGCCCGCGGCGTGGTCGCGACGCTGCTCGGACTCGCGCTCTGGGCGGCCGCGCCGGCGCTCATCGGGTGGCAGCCGACCACCGTGATGACCGGTTCGATGGAGCCGCGGATCGTCCCCGGTGACGTGGTCGTCTCGCGTCCGGTCGGCTCGGGCGAGATCGCGACGGGCAAGGTCCTGCTCGCCGACGACCCGGACCAGGCGGACCACCTGCGCATGCACCGGTACGTCGAGGACGGCCCCGGCGGCACCATGGTCACGAAGGGCGACGCCAACCCGCAGCAGGACTCCACACCGATCGAGCGCTCGGCCGTGCACGGCATCGCCTTCCTGCGCATCCCGTTCATCGGGACTCCGATCCGCTGGATCAGCGCGGGGGAGTGGGGTCTGGTCGCGATGCTCGCGCTCGGCCTGACCGCGGTGCTCGCGCTCTGCACGATCGACGGGTCGCTCCGGCGACTCGTCGAGGACGACGACGAGACCGACGGCGCAGCCGGTGGTCCGGACGACGCGGCCGGCCCGGACGACGCCACCGGTCCGGTGGACGGTACGGACGACGGCCTGGAGGCGCGGGACGGCGCCGCCACGGGCCTCCCGACCGCTGCGTCCAGCGTCCTCACCCGTCGCGCGCTGCGTCGACGAGCGCGTCGCAGGCGGCGGCTCCGCCGTGTCGGCGGCGGCGCCGCGGTGCTCGTGCTCGCGGCGGCCGCCGGCGTCCTGCTGCCCGGAGCGGCGGACGCGGCCCCGTGGTCACGGACCACCGTCGCACCGACCGCGACCTTCACGGCGGGCACGGCGACCGGTGTCCCCACCCTGACCTGCGCCCCGGCCGGGTCGAACACGGTGACGATCGCCTGGACCTACGACAACGGCGCGACCGTGCCGGTGTCGTTCGACCTGATGAACGGGACGACGCAGGTGGCCAGCACGACCACCGTCGGTGCCCGTTCGATGGTCTACGGGGGCGCCGGACTCCTGAACCTCGGCACCACCTACACGCTGCACCTCCGCACGAACCTCGGCAACAACTGGACGGCGACGAGCACACCGACCGTCAAGGTCCGGGTCGTCTCGGTGCTGGGCCTGGCGTCCGCCAGCTGCGTGACCGCCTGAGTCCTCCACAGGGCACCGCGAGGTGTCCGGAGATGTCCCCGGCCGGCGTTACCGTGGCCGCATGCGCATCCTGCACACCGGCGACTGGCACCTCGGCCGCACACTGCTGGGTGCCGACCTGCTCGAGCACCAGGCCGCGTTCACCGACTGGCTCGTCGACCTCGCCCACGAGCGCGCGGTCGACCTCGTCGTCATCGCCGGCGACGTCTACGACCGTGCGATCCCGCCGGTGGACGCCGTCCGCATGCTCTCCCGCGTGCTGGAGCGCCTCGCCGAGACCACGACGGTGGTCCTCACGCCGGGCAACCACGACTCCGCCGCGCGGCTCGGCTTCGGTGCCGGCGTGATGGGGCAGCGCGTGCGCATCCTCGCCGAGCCTGCCCACGTGGCCGATCCGGTGCTCGTGCCCGACGACGACGGCCCGGTGGCCGTGTACGGCATCCCGTACCTGCACCCCGACCTCACGCGGTACGCCCTGGCTGCGGTCCCCGACGAACCCCTCGCCCGCTCGCACCACGCCGTCGTGCACGCTGCCACCGAACGGATCCGCGCCGACCTGGCGACGCGGGCCGACACCCGGAGCGTCGTCGTCGCGCACGCCTTCGTCGGGGGCGCCGACCCGAGCGACAGCGAGCAGGACATCCGCGTCGGCGGGGTCGACCGCGTGGCCGAGTCGGTGTTCGACGGGTTCGACTACGTCGCCCTCGGGCACCTGCACGGCCCGCAGCGCGTCGGCGACGACGGCCGGATCCGGTACGCCGGGTCGCCGCTGGCGTTCTCGTTCGGCGAGCGGCACCAGCGGAAGTCCGTGACGATCGCCGACCTCGACGCGGCGGGTGCCGTCACCGTCGAGCTCGTACCGACCCCGGTGCCGCGACGGCTCGTCGACGTGCGGGGCAGCATCGACGCGATCGAGTCCGGGGAGTTCCGGGCCGATGCCGACGCCTGGGTCCGCGTCGCGGTGACCGACACCGTGCACCCCGAACGCATGTACGCCCGCGTGAAGGACCACTTCCCGCACGCCCTGGCGATCACGCACGAACCGGCGGACCGGCCGGCCGCCACCGCCGCGCGGGCCGTCACCGCGACGTCTGACCCGGTCGAGGTCGCCGGTGACTTCGTGGCCTTCGCCACCGGCGGGCTGCCCGACGACGACGAACGCGCGGTGCTGACCGAGGCGTACGAGGCCGCGGTGCTCGCCCTGCAGCGTGAGGGGGACCGCTGATGTACCTGCACCGACTCGAACTGCGCGCCATCGGGCCCTACCCCGACCTCGTGACGATCGACTTCGCGGCGCTGGCCGCCTCCGGGGTCTTCCTGCTCGAAGGGCCGACCGGTTCCGGCAAGTCGACGATCATCGACGCCGTCGTGTTCGCCCTGTACGGCGGACTCGCCGGATCCGACGCCAGCTCCGACCGGCTGCACAGCCAGCACGCTGACCCCGCGGTCGAACCGTTCGTCGAGCTCGTGTTCGAGACCGGTGCGGGTACGTACCGGGTTCGGCGCACCCCGCAGTACGACCGCCCGAAGCAGCGGGGGACCGGCACGGTGAAGCAGCAGGCGTCCGTGCAGCTGTTCCGGCTCGCCGCGCCGTCCGACGTCGCCGGCGAGCCCATGTCGTCCCGCATCCCCGAGGTCGGGGTCGAGATCGCCCGGATCGTCGGGCTCGACCGCGCGCAGTTCCTGCAGACCGTGGTGCTGCCGCAGGGCGAGTTCGCACGGTTCCTCCGCTCCCCGGGGGAAGACCGCCGGAAGCTCCTGCAGTCGCTGTTCGGCACCCAGGTCTACGACCGCACTGCCGACGAGCTCGCCGCTCGCCGCCGGGCCGTGCAGGCCGAGGTCGAGGGGGCCGACGACCGCGTCCGCGAGGCCCTGGCCCGGTTCGCGCAGGCGGCCGACCTCGCCGACGCCGACGAGTCCGTCGTCCCCGGCACGGTGGCGTCCCTCCGCGCGACGGCCGACGCCGCCGGGGCGGCCCGGACGGCTGCGGCTGCCGCTGCGACGGCGGCGACCGAACACGAACGATCGGTGACGGCCCGTGCGGCCGCCCTCGAGCGACGAGCGGGGCTGCTGCGGCGCCAGGCGCTCCTCGACGACGACGCCCCGGCGATCGAGCAGGCACGGGCCGCGGTCGCGACGGCCGAGCGCGCCGCCCGGGTCGCCGCGGTGGCCGACGGCCTCGACGCCGCGACCGTCCGGGCGGACGACACCGCCGCGGCAGCCGCCCGGTTGCGCGAGCAGCACGCACTCGGCGCCGTCGACGCACAGCAGGTCGCCCGGCGCCGCGACTCGCTGACCGACGCCCTGTCCGACGTCCGGCACCTCGTCGCGGTCGAGGCCGAGGCAGACGCCAGGCGCACCGCCATCGCTGAGGCCACCGCGACCGCATCGCGTCTCACCGACGACCTCGCCGCCCTCGACACCGCGCTCGAGGCCCGGCCGACGGAACGAGCCCGGATCGTCGAGGCCGCCCGCACCGCCTCGACGACCGCTGCCGACGCCGACGCCGCCGCGCACGAGGTCGCCCGGGTGCAGTCGCTCCGCGCCGACCTGGCCGCCCGCGACCGCGCCGAGCAGCGCGTCGCCGGTGCCGAACGCATCGTGGTCGATGCCCGCCGTCGGGCCACCGAGGCGCTCGATGCCGAACGCTCCCTGCGCGAGCGCCGTATCGCCGGGCTCGCCGGAGAGCTCGGTGCCGCGCTGACCCCCGGCGACCCCTGCCCGGTCTGCGGATCGACCGCGCACCCGTCGGTGGCCGCGCCGCAGGACGACCACCCGACGATCCAGGCGGTGGAGTCAGCGGGCGACGCCACGCGTACGGCCGACCAGCAGCTCGCCGACGCCGCGGCCGACCTGGCCGTCGAGCGCGCCGAGCACCTCCGGCTGACCGACGTCGTCGGCACCGTCGACACGGTCGCCCTCGACGCCATGGCGGTGGCCGCCGACGAGCGGGTCCGAGCGGCGCACGACGCGGCGGCGCTGGTGCTGGAGCACGAGCGCGAGCGGACGGCGCACGACACCGCGACGCGGGCGCTCGAGCGCGAACGGAACGACCTCGATGCCCGGCGCACGGTGCTCGCGTCGACCGCGGCCTCCGATGCCGAGCGGCTCGAGGCCGACCTGCGATCCGTGCACGAGGCGATCGACCGGCTCGCAGCACTGCTCGACAGCGAAGACGGCAGCTCGCCTGCGTCGCTCCGGGCCGTGGTCGACGAACTCGACGGACGGCTCACAGTGCTCCGCGCCGTCGCCGAGGCCGACGACCGCGCGGCTGCCGCTGCCAGCGCCCGCGACGAGCGCAGCGCCGAGGTCGCCCGGGTCCTCGACGAGCAGGGGTTCCCCGACGTCGACGCCGCACGAGCCGGCCTGCTCGACCCCGACACCGTCGCACGCTTCCGCAGCAGCATCAGCGCCGCCGAGGCCGAACGCGCCGTCGTGCGGGCAGGGCTCGACGACCCCGCGGTGGTGCAGGCCGCCGACGACGATCCGGAGCAGCTCGACGTGCCGGCGGCCCAGGCCGAACGGGTCCGCGCGACGGCCGAGCTCGACGAGGCCACCCGGCTCGCGGTGACCGCTGCCCACCGTGCCGAAGCCGTCGAGCAGTGTGCGACCGAGGTCGACCGCACCGTCCGTGCCCGACAGGAGACCTCGGCCCGCAGCCGTGCGGTCGTCCGGCTCGCCGACGTCGCGAACGGGGTGGCATCGGTCAACCCGACCGGCATCACGCTCGGCACCTACGTGCTCATGCGGCGCTTCGAGGAAGTCGTGGCGGCGGCGAACGACCGGTTGCGCGGCATGCTCGCCGGGCGCTTCACCCTCGAGACCTCCGACGAACGGGAATCCGGGTCACGGGCGCGACGGACGGGGCTCGCCCTCGCCGTGCACGACCACACGACCGACACCGTCCGCGATCCCCGCAGCCTGTCCGGCGGCGAGACGTTCACCGTGTCGCTGTGCCTGGCGCTCGGGCTGGCCGACGTCGTGCAGGCCGAGGCCGGCGGGGTCTCGCTCGGCACCCTGTTCGTCGACGAGGGGTTCGGCACGCTCGACCCCGAGACCCTCGACGACGTCATCGGGCAGCTGTCGCGACTGACCGCGGGCGGGCGACAGGTCGGGATCGTCAGCCACGTCGAGGAACTCAAGCAGCGGATCCCGGAGCGGATCGCGGTGCGACGCACCCCGGCCGGCGGGTCGCAGGTGACGACCACGGTCTGACCAGACCCGACCCGACGCTACGGGGTCGGCGTCGACTCCACCGTGCCGTCCGGCGGCGGCAGGATGTCCGCCGCGATCCACGGGAACACCCACTGGAACAGCACGAACACGATGGCGACGAGGAGCACGAGCAGCTCGAGCACCTTCAGGGCGGTGGGGCCGGGCAGCAGCCGCCAGACCAGGGGGAAGATCACTTGACGGTCTCCGAGAGTTCCTTCGGGGTGCCCTCGGACGCGGGCATCCAGTAGTCGAGCTTCGCGTGCGTCACGAACCGCTCCGCCGCGGACCACATCGGGTGGCAGGCGGTCAGCGTGAGCCAGCGGTCCTGGGGGGTCGGTTCCACACCCGGCTTGTTCGGCACCGGCGCGATCGTCTCGATCTTGTCGGGCGTGACGATCTGGCTGTCGGTGACCTTGTAGACGTACCAGACGTCGAACTTCGTCTTCGCGTCGGTGACCCGGACCACGACCGAGTCGCCCTTCTTGAGCTCCGCGATCTGGTTGAGGGGCTTGCCGTAGGTGACCCGGTGTCCGGCGACGGCGAAGTTGCCGGGTGCGCCGGGCATCGCGGTGTCCTGGTAGTGGCCGAGCCCGATGGTGTTGAGGACCTTCTCACGATCCGTGCCCTCGCCGATCGGCCGGTTGTAGTCCTTGCCGAACCGGGGGATCTGCATCGTGCCGAAGACGTCCGACAACCCCGGCGGTTCGTCCAGCACGGGTGCGGTGCCGCGGTGCTCGGTGCCCTCGACCTTCGGGGTCTTGACCTGGTCGAGGCCCTGCACGAGCTTCGTCTGCTCGTTCACGGCGACCACGTCGGTCCACCACGCCGTCCACACGACGTACAGGCCGGTGCCGGCGCCCGCGATGATGAGCAACTCGGCGATGAGCGACACGATCGCGCCGCCGACCGTCTGCCGTCTGCTCGGGGAACGCCGGGACCGCGAACCGGCTTCGTCGTCCCGTGCGCTGCGGCGCGACGGGAGGGTGTCGTGTGCGGTCACGGGGCTCCTGATGGGCTGGGTGGTCGGACAGGTCTATCAGATCACGGCGACAGGCCGGTGACGACGTTCTCCCCACCCCCGTTAACGTGGGGGCATGGAGTACCGGATCCGCCCCTTCCGCACCGAGGACACCGACGCGGTCGTCGCCCTGTGGGAAACGTGCGGCCTCGTCCGACCCTGGAACGACCCCCGACGTGACATCGCCCGCAAGCTGACCGTCCAGCCCGAGCTCTTCCTGGTCGCCGAGCCCCAGGCCGCCGACATCGGGGTGGTCGCCGCAGGCATGGCCGGCTTCGACGGGCACCGCGGCTGGGTGAACTACCTCGCCGTGCGCCCCGACCTGCAGGGCTCCGGCCTCGGTCGCGCCCTGATGGCCGAGTTCGAGCGGCTCCTGACCGACCTCGGCTGCCCGAAGCTCAACCTGCAGGTGCGTGCCGGCAACGAGCAGGTGCTCGGGTTCTACGCGTCCCTCGGCTACACCGACGACCGCACGGTCTCGCTCGGCAAGCGCCTCATCCCCGACGCCTGACCGCGCCCGCCCGTCGCACCGTGCGGGCTCGCTCATCCGGTGCGGCGTTGGCGGCTCGGTGCGGTGCTGCAAGTCCGCACCGGGCGGTCAACCTCGCACGGTTCGAACGACTCGGCACCGTGCCGGCCCCGCCCGGCCCCGCCCGGCCCCGCCGCGACCCGCGCGCTACGCCAACGCCAGCGCCACCGACGCGACGAACGCCAGCACGATGCCGATCCACTGCTGCGCGGTCAACCGTTCCCGCAGCACGACCCCGGCCAGCACCACCGTGCCGATCGGGTAGAGCGCGTTGAGCACACTCACGACGGGCAGGGTCGCCGGGTCGTCGCTGCTGTGCAGCCCCGCCTGGATGAACACGTTCGCCATCGCGTCGAAGACGCCGCACACGGCGACGACGACCAGCAGCCGCGGACCCCATGCGCGACCCGACCGAGGCTCGCGGACGGCGGCAGCCCCGTCGGGGCGGGCCGACATCGGGGCGGACACCGGGCCTCCCGTCCGGAGCACGACGACGAGCGCCGCCGCACCCAGCAGCACCGCCTGCAGCACCCGCGCGACCACGAGGGGCGCGATGCCCGAGTCGGACGGCGTCATGTCGTAGGCGAGCACGATCCCGCCGAAGCCGCACCCGGCGACGGCGGCGGCGACCACGCCACGGGCGGTGAGCCGCGCGCCCGAGGCGTCCCGAACCACCGCGACCAGGACCACCGCGACGATCGCGACCACGAGCGCGACGGTGGCCACGGGTGACAGCACCGTGCCGCGGAACACGGCGACGAGCACCGGCACGACGGCCGCGAACACGGCGGTGACGGGGGAGAGCACACTCATCGGCCCGATCGCGAGCGCCGCGTAGAGCAGCAGGACCCCGACGCCGCCGGAGAGTCCGGCGACTGCACCCCAGACCGCGGCCGGCCACGAGAACACGCCACCCAGGACCACCAGTCCGACGAGCAGCGGCAGGATCCCGATCGCGGCGGCCACCGCCGTGACGACGACCGGGCGGACCCGGCGCGAGGCGAGCCCGCCCAGGAAGTCGGCGAACCCGTAGACGATCGCGCCGGACAGGCCGAACAGGACGGTGAGCACGGCTCCCATCCTGCCCGGCCCGGTACCCTGCGGTGCGTGAGTGTTCCCTACCAGCGCCTGCCCCGGATCGACGGACGGTGGAGGTGGTGGCGGCCGCTCGTCGCCCTCGCGTTCCTGGCGGGGTGGTACCTCGTGTCGCAGATCGTCATCGCGGTCGCGTACTTCGTGCCGATCCTCCGCGCACAGGGCGCCGACGGTCTGATCCAGTTGCAGAACGACCTGGCGAGCGGTGCGCTCGACCCCACCGACCCGGTCGTGCTCTCGATGTCGCTCGTCTCGCTCGTGGTCCTGCTGCCGGGCATCCTGCTCGCCGTGAAGATCGCGCGGATCGGACCGGCCGGCATCCTGTCGTCGACGCGGTTCCGGGTCCGGTGGGCCTGGACTGCCTGGTGCCTGCTGCCGACGCTCGTCATCGCCGCGGTCATGTTCGTCGTCCAGACCGGCCTGTTCTGGGACGGCGGGATGATCACGACCGACGGCGGCTTCGCCTGGAACCACGACGCGATCGGCCAGTCGACGGTCTCCCTCGGCACCCTCACCCTGACGATCGTCCTCGTCGTCCTGCTCGTCCCGTTCCAGGGCGCTGCCGAGGAGTACATCTTCCGCGGCTTCCTGATGCAGACCGTCGCGTCGTGGATCCCGCGTCGCGTCGGCACGGTCATCGCCGTGGCGGTCTCGACGGTCGTCTTCGCGGTGCTGCACATCCCGAACGGCTACAACGTCTGGGGCATCCTCGACGTCGGCTCGTTCGGCCTGATCGCGGCGATCATCGTCCTCCGGACCGGCGGGCTCGAGGCCACGGTCCTGCAGCACGCGTTCAACAACATCATGATCTTCGTGCTGCAGGCGCCCGGCTGGTCCGGGATCGACCTGACCTCGTCGGACGCGAACGGCACGTGGCAGGGCACGCTCGTCACCCTCGTCACGTCGCTCGCGTTCTGGGGCATGGTCGAGTTCCTGGCGTGGTGGCGGGGGCTGGACCGCCGGTTCGCCGGCCACGAGGCGCCCCGGTTCCGCGGTGTGACCCCGGCCTGGGCGGGCGGCGTCCGCTGGACCCGGCCGGGAGGCACGGGCTGGGCGACCACGCCGGCCCGCGCCGACGACGTGGCCGGGTCCGACCACCGTGCCGGCTCCGACACGGACGGCGCTGTGGACAGTGCGGTGGGTGTCGCCGGTCGCCCGTAGGCTCGTGGCATGAGCACCACGCCCGCGTCCGCTGCCGTGCCTGCTCCCGCCGCCGTGTCCGCACCCCGTGCCGCTGCGCTCGACGTGCTGCACCGCGTGTGGGGCTACGACGACTTCCGCGGCGAGCAGGCGGCCATCATCGACCAGGTGGTGGCCGGTGGTGACGCCCTGGTGCTCATGCCGACCGGTGGCGGCAAGTCCCTCTGCTACCAGGTGCCATCGCTCGTCCGCGACGGCGTCGGGGTCGTGGTGTCGCCGCTCATCGCCCTCATGCAGGACCAGGTCGACGCCCTGGCCGCGAACGGCGTGCGCGCCGCGTTCCTCAACTCGACGCAGGGCCCCGACGAACGGTCCCGGGTCGAGCGTGCCGTGGTGCAGGGCGAGGTCGACATGCTCTACCTCGCGCCCGAGCGGCTCCGGCTCGAGTCCACCCGAGCGCTCCTCGACCGGGCACGTGTCTCGCTGTTCGCCATCGACGAGGCACACTGCGTCGCCCAGTGGGGCCACGACTTCCGCCCGGACTACCTCGAGCTGAGCGTCCTGCACGAGCGGTGGCCGACGGTGCCGCGCATCGCCCTGACCGCCACCGCGACGCCGCAGACCCACCGCGAGATCTCCGCACGGCTCGGCCTCGACGACGCCGCGCACTTCGTCGCCGACTTCGACCGGCCGAACATCCAGTACCGCATCGAGCCGAAGACCGGCGCGCTGCAGCAGCTGCTCACCTTCATCCGCACGGAGCACAGCGGCGACGCCGGCATCGTGTACTGCCTGTCCCGCAACTCCGTCGAGCGCACCGCGTCCGCCCTGGCCGAGCAGGGGATCAACGCCCTGCCGTACCACGCGGGCCTCGACGCCCGGGTGCGTGCCCGCAACCAGTCGACGTTCCTGCGCGAGGACGGCGTCGTCATGGTGGCGACCATCGCGTTCGGCATGGGCATCGACAAGCCCGACGTCCGGTTCGTGGCGCACCTCGACCTGCCGAAGTCGGTCGAGGGCTACTACCAGGAGACCGGCCGTGCGGGTCGTGACGGGCTGCCGGCCACCGCGTGGCTCGCGTACGGCCTGAACGACGTCGTCCAGCAGCGGCGGATGATCGACCAGTCCGAGGGCGACGCCGCACACCGTCGGCAGCTCAGCGCCCACCTCGACGCCATGCTCAGCCTGTGTGAGACGATCGAGTGCCGCCGGGTGCGGCTGCTCGCGTACTTCGGGCAGGAGAGCACGGCGTGCGGCAACTGCGACACGTGCATCGCGCCGCCGGAGTCGTGGGACGGTACGGTCCCCGCGCAGAAGCTGCTGTCCACCGTCGTGCGGCTCGAGCGTGAGCGCCGCCAGCGGTACGGCGTCTCGCACCTCGTCGACATCCTGATCGGCAAGCGGTCTCCCCGCGTGCAGGAACTCCAACACGACACCCTGGCGACCTTCGGCATCGGCGCCGACCTGTCCGAGGGCGAGTGGCGAGCGGTCGCACGACAGGTGCTGGCCCAGGGCTACGCGGCGGTGTCGGGCGACGGCTTCGGCACGGTCGTCCTCAGTCCCACGAGCGCCGAGGTCCTGACGGGCAAGGTGCAGGTGCGGATGCGTCGCGACCCGGTCAAGGCTCCGCGAGCCGGACGCAGCAGTCGACGGACGGTCGTCACCGACATGCCGCAGGAAGCCGTCGGCCTGTTCGAGGCCCTGCGTGCCTGGCGTGCTGCCGAGGCCCGCGAGCAGGGCGTCCCCGCGTACGTGGTGTTCAACGACGCGACGCTCCGGGGGATCTCCGCCGTCCGACCTGCCGACGTCGACCAGCTCGGCGAGATCTCCGGCGTCGGCGCGGCGAAGCTCGAGCGCTACGGGCGCGCGGTCCTCGACGTCGTCGCCGCGGCCGACTGACCCCGACCAGCACTGCATGCCGTTCCGGGCATGTGCCCTCCGCGCGCCTCATTACACTCGGTAGCTCGTCACCACGAGGAGGTCCGGTGTCCGGTTCGACGAAGTTCGCCACCGTGCTCAGTCGCGCGGTGGTGACCCCGCTCGCCCGGTTGCTGTGGCGCCCGAAGATCATCGGTCGTCGGAACGTCCCGAAGCGTGGTGCGGTGATCCTCGCGAGCAACCACCGCTCGTTCATCGACTCGCCCGCGATCACGCTCATGGCACCGCGCAAGGTGTCGTTCCTGGCGAAGCAGGAGTACTTCACGGGTTCGGGCCTCAAGGGAGCCGTCTCGCGGGCGTTCTTCGGGGGCATCGGCGCCATCGGGGTCGAACGTGGCGCGGGTGCGGCGGCGCAGCAGGCCCTCGACCTCGGGCTGGCACGGCTGCAGGAGGGCGAGGCGTTCGCGATCTACCCGGAGGGCACGCGCTCGCTCGACGGCCGGATCTACAAGGGCCGCACGGGTGTGGCGTGGCTTGCGCTGACGAGTGGCGCCCCCGTGGTGCCCGTCGCGCTCACGGGCACCGAGGACGTCCAGCCCGTCGGCTCCCGGCTGCCGAAGCTCGCCCGCGTGACGATCGAGTTCGGGCAGCCGATCGACCTGTCGTCCTTCGGTGAGGCGTCGTCCGGTCGTGCTCGGCGCCACGCGACCGATGCCGTGATGGCGGCGATCCAGGAGCTCAGCGGCCAGGAGCCTTCGAACACCTACAACAACCCGCCCGCAACGATCGTGGAGCGGGTCCGTCGGGCGCTGCAGCCGGACGACCCGACCGCTGCCGCCGTCGACCCCGACTGATCACCGCGACTGTCCGGTCACTATTGCACATCTGAAATATCGATGGTTGAATGGCGGACGTGCCGCTCGGCACGCCGCCATCGCCGGTCGCCCGAGAACGACCAGCCACGACATCCAGATCGGACCGTCCGCAGCATGTCCTCCACCCCGCTCTTCGACTCCATCGCCCAGCGTCGCGATCAGGCCGACGCTCCGCACTCCACCGTGCGCTCCACCCCGTCGCCGGCGATCGCCGTCGTGACCCCGGTACCGACCTCGCCGATGTCAGCGCCCGTCCGCCCGGGTGACTCCACACTGGTGCCGGCCGCCCTCGTCGCCGCGATCGACGAGATCCCGGTGCGGGTGGCATCGGCCCTGGTGACCGAGGTCACGATCCGCCCCGAGCACCTCGTCCTGGTCGAGACCGTCGCCGACGCGATCACCCGCGCGGTCGTCGACGCCGTCGTGTGCGAGCTGGACCGGATCGCCCGTGACGGCGTCGTCCGCGTCTGACCGGGCCGGGCGCCCCACGATGACGACCCCCGACGACGGCCTGCCCCGGCGCCCACGCGGTGCCGAGCGCCGCGCCGCCGCCCGACCGACCGCGCCCCGGCCGCGCCGTGCACGGCACGCTGCACAGCCGGGGCCGCTCCGAGCCGCCGGGGTGGCGGTGCCCCCTCCCGCCACCCCGGCTTCCACCCAGCCCGCACGACGCATCCGGCCTCCACAGCCCAGCCGGCCCACGCGGTCGGCCGCTCCGACGCAGCCGGCTGCCTCCACGCAGCCGGCCGCTCCCGCGCGCCGCCGCCCCGCGTCCTTCCGGATCCCCGCCCGGCGGACCCTTCCCGCCGCGGCGGTGACCGCCGTCACGTGCCTGTTCGTCGCGGTCGGCTCCCCGCAGACCGCCGTCGCCGCTCCGGCCGCTCCGGAACCCACGTCGGCAGCCATCGGCACGCAGCACTTCGTCGCTGACGGTTCGACCGGTCCGACCGCCGGCCGCGACGACTTCTCGGTCGGCCGTGCTGCCGCAGCGCTCCGGGTCCCCGGCGGCTCGGGCTCGACCGGTGGCGCCGCCCGCCCCACGGTCGGTGCGATCCCGGACGCCGGTGGCTTCGGCTCCCGCTGGGTCGTCGGCTGCGCGGCCTGCTCGTCGAACCACCAGGGGGTCGACTTCGCCGCGGCCATCGGGACCCCGGTCGTCGCCGCGCTGCCCGGCCGGGTCGTCTCGGCGGGTGTCCTCGGTGGCTACGGCAACCAGGTCCTCCTGCAGCACGCCGACGGCACCGCGACGCGGTACGGGCACCTGTCGGTGATCGACGTCCGCCCCGGCCAGGTCCTCGGCGCGGGGGAGCGGCTCGGGGCCGTCGGCAACACGGGCGTCTCGACCGGTGCCCACCTGCACTTCGAGGTCATCGTGGCCGGCACCCCGATCGACCCGGCCACCTGGCTGCAGGCTCGCGGCCTCCTCTGACGGCGTCGGGCGTAGCGTCGGAGCGGTCGCGGCACGCTGTCGCGCCAGGACGGAGACGCACGTGCGAGTGACGGTGTTGGGGACGGGTGCGATGGGTGCCGGCGTGGCGGGATCACTGCTCCGCGACGGCCACGAGGTGACGGTCTGGAACCGCAGTGCCGACAAGGCCTCGCCCCTGGGCGACCGCGGCGCGACGGTGGCGAGCGACCCTGGCACTGCCGTCGAGCACGCCGAGGTCGTCCTGCTCACCCTGTTCGACACCGATGCGGTCGTCGACGTCCTCGAGCAGGCTGCCGGCGACGCCCCGACCGACGCCGTGTGGGTGCAGGCCTCGACGATCGGGGTCGACGGCACCGCGACGATCGTGCAGCTGGCCGAGAAGTACGGCATCACCCTCGTCGAGGCGATGATGCTCGGCACGAAGGCCCCCGCCGAACAGGGCAAGCTCACGATGCTCGCGGCCGGACCGGCGGACCTGCTCGACCGTGTCGACCCCGTGCTCGACGCGATCGGCTCGAAGACCGTCCGCGCCGGCGACCACGTCGGCGACGGCACCGCACTCAAGCTCGCCGCGAACGCCTGGATCGCCTCGATCACCGCGGCGACCGGGCAGTCCCTGGCCCTCGCGGCGGCGCTCGGGCTCGACCCCGCGCTGTTCCTGCAGGCCATCGAGGGCAGCGCGAGCGACTCCGCCTACGCCCACACCAAGGGCGCCGCGATGATCGCCCGCGAGTTCCCCGCCCAGTTCGCACTCGACGGGCTGCGGAAGGACATCGGGCTCATCACCGATGCCGCCCGGACCGCCGGGGTGTCCACCACGCTGCTCGAGGCGCTCGGGCGCGTCTACGCCGATGCCAGCGCAGCCGGGCACGGGGGCGACGACATCGCCGCGGTCGGCACCGCGTTCTGACGCACGCACGGGCGAACGCGCACGCACGGGCACACGCACGGATCCGCCGACCGATCAGCCCCGACGGAACAGCTGCCGCAGGCGCTTCGTGAGCCGCCCCACGGCCTCGTCGTTCATGGTGTTGGCGAGGTCGAACGCCTCACGAGCCGGATCGGACCCGGCCTGGATCCGTCGGAGCGCGGCGTCGGCACGGGCCCGCGAGTCGAGCTCGGCGAACGGCATGTCGTCCTCGGGGTGGTGCTCGCCGCGAGGGTCCATGCGGTCCAGGCTACGCGCGACGGAGGTGGTCCGACCCGGCGTCGAGTTCGTCCACGACGCGGACCATCTCGTCCAGGAAGTCCACGACGACGGCCATCTCGTTGCTCGGCAGGTGCTCGGTGACCTCGAGTGCGCGGGCGTCGAGCTCCTCGATGACCCGGAGCGCGTGCCGCATCGAGGTGCCGGTGGCGGTGAGGATCACGCCGCGGCGGTCGTTCGGGTCGGCGTGCCGTTCGACGTGACCGCTGCGGACGAGCCGGTCGACGAGCGCCGACGTCGACGCCGCCGTGATCTCGAGCCGCTCGGCGAGGTCCTTCGCGTTGACGGTGCGGCCGTCGTGCTCGGCGTCGATCAGGAACCGGAGCGCCAGCAGGGCGTTCTCGCCGATCCCCAGTGCCTCGCGCGCTCGGCGCTGCGCAGCGCTCTCGGCCGTCCGGTACCGCCGCAGGGCGTTGAGGACGTCCACGGCGGAGACCGCGGAGTCCTCGTACCAGTACCCCGCGGTGCTGGTCATCACCTCGGACGTCATGCCCCAATGCTAGACGCTCTAGTTAGATTGTCTAGCGAGGGCGGAGACGGGACACCTGCAACACCCGTGACGCGGTTCTGTAACACCCCGGCAACGCCGGCTCGTTAGGTTCTGGACATGCAGGAGCAGCCGTGCTGAGCCGCCTCGCGGGGAACGTCTTCCACGTGGGGAGCGCGGTGGAGCGCACCGACGTCGTCGCACGCTTGCTCGACGTCTACGTCGCCCGCCGCGAACCGGGCACCCTCGACGACGACCGGCTCGTGTCCACCGAGCTCCGCAGCGTCATCGGGACCACCGGCCCCGCGAACGACCCGGACCGTGCCGCCACCGTCGACGCCCTCGCGCTCGACCGGCACGAACCCGCGTCCATCGCCGCCGCGGTCGCCGTCGCCCGCGACCACGCACGCCGCGCCCGCGAGGTCGTCTCGAGCGAGCTCTGGGACTGCCTCGACGTCACGCGGTCGCGGATGCCCCGGAAGATCGCCCCCGACCGGGCGCACGAGTTCCTCGGCTGGGTGCGGGAGCGCAGTGCCCTCGCCATCGGGGTGGTCGAGGGGGACGCCAGCCGTGACGAGGTGTGGGAGTTCTTCACCCTCGGACGCTCGCTCACCCGCTGCGCCTCCACCGCACGGCTGTTGGCGTCGCGGCTGCTCGAGCCGGATGCGGTCACCTCGTGGACGGCGGCGCTCCGGGCGTGCGGCGCGGGCGAGGCCTTCCTGCGCGGCCGTGACCACGCCCCGGTGCCGTCCGACGCCGCCGCCTTCCTGCTCCTCGACGCGCACAGCCCGCGGTCGTTGCGCTTCACGGTGCACCGCGCGGCCGAGTGCCTGGCCGACGTCGCCCCGTCCTGCGTCGCGGACGAGGTCGCCGGGTTCGACGAGGTCCGCGCCCTGCTCGACGGGATCCCGGAAGAGTCGGCCCTCGCCGTGGCGGGTGACGTCGGGCAACGGCTGGCGGTCGCTGCCGACCGCGTCGCCGCGGCCCTCGACGAGCGCGTCTTCGCGTCGTCCGCACCCGTGCTCTGAGCCCACCCGGCCGACGTGTCCGGAGCCGCGTCGGCGCGGGTGTGGCGGGACCGGGCCGGTCCGCGCGTCGTGACCGCGGCCGTGTGCCCGGGTGGCGCCGGACGGGAGGCCCGTGGCGGCGCCGGTGCGGGCCTCCCGTCCGACGGTCGGTGCGTCACGGTCCGTCGGCCGACGGGCAGGGCGACCCGCCGGTCCGTCAGACGGCGCTGGAGCGGTCGGCGAGCGTCTCGTCGCGTTCCAGCTCGCGGCGGAGCGCCGCGCGCGAGCCGACCACCGGCACGGCGTGCGTGATCGCCAGGTGCAGCCGCGAGTCGGCGTCGTAGCGCAGCCGGACCCGCTGGTACCGGACGAGCCAGACGAGCGCGATCCCGAGCGCCACGAAGCCCGAGGCCGCGCCGACGACGATCGCCCAGCGCGGGCCGAAGGCGTCGGCGACGGCACCGACGAGCGGGGCGCCGATGGGGGTGCCGCCCGCGAAGATCGCCATGTAGAGCGCCATCACGCGGCCGCGCATCGCGGGCTTCGTCGTGGTCTGCACCAGGGCGTTCGCGGTGGTCATGAAGGTCAGGGACGCGAGTCCGACGAACACCAGCACGATCGCGAAGGTCCAGTACGTCGGGGCGAGGGCAGCGGCGGTGCACGCGAGCCCGAACCCGCCGGCCGCGAGGACGAGGGTGCGCATCCGCGGTTTGTCCCGGCGGGCGGACAGCAGTGCACCGAGCACCGAGCCGATCGCCATCACCGAGTTGAGCAGCCCGAACTCGCCGGCGCCCTGGTGGAACTCGACCCGCGCCATCGTCGAGGTGAAGATCGGGAAGTTCACGCCGAACGTGCCGACGACGAAGATCATGCAGAGCACGACGACGATGTCCGGCCGGGTGCGGACGTACCGGAAGCCGGCGACGATCTGCCCCTTGCCGCGGCCTGCCCGGACCCGTTCGGCGAGCTGGGCGGGGTCGACGAACCGGAGTGCGAGCAGGACCGCCAGGAACGACCCGGCGTTGATGACGAACACCCATCCGGAGCCGATCGCCGCGATGAGCACACCGGCGACCGCGGGGCCGATCAGGCGTGCGGCGTTGAACGACGCGGAGTTCAGGGCGACGGCGTTCGAGACGTCCTCGCCCTGCACGACGTCGGAGACGAAGGCCTGCCGGATCGGGGCGTCGAACGCGGCGACGATGCCGAGTGCCAGGGCGAAGCCGTAGAGCGCGAGCAGGGTGGCGGTGTGGGTGAGGACCATGACGCCGAGTCCCAGCCCGAGCAGTCCCATCAGGCCCTGGGTGAGCATGAGCATCTTCCGGCGGTCGAACCGGTCGGCGGCGAGCCCGGTGAGCGGCAGGAGCAGCAGCTGGGGGCCGAACTGCAGGGCCATCGTGATGCCCACCGCGACGGCGTTGTTGTCCGAGAGCTGGGTCAGCACGATCCAGTCCTGGGCGGTGCGCTGCATCCAGGTGCCGACGTTCGACACCAGGGCCCCGGCGAACCAGATGCGGTAGTTGCGTCCGGCGAGGGAGCGGAACATGGCGGTCACTGCTGGGCCAGCCTCCTCATGATCTCGGTGGCGTCGGCGAGGGTGCCCCGCTCGTCGGCGGTGAGTGCTGCGAGCCGCGGGGAGAGCCAGCCGTCGCGGCGGCGTCGGGTCTCCTCGACGAAGGCGGCTCCGGCTGGCGTCGCACCGAGCAGCACCTTGCGGCGGTCGTCGCCGTGCCCGCACTTCGACACCAGGCCCCGCTCGACCAGCACCGCGACGGTCTTCGTCATCGACGGCGGGGTGACGCCGTCCTGCCGGCTCAGGTCGGCCAGGGTCATCGCGCCGTCGCGGTGCAGTCGGGCGAGGGCGGAGAACTGCGCGTCCGTGACGCTCGAGTCGGCCTTCTGGGCACGGAGTGTGCGGGACAGCCGGTTCACCGCGATGCGGAGGTCGGTGGCGTCGGTCATCGGTCGTTAGCCTATCTCATTAGTTCAGCGAACGAACTTCATTTCGGGCGTGCCTGGTCGAAACGGGCGTACCTGGTCGGTTCTTTCGACCAGGTACGCCCGTTTCCGCTTTCCAGCGCGGATGCGATGGGAAGGAACGTCGGACGGGAGGCCCGCCCAGCGTGCGCCGGTCGGCTCGCGCTGGGCGGGCCTCCCGGCCTTCAGTGCCGCGCGTCCGTCAGGATCGCGTCGTGCGGGAGCAGGGCGTGCACGCCCCACGTGCGGTTCGCGACCTGCGTGATGCGCATGCTCACCGCCACGCTCGCCATCGCGAGTGCCTCGGCGCGGCCGATGCCGTGCAGCCCGGCGATCCAGTCGACCATCCGGTCGAGCGCCGTGGCCGTCGCGACGTTGAGGTCGGCGTCGAAGCCGAAGGTGATGCGGCCGGCCGGGGTGTCCGCGTGCACGCCCTCGACCGGCGCCGCATCGAGGAGCGTCAGGGTCATCGTCGTGGTCATGCCGCACTCGACCGCCGTGCCGGAGACCTCGCCGTCGCCCTGGGCCGCGTGCCCGTCGCCGACGTGGAGCAGGGCGTCCGGCACCGTCACCGGCAGGTACAGGGTCGAGCCGGCGATCAGCTCGCGGCAGTCGACGTTGCCGCCGCCGACCGTGCGGGGCGGGATCGTGGAGTGTTCACCGGTGGGCTCGGGTGGGACGCCGACGACGCCGAGGAACGGTGCCGTCCGCACCCCGAGGCCGAGCTGGTTCACGGCGACTCCGGCGGAGACGTCGATGTCCCAGAGGAGCGGGCCGCGCGACGCCGGGGCGGTCAGGCCGAGTGCGCGGTTCACGGGGGAGTCGACCCCGCCCGAGGCCGTGTAGCCCCAGTCGTCGGGCACGAGGTCGTCGAAGTGCACCGCCAGGACCATCCCCGGACGTGCTCCCGCGACAGCGATCGGCCCGACCAGGCAGTGGCCCCGGCGCGGGTCGATCAGGGTCGGAGCGTCGAGGCCCGGGCCCGGCTGGCGTTCCGTGTAGCCCGCGGCGCTCAGGGTTCGGACGGTCACCGTGTCGCCCGGTTCGACGGTCAGGACCGGCTGGCGTTCGGCGGTGAAGACGTCGACGGCGGAGTCGACCGTGGCGTCGAGGTGGTGGGTGGTCACCGTGCGATCATCCCAGGCGGGGCGGGTGCGGGGCGGTTCCGGGCGTACCTGGTCGGATCGGGCGTACCTGGTCGGATCGGGCGTACCTGGTCGGAGGTTCTGACCAGGTACGCCCGATCCCACCAGCCATCGCGGGTGTTCTGGGAAGGAACGTCCTCAGTGGAACTGGGGGATCGTCAACCAGATGCCGGCCAGCACCGCGGCGATGCACAGCGCGAAGCACAGCACGGCTCCCGCCAGTGCCGCCGGCGGGGTGTGCCCGGAGCGCGGGCTCTCGTCGGAGTACTGCGTGCGCTCGCCGCCCGCGTAGTCCGGCTGCCCCGTCCCGAGCAGCCGCAGGCCGAGCGTGTACACGAGCACCAGGCCCACGGCGGCCACGAAGCCGACGCCGGCGACCGTGCCGATCGCGGTGAAGTCGATGTCCATCGTCGTTCCCCTCAGTTCGTCGCGCCGGTCGGCTGCGGCTCGGCCTGCTCTGCCGGCCCGGACTCGGTGGTGATGGCCTCGTGCGAGATCGGCTTGCGCTTGGCGAGCACGTAGAAGGTGAGCCCGCCGGCCAGGGCGAGGACCGCGACGAGCACCAGCCCGAACGCCGAGGTCGACGCGAGCCAGGTCGCGAGCGCCCCGACCACCGCAGCGGCCGGCAACGTGATGACCCACGCGATGACGATGCGGCCGACGACCGACCAGTGCACGTCGGCGAGCTTCTTGCCGAGGCCCGAGCCGACGACCGCGCCGCTCGTCACGTGGGTCGTCGAGAGCGCGAAGCCCAGGTGCGACGAGATGAGGATCGTCGCGGCGGAGCTCGTCTCGGCGGCGAAGCCCTGCGGCGACTGCACGTCGGAGATCTTCTTGCCGACCGTCTGCATGATGCGCCAGCCGCCCATGTAGGTGCCGAGGCCGATCGCGAGCCCGCAGGCGAGGATCACCCAGAGCGCCGGACCGGTGCCGGCGGCCTGGTAGTTCGCGGCGATGAGGGTCAGCGTGATGACGCCCATCGTCTTCTGCGCGTCGTTCGTGCCGTGCGCGAGCGACACCAGCGACGCCGAGATCGTCTGCCCGTGTCGGAACCCGGTCGCCGCACCGTGCGTCGTCGCGTTCTTCGTGAGCACGTACGCCAGGTACGTCGCGACCAGGGCGATCACCCCGGCGATGACCGGGGAGAGCAGCGCCGGCAGCACGACCTTCGACACCACCGTCGCCCAGCTGATCGAGTTCAGACCCGCGCCGATGATCGAGGCGCCGATGAGCCCGCCGAACAGCGCATGGGTGGACGAGGACGGCAGCCCGAGGTACCAGGTCGCCAGGTTCCAGAGCACCGCGCCGACGAGCCCCGCGAAGATCATCGTGGGGGAGATGTGGATGCCGTCCTGCCCCTCGCGGATGATGCCCTGCGAGACGGTCTTGGCGACCTCGGTGGACAGGAACGCGCCGACCACGTTGAGCACGGCGGAGATGAGCACGGCGGTCCGGGGCTTGAGCGCTCCCGTGGCGACCGACGTGGCCATGGCGTTCGCGGTGTCGTGGAAGCCGTTCGTGAAGTCGAACACGAGGGCCACGACGATCACCAGCGTGACGATGACGATGACGTCCATGCGCAGGACGCTAGGCCCGCCTGGAACCCCCTGCGTGAACGCCGGGTGAACAGGTCCGTGATGGAGCGCGTCTGCGAGGATGGCAGTGTCTGGAAGGATGCGGGTGTGCCGACTTTCTCCGCCGCTCGCGGCGACGCCTCGTTCACCGACGCCCACGGCGTCGAGATCGTCTACTCGACCTGGCGTGCGGCGCGGCCGAAGGGTGTCGTGCAGATCGCGCACGGGGTCGGGGAGCACGGGCTCCGGTACGAACCGCTCGCGCAGGACCTGGTGCGCGCCGGCTACACCGTGCACGCCAACGACCACCGCGGGCACGGTCGCACCGGCCTGACCCAGTGGGACGGCGACCACGCCAAGCTCGGCCGGCTCGGCCCCGGCGGCCTGCGCGCGGCGATCGCCGCGGTGGAGCAGATGAGCGCGGTCGCGCGGGCCGACGAACCGGGGCTGCCGCTCGTGCTGCTCGGGCACTCGTGGGGGTCGCTGATGGCGCAGCGGATCGTGAACACCTCGTCGGACCGCTACGACGGCGTCGTCCTGTCCGCGAGCGCCTACCGGCTGCCCGGCTGGATGAACAGCGGCGACCTCAACGCCCGGCACGCGGGGTCCGGGCCCACCAAGTACGAGTGGCTCACCCGCGACCGGAAGATCATCGACGCGATGGCGCTCGACCCCCTGGCGGTCGAGGCCGACGTCATCGGGCTGTTCGGGCTCGCCGACACCCTCCGGCTGCTCGGTGTGCCGCGGCGGGGGATCCCGCACGACCTGCCGATGCTGCTGCAGGTCGGCTCCGACGACACCCTCGGGGGTCCGCGCTCGATCGAGCGTCTGGCGCAGGCGTACCGCCGACGCGGCCGGCTGTCCGACGTGACCGTGCAGGTGTACGAGGGCGCGCGGCACGAGGTCTACAACGAGACGAACCGCGCCGAGGTCATCGGCGACCTGGTCGCGTGGCTCGACCGGGTGACGACGCGCTGACGGCGCTCGCCGCGTCCTGCGACGCGACTGGTGACGGACGGGAGGCCCGCGGCGGCGCCGCCACGCGCCTCCAGGCCGTCACCGGGCCGGCCCACTGCCGGGCCGTCGGCCGTCCGGAATAGGGTTGCGGCATGCACGGTGAGTACAAGGTCCCCGGAGGCAAGCTGGTCGTCGTCGACCTCGAGGCCGTCGACGGCACGATCCAGCAGTTCCGCCTGGCGGGTGACTTCTTCCTGGAACCCGACGACGCGCTGCCGCTCATCGACGCGGCCGTGAACGGGCTCCCCGCCACCACCGACGCCGCGGGCATCGCCGCAGCCGTGCGGGCGGCCCTGCCGACCGATGCGGTGCTGCTCGGCTTCACGCCCGAGTCCGTCGGCGTCGCGGTGCGCCGCGCGCTGTCGCGGGCCTCGACCTGGCGCGACCACGACTGGCAGATCGTGCACGAGGGGCCGATCAGCCCGAACGAGCACCTCGCGCTCGACCAGGTGCTGACCGAAGAGGTCGGTGCCGGCCGTCGTGGGCCCACGCTGCGCATCTGGGAGTGGGACCAGCCGGCCGTCGTGATCGGGTCGTTCCAGTCGCTCAAGAACGAGGTCGACCCCGCCGGCGCCGAGAAGTACGGCGTGCAGGTGGTCCGACGCATCTCCGGCGGCGGCGCGATGTTCATGGACGCGGGCGCCGTGATCTCGTACTCGCTCTACGTGCCGTCCGACCTGGTGCAGGGCATGACCTTCGCCGACTCGTACGCGTTCCTCGACGAGTGGGTGATCGAGGCGCTCAAGTCGCTCGGCATCGAGGCCTACTACCAGCCGCTCAACGACATCACCTCGACCAAGGGCAAGATCGGCGGAGCCGCCCAGAAGCGCCTCGGCACCGGGTCGCTGCTGCACCACGCCACGATGAGCTACGACATGGACGGCGAGAAGATGGTGCAGGTGCTGCGCATCGGGCGCGAGAAGATGAGCGACAAGGGCACCACCAGTGCTGCGAAGCGCGTCGACCCGCTCCGCTCGCAGACCGGGCTGTCCCGCGCCGAGATCATCGAGCGGCTGATCGGCACCTTCACCCGCCTGTACGGGGCGACCGAGGGGCACGTGACCGAGGCCGAGCGGGAGCGCGCGCAGGAGCTGGTGCGGACGAAGTTCGCGACGAAGGAGTGGCTCGAGCGGGTGCCGTGAGCCCTGCTCGGTCGACGGTGGACGCGACGGCCGGAGCTGAGGGGGGACGTCCCGGCCGCCGCTGCTTCGAGTGTGCGCCTCGACCTCATGAACCAGACGTGTGGATGATGAGAATCCCCCGCGCGGCTGATCCGCTCGCCGCGCAGCCCCCGTAGCGTCGCTGCCGTGAACTGGTTGATCTTCCTGGGGGCGGTGGCCGCCGTGGCCGTCGTGGTGTGGATCGCCGATCGCATGGGGTGGATCGACCTGTCGAACAAGTCCCAGCGCAGCGGCGGATCCGGAGGCATGGGCGGGATGCTGGACGAGGTGTTCGCACCGACCCGGCACGAGACGCAAGCCGAGTACGAGCGGCAGGCGCGCCTGCCGAAACAGGCGCCGTCACCGGCGGACGACGACCACGACCTGCTCAGCGGCAGCGTGCTCATCCGGGTGCCGACGGTGCGGAGCGCCGGGCGGCACGAGGCCCGCGTGGGGACGCACGACCGCTCGTACTGAGCGGACGGGCGCCGCGCTCGTCTGGGGGTCGCCCGCGTCAGCGCGTCGTGAGCTCCTGGTAGTCCGGGTGCCGCTCGATCCACGCGTGCACGTAGCTGCACTGCGCGACGACCCGGCGTGACGAACTCGCACGCACGTCGTCGAGGGCGTGCTGCACCAGGATCGACGCGTGCCCACCGCCGCGGTGCTCGGGATCGACCTCGGTGTGCACGAAGCGGATCTCGTCGCCGTCGATCTCGTACGCCGCGAGGCCGATGACCTCGCCGTCCTCGATCAGGGAGTACTGCTGCTTGTCGGTGTCGTTGCGGACCTCGGGTGCTGCTGCCATGCACTCGACCGTACGCCGGGGCCTGGGCGTGCGCTCTGGGCTGCACGCTGGCTCCGTGCGCTGCGTGCCTGCTCGGTGCGCGACAATGGGTCCGTGCGCAGGGGAGACGACCGAGGCCCGGACCGCGTCGTCCTCGGCGACGCCCTCGACGTGGTCCCCGCGTACCCGGACGGCTCCTTCACGCTGGTGTACCTGGACCCGCCGTTCAACACCGGCCGGTACCAGCGGCGGCACGCGACGTCCGCCGTGCCGAAGGCCGACGGCCCGGTGATGGGGTTCCACGGCCGGACCTACGAGCGGGTGCGCGGCGACCTGATGCGCTTCGACGACCGGTTCGAGGACTACTGGTCGTTCCTCGAACCCCGACTCATCGAGGCCTGGCGGCTGCTCGCCACCGACGGCACGCTGTACCTGCACCTCGACTACCGCGAGTCGCACTACGCCAAGGTGCTGCTCGACGCGCTGTTCGGCCGCGAGTCGTTCCTGAACGAGATCGTGTGGGCCTACGACTTCGGCGCCAAGTCCAAGACGCGCTGGCCCACGAAGCACGACACGATCCTGGTCTACGTGAAGGACCCGTCGCGGTACTGGTTCGACTCCGAGGCCGTCGACCGCGAGCCGTACATGGCGCCGGGGCTCGTCACACCCGAGAAGCGCGAGCGCGGCAAGCTGCCCACCGACGTCTGGTGGCACACGATCGTCTCGCCGACCGGCCGAGAGAAGACCGGTTACCCGACGCAGAAGCCCGAGGGGGTGCTGCGGCGGATCGTGCAGGCGTCCTCACGCGAGGGGGACTGGGTGCTCGACTTCTTCGCGGGCAGCGGGACCACGGGCGCGGTGGCGCAGGCGCTGGGACGGCGGTACGTGCTGGTGGACGACAACCCGGCAGCGATCGACGTGATGCGGAAGCGGTTGCCGGGGGCGTCGTTCGAGGTGGCTGCGGCCGGGGCGGGGTCGGCAGCGGGGGACGCGGCGCCGGCGGTCTGAGGCGGCGGGGTCTGCGACGATCCACGAGTCGTTCGACGCGTGGATCGTCGGAACATGCACACGCCCGAGCGACGATGTCGACGTCGTACGACATCGACGGTGTCGCCTCCGCGCGGCCGCAACAGTTGCACACGCGCAGATGCGACGAGGTCGCTGTCGTACGACAGCGACCTCGTCGTTCGGCATCAGCGAGCCAGCGCCCGCGCCGACTACTCGGCGGAGTGCCGCCCGTGCGCGTGCGCGTCGCCAGCGTCCGTCCGGGAGGCCCGGCTCGCCTCCGCCGCGTCGGCTCCGGCCCCGGGAGCGTCCGGCTCCACGACCGCAGCCGCGTGGGCAGCCCGGGTCCGGATGGCACCGGTCGTCGTCGGTGGTTCGTAGACCGGCGCAGCCGCCGAGTGGGCACCGTGCGTCGTGGCGTTCGGCAGCGGAGCGCGGGTGTCGTCCACACCGTCCGGTGCTCCGGGTGCTCCGTGCGCCCGAGCGGACCGGGGCGGCGGCGTCACGTCCGGCGAGGTCGGCACGTCGCGCGAGGACGCACCCGGCACCGTCGGCTCCGGCCCGGCGCCAGGAGCAGCAGCCGCGGCGTCGGCGGTGCGTGCGGCATCCGCCTGCTCCTGCAGCGCCGAGGTCTTGCGGAGCGGCGGCACCCGGAAGAACCACGTCAGCACGAACGCGATCAGGATCACCGCGAGGCCGACGTAGTAGACGCGGACGGCCGAGTCGCTGAACCCGACCAGGAACGGACGGCTGAGCCGGGGGTCGGCCCCGTTCAGGAACGACGTGTCGCTCGTCGCCGAGTCGGTGGACGAGCTCGCGGCCGAGTCGCCGCTCTTGAGCTGCTTGATGAGCGTCGGGGCGACCTGGTCGACGACGTTCTCCCGCTGCGCCTTGTCCGAGTAGTCGATCTGCAACTTGCCGTCGACGACCGAGGCGTTCGCCTTCGTGGCCGCCGTCTCGAGCGCCTGCTGTTCGGCTGCAGGCTTCGCGTCGTCGACCTGCTGGGCGATGATCGTGTCCGCTGCGGCGGCGGGGACCGTGCCCGCGGCGACCTGCCGCTGCACGGCGGCCGTCACCTGCTTGGTCACGGCGGCGTCGGCGGCCTGCTTCGCCTGCGCGGTGCCCTGGTCGAGACCGTCCTGCACGTTCTTCTGCACCGGGTCGACGATCTTCGTCCAGATCTCGTCCATCACGCCCTGGTTCTTGGACGCGTTCGCGACAGAGGGCGTCATCGCGGCGTTGAGCGCGCTCTTCAGGTCGGACTCGTTCTGCATCGCGGCGCTGATGTTCGTCGGCATCAGGGTGAACAGCACGGAGAGCAGGACGGCGGTACCCATCGTGCCGCCGATCTGACGGAAGAACGTCGCCGCGCTCGTCGCCACACCGATGTCCCGCGGCGAGACCGAGTTCTGCGCGGCCAGGGTCAGCGTCTGCATGAGCTGCCCGAGTCCGAGCCCGATGCCGAACATGCCGAGCATCAGGAACCACAGGGGCCGGTCGGCGGTCAGGAACGTCAGGACCGTGAAGCCGATCGCCGTGAACGCCGTTCCGGTGATCGGGAAGACCTGGTAGTTGCCGGTCTTCGAGATGATCTGGCCGGAGGCGATCGACGAGATCATCAGGCCGAGCACCATCGGCAGCATGGCGAACCCGGACTCGGTCGGGGTCACGCCCTTGACGATCTGCAGGTAGAGCGGGATCGTCAGCATCGCGCCGAACATGCCGAAGCCGACGAGCACGGACAGGATCGCGGACATCGAGAACACCCGTGACCCGAACAGCTTCATCGGCAGGATCGCGTCGTCGCCCATGGCCCGCTCGACGATGATGAACGCGATCAGGCCGAGGGCACCGATGGCGTAGCAGGCGAAGGCGGCGGGGGAGTCCCAGCCCCACTCACGGCCCTGCTCGGCGATGAGCAGCAGTGGCACGAGCGTGACGATGACGAGCGTCGCGCCCCACCAGTCGATCCGGGGCTTGCCGCGGTCGCCGAACTTCGGCAGGTGCAGGAACGTCAGCACCATGAACAGGGCGATGATGCCGATCGGCACGTTGATCAGGAACACCCAGCGCCAGCCGGCGATGAACAGCAGCTGGTCCGCGCCGGCGAAGACGCCACCGACGAGCGGGCCGATGACGGACGAGATGCCGAAGACCGCCAGGAAGTAGCCCTGGTACTTCGCCCGCTCGCGTGGGGCGAGCATGTCGCCCATGATCGCCAGCGGCAGGGACATCAGACCACCGGCACCCAGGCCCTGCAGCGCGCGGAACCCGGCGAGCATGAGCATCGAGGTGGAGAACGACGCCGCGAACGAACCGACGATGAAGATGCCGATCGCGGTGATGAAGAGCGGCCGGCGACCGAAGATGTCGGAGAGCTTGCCGTAGATCGGGGTCGTCACCGTCGACGCGATGAGGTACCCGGTGGTGACCCAGGCCTGCTGGTCGAGCCCGTGCAGGTCGTCACCGATGGTGCGGATCGCGGTGCCGACGATCGTCTGGTCGAGGGCACCGAGGAACATGCCGGCCATCAGGCCGTAGATCACCAACAGGATCTGTCGGTGGTTCATCACGACGTTGGACGCCGTGGTGGGGGCCGCGGGTGCGGTCGCCGTCTGGGTCATGAGCAGGGTCTCCCGGGGTACCGATGCGCTGGCAGAACGATTTTTGCGCTGCCTGCAAAGTTACAACTGCCGCAAGTGCTCGGTCGCACCGAGACGGCTTCCTGAGTGGATCGGCAGTCACGGTACGCCGGTGCGCCCCGGCGGCACACGGCCTGGAGGCCCGGCTCGGCTCCGTCGGACGGGCTGCGGTGTCCGAGTCCCGCAGCCCGTCCGACGAGGGCGCTACGCGCCCAGTGCTGCGTCGACGATCTCCTTGGCCTCGCGCTGCACCTGCTCGAGGTGCTCCTGCCCGACGAAGCTCTCGGCGTAGATCTTGTAGACGTCCTCGGTGCCCGACGGCCGCGCGGCGAACCACGCCTTGTCGGTGACGACCTTCACGCCGCCGACGGCTGCGTCGTTGCCCGGGGCCTTCGACAGCTTCGCGGTGATCGGGTCGCCGGCCAGGGTGTCCGCGGTGATGGCGTCGCCGTCGAGCTTGCCGAGGCGCGCCTTCTGCTCCTTCGAGGCCGCGGCGTCGACGCGCTGGTAGACCGGCGCGCCGAAGCGCTCGGTCAGCTCGGCGTAGAGCTGCGAGGGGGTCTTGCCGGTGACGGCGACGATCTCGGACGCCAGGAGCGCCAGGATGATGCCGTCCTTGTCTGTGGTCCACGCGGTGCCGTCGGTGCGCAGGAACGACGCACCCGCGGACTCTTCGCCGCCGAATGCCACGGAACCGTCGATCAGGCCGGGGACGAACCACTTGAAGCCGACCGGGACCTCCCACAGGCGACGGCCCAGGGACTCGGCGACGCGGTCGATGATGCTCGACGACACCAGCGTCTTGCCGATCGCGGCGTCGTCGCGCCACTCGGGCCGGTGCGCGTAGAGGTACTCGATCGCGACCGCGAGGTAGTGGTTCGGGTTCATCAGCCCGCCGTCAGGCGTGACGATGCCGTGCCGGTCGGAGTCGGCGTCGTTGCCGGTGAGCACGTCGAAGTCGTCCTTGCGGGCGAGTACCGAGGCCATCGCCGAGGGGCTCGACGGGTCCATCCGGATCTTGCCGTCCCAGTCGAGCGTCATGAACGCCCACGTGGGGTCGACCTCGGGGTTCACGACGGTCAGGTCGAGGCCGTAGTGGTCGCGGATGGCGTTCCAGTACGGCAGCGAGGCGCCACCGAGCGGGTCGGCGCCGATCTTCACGCCGGCACGCTTGATCGCGGCGATGTCGATGATGTTCTCGAGGTCGGCGACGTACGTGTTCAGGAAGTCGTAGCGCTCGGGTTCGGCGTCCTCGGTGCGCTGCACCTCGGCGTTGCCACCCTCGATGATCGCGTTCGCCCGGTTCGCGATCCAGCTCGTGGCGTCGCTGTCGGCGGGACCACCGTGCGGCGGGTTGTACTTGAAGCCGCCGTCGCGGGGCGGGTTGTGGCTCGGCGTGATGACGATGCCGTCGGCCGTGTCCGGATTGCCGGCGCGGTTGTAACGGATGATCGCGTGGCTCAGCGCGGGCGTCGGCACGAAGCCGTCCTCGCTGTCGGCGAGCACGCGGACGCCGTTGGCGGCGAGGACCTGCAGCGCGGTCTGCTCGGCGGGGGCCGAGAGGGCGTGGGTGTCGCGGCCGATGAAGAGCGGCCCATCGGTGCCCTGGTCGCGGCGGTACTCCACGATCGCCTGCGTGATGGCGGCGATGTGGGTGTCGTTGAAGGCGGTGTCGAGCGACGACCCGCGGTGTCCGGACGTGCCGAACACGACCTTCTGCTCGGGGACCGAGACGTCGGGCACTCGGTCGTGGTAGGCGGCGAGGAGCTCGTCGAGGTCGACGAGGTCGTCTGCGGTCGCTGGGGTGCCGGCGCGGTCGTTCATGCGTCCATCCTGGCATCGGCCGCCCTGGCGCGTTCGGGGGAAGTGCACCGGAGGTCGGGGGAACGCGAGCGAGCGGCCGCCCCACCCGGGTTGAGGGGGGACCCCCGGGGTGGACGACCGCTCGCGGTCTGTGGAGGCAGGTGCATCAGGCGGGGCGGAACGAACCCGTCGCCGTGCGGAACGAGCCGGTCACGGTGCGCGTCGAGGACGTCGCGGTGCCAGGACGGCGGAACTGCGTGTCGACGAAGCGGCCGAGCGCGCGGCCGGTGCCGGTGCCGGTGTAGCTGCCGATCGGGCTGCGGGTCGCGTCGCCGGTGAAGGCGCCGAGCTCGGCGCGGGTCTCGAGGCCGGTCACGTAGGCGCCGCCCAGGGGGTTCTGACGGTTCTGCATGGGTGCTCCTCGTCGTCGTGCCGAGGTCCGCAGGTCACCGAGCCGGCGACCGCGACGCCGTCGGCTGGATGAGCACCAATGTACGCGCTTGTCTTGCATGATGCAAAACAAGCGCGTGTCGGAGGCTCAGGCGAGCAGCTCGCAGAAGTTCCGGCCCTCGGCCGTCCAGCTCTGCCGCGCGACCAGTCCGGCTTCCGCCGCGTGCCGGTGCAGGGCGTCGAGGCCGACCTCGGCCCAGGGGAACCCAGCGCTCTCGTTGCCGTCGGCGTCGACCACCCGGGCCGTGTACACGCGGTCGGCCGTGACCTCGGGGTTCGTCTCCACGATGACCCGGCCACCGGCTCGTACGATCTCGCGGCAACGGGCGAGCAGGGCCGTGGGGTCGCCGCCGATGCCGATGTTGCCGTCGATCACGAGCGCGGTGTCCCAGTGGCCCTCGTCGGGCACGGCGTCGAACACGGAACCCTGCAGAGCCGTGCCGCCGGAGCGCTGCGCGATGGCGACGGCCTCGGCGGAGACGTCCACGCCGAGCGCCGGGATGCCCCGGGACCGTGCGGCGACGAGCATCCGACCCGGGCCGCAGCCGATGTCGATGACCCCGCCGTCGACGTCGTCGAGCAGCGAGCGGTCGACACGGTCGGCGGCGGCGCTCCAGCGGCCGACGTCCATCGTGGTGACGGCGTCGGGACGGTCGGCGTCGGTCAGGCGCAGGTGGCCGTCGGTGCGGAGCGCACGGGCGTACGGCTCGCCGCCGCCGGCACCGAACGAGACGGGTGCGTGCATGGTCATCGGGTGCTCCCCACGGTCTCGGCACGGAGTGCCCGGGTGAAGTCGGAATCGGGTGCGAGGTCGGCGACCCGCTCGGCGTCCGGCATGGTGTCGACGTCGAGCAATTCGCCGAGCACGCCCACGTCGAGTCGGGCGTCGGTCAGGCGTGCGAGCTGCACGGCTCCGGTGTCGTCGCGCGACATGGGGACGCCGCGCAGCAGGTCGCCGGTGGGCTGTCGGAGGTACAGCGACCAGAAGCCGCCGTCCTCGGCCGGGCCGAACCAGGCATCGCGGGCGGCGTCGTCGAACACCGGGGCGAGGTCCGCGGTGGACACCTGCGGGGTGTCCATGCCGACGAGCAGCAGCGGACCGTCGACGGCGTCGAACAGGAACCCGAGGCGCTCGTCCAGGCCGCCACCGGGCTGGTGCAGCACCTCGAACCCGTCGGCCGCGGCGGGCACGACGTCGCCGTCGAAGAACAGGACCCGGCGTGCCGCGGGCAGTGCGCGGACGGTCGCCAGGGTGTCGGCGAGGCTCGCGGACGCGACGCGTGCTGCGCCCTCGGGGGAGAGCGCCGGCGTCAGCCGGGTCTTCACCTTGCCGGGCAGGCACTCCTTCGCCACGACCGCGACGGTGACGTCGGTGCGCGAAGCGTCGCTGGCGTTGGTGGCGGTCACGAGCGGGCCTCCTCGACCACGGGGGTGGACTCGGCCGCCTGGCGGAGCGGTCCCGGCGCGACGACCCGGACACGGGCCTCCCGGCGGTACGCACGGAGCAGACGGGACATGTCCCGCACCGCGTTGATCGTGCCGCGGAGCGTGCCGGTGACCTTGCTGTCGCCGATGCGCTGCGCGTACCCGATGTCGGATTCGTCGACGCGCCAGCCGGCGGCGTGCGCGGCCAGGACCATCTCGAGCGGGTAGCCGCTGCGGCGGTCGCGCAGGTCGAGGGAGACGAGGTCTTCGCGGCGCATCACGCGCATCGGGCCGAGGTCGCGCAGGCGGTAGCCGGTCGCGCGGTGCATGAGGACGGCGAGGACGCGGTTCGCGAAGCGTGCGTGCGGAGCCCACGCACCGCGGCCCGTCGGGACGCGGCGGCCGAGAGCCAGGTCGACGCGGCCACTGGCCACGCGGTCGACCAGGGGTGGGAGCTCGGCGGGGTCCATCGAGGCGTCGGCGTCGCAGAAGGCGACGAAGTCTGCGGTCGCCGCGGCGACCCCGGCGGCGCAGGCCGAACCGAAGCCCTTGACGGGTTCCGTCACCACGAGGGCACCGTGGGCGCGGGCGACGTCGGCCGATCCGTCGGTCGATCCGTTGTCGACGACGATGGCCCGGTAGCCCGTGGGGAGGCGTGCGATGACCTTCGGCAGGGCGTCCGCCTCGTCGAGGCACGGCAGGATCACGTCGACAGTCATGTCCGTCATTCGGTGCGGTCGGTCGGATCGACGGGTCTGTCCTGGCATGCACTCGACACAACACGACGACCTGCTGCGGGGTACAGGAAACTGCCGGGTCCTGGTCGTTCAGCGTGTCCGGTTCGCGGCCGGTCCCCAGAACGGGGGACAGGGTGCGCGTGTGGGTCCGCGAGTGGTTGCGCAAGACGCCGTCGTGTCGTCGAGACGCCGCCGGATGGGGCGGCGTCTCGCGCACCCGGGGGCGTGGTGCCGACACGACGGCGTCTCGCGTGGCCCTGGGGGCGGGCACTGCGGACGGGAGGCGCGGGGCGGCGCCGTCACGGGCCTCCCGTCCGGTGGCTGGTCGCGCTCTCAGGCACGGCCAGCGGTGCGCTGCTCGCGCACGCGTTCCGGCTAGCGGACGGCGCTGCGGAGTGGAGCCGTAGCGAAGTCCCGCATGCCGGCCTCGAAGTCGACCTCGGCGTGCCAGCCGAGCTCGGCGGCGATGCGTGCCGAACTCGCGGTGACGTGGCGGACGTCGCCCAGGCGGTACTCGCCGGTGACGACCGGCTGCGGGCCGTCGGGTCCGGCGATCGCGGCGGCCATGTCGCCGATGGTGTGCACGGTGCCGGAGCCGACGTTGTACGCGCGGAACGTGTCCGACGGCAGGTCGGCGGTCGCCGCGATGGAGGCAGCGTTCGCGCCGGCGACGTCGTCGACGTGCACGAAGTCGCGTCGCTGGGCGCCGTCCTCGAAGACGCGGGGTGCCTCACCGCGGGCCAGTGCCGAGCGGAACAGGGACGCGACACCGGCGTAGGGGGTGTTCGCAGGCATGCCCGGTCCGTAGACGTTGTGGTAGCGGAGCGCGATCGCGCGGCCCCCCGTGGCTCGGGCCCAGCTCGAGGCGAGGTGCTCCTGCGCGACCTTCGTCTGCGCGTACACGTTGCGGGGGTCGAGCGCTGCGGACTCGTCGATCAGGCCGGGCAGCAGGGGCCGACCGTCGGGGCCGATCGGGTCGAAGCGGCCGGCGTCGAGGTCCTCGCGGCGGCGGGCCGGCGGACGGGTGGGCTCGCCGGAGGCGGTGGTGTACGCGCCCTCGCCGTAGACGACCATCGAACTGGCGACGACGAGCCGACCGATGTCGTGCCGGTCCATGCCGGCGAGGACGTGGGCGGTGCCGGCGTCGTTCGACGAGACGTAGTCGGGGGCGTCCTGGAAGTCCACGCCGAGGCCGACCTTGGCCGCCTGGTGGCACACGACGTCGATGCCGTCGAGGGCGGCGTCGAGGGCGACCCGGTCGCGGACGTCGCCGTGCACGAACGCGATGCCCTGCTGCTGGTGGGCGCGGATGACCTCGGCGGGGTCGCCGTGCACGTCGTCGCGCAGGGAGTCGAGGACGCGGACCTCGTGGCCGTCGGCCAGGGCGCGGCGGACGATCGCGGAGCCGATGAAGCCGGCGCCGCCGGTGACGAGGAGGCGGCTCATGCGGTGGCGCCCGTGGTGGCGGTGGCGGCGGACTGGGCCTTCGTGGCGGTGACACCCGTGGTCGGCTGGGCCTGCATGATGCTTGCGCTCGCGCTGGTCGGGACGAGTTCGCGCGGGGTGAAGTCGGCGGGGATCGCGGCGACGATCTGGCCGATGGCGCGGACGATGACCTCGTTGGCACGGGCGAGGCGTTCCATGACGAGCGCGTGGGTGACGACGGCTCCGGCGTCGTCGACGTCGGGGCCGCTGGCTGCGGCTGCGGATGCGGCGGCAGCTGCGGCCTCGTCCTCGGTCGGGGCCAGGCCGGCGTCGGCGTCGGTGACGAACGACAGGTTCACCGTGGCGATGCCGAGTTCGGCGGCCAGGGGGACCTCGGGCGTCATCGTCATGTTGATGGTGTGGCCGCCGGCCTGGCGGAGCCAGACGGACTCGGCGCGGGTGGAGAACCGGGGACCCTGGATGACGACGCAGGTGCCGGTCGGACGGAACGGCACGTCGAGCCCGGCGACGGCGTCGATCGCCGCGCGGCGGAGCGTCGGGTCGAACGGGTCGGCGAAGGACAGGTGCTGCACGTCGTCCTCGAAGAACGTGTCGGCGCGGCCCCAGGTGCGGTCGATGAGCTGGTCCGTCACGACGAAGGTGCCCGGGGCGTAGTCGGGGTGCAGGCCGCCGACGGCGCTCGAGGACACGATCGCGCGGACGCCGAGCGAACGGAGCGCCCAGACGTTCGCACGGTGGTTGATGCGGTGTGGGGCGACGGAGTGCTCGCGGCCGTGGCGGGTCAGGAACGCGACCCGTCGTCCGGCCATCGTGCCGATGCTGATCGGGCTCGACGTCGGGCCGAACGGTGTCGGGACGTCGAGCTCGTCGGCGGTGCCCTCCTCGAACAGCTGGTAGAGGCCGGAGCCTCCGATCACACCGATCGTCACGGCTTCGTCGTTCTCCACAGGTCCTCCGGTTGGTCGTCGGCGCGGGCTGCGCGCTGGATACGCTACTGACGGCGCCACCGGGCGAACCGGGAGCGGCGCCACCAACCCCCTGTTCGGAGGCACCTGTGCGAACGATCGGTCAGCACCGCGACGACCTGGCGGCGTTGCTCGCGCCGGTGGTGGCGGGCCTCGGAGCAGAAGAACTGCCGATCGGCGAACTCGCCGGTGCCGGTGCCGGGTTTGCTCACCGCGTGCTCGCGGCGGCCGTTATGTCGCCCGTTCCGCTACCGCCGTTCGACAACAGTCAGATGGACGGGTTCGCCGTGCGGGCCGCGGACGCGGGGCAGGCCGTCCGGGTCGTCGCCCCGATCCCGGCCGGCGTGGTGCCCGAACCGCTCGAACCCGGCACGGCCGCGCCGATCATGACCGGTGCGCGGATCCCGACCGGTGCCGACGCGGTGTTCCCGGTCGAGGCGACCGAGCCCGGTGCGTTCCCGGCGGCGCTCGAGCTGCCCCGGGTGACGGTGCCCGCCGACCTGACCGCCGGCACCTTCGTGCGGGTGACCGGCAGCGACCTGCCCACCGGTGCTGAGCTCGCTCCGGCCGGTTCCCCGGTCACGCCGGCGCTGCTCGGGGCCCTGGCTGCTGCGGGGGTGACGACCGTGTCGGTGCGCCGACCACTGCGGGTCCTCGTCGTGTCGACCGGGTCCGAGCTACAGGGCGCCGACACGGACGCGGCGACCATCGGTGACGCGAACGGCATCGCGCTGCGGGCAGCCCTTGCCCAGGTCGGTGCGGACTCGCGGGCCGTCCGGGTGCCCGACGACGTCGCTGCCTTCGACCGGGCGCTCGATGCGGCGGTGGGGGACTGGGCCGACATCGTGCTGACGACCGGGGGCATCAGCGCCGGGGCGTACGAGGTCGTGCGACAGGCGCTCGAACCCCGCGGACTCGCGGTGACGCCGGTCGCGATGCAACCCGGTGGGCCGCAGGCGTTCGGCAGCGTCGTGTTCGGGGACGGTCGCGCCGTACCGGTCGTGTCCTTCCCCGGCAACCCGGTGTCGGCGCTCGTCTCGTTCGAGGTGTTCCTGCGCCCCCTGCTCGCCGCCGCCGTCGGACTCACGCCGGACCGCCCCACGCAGGTCCTGCCGGCGGCGTCCGCTGCCGGCTCACCCGTCGGCAAGCACCAGGTCCGTCGCGGCCGGGTGCAGGACGGTGCCGTGCACTTCGTCGGTGGGCCGAGTTCGCACCTGCTCGTCCACTACGCCGCCGCCACCCATCTGGTGCACGTCCCCGTGGGGGTCGACACCGTCGAACCCGGCGACCCCCTGACCGTCTGGAGCCTCCGATGACCGACCCGTCCGCCGCTGACCAGGTGCGGTCCGAACCGACGCCGACCGACGAGTTGTCGCACGTCCGCGCCGACGGCAGCGCGCACATGGTCGACGTCTCCGCGAAGGACGTCACCGACCGGTCGGCCACCGCCACCGCCACCGTCGTCACCCGTCCCGACGTCGTCGCACGCATCCTCGACGGCTCACTGCCCAAGGGCGAGGTCGTCGGCACCGCCCGCATCGCCGCGATCATGGCGGTGAAGAAGACCTCCGACCTGATCCCGCTGTGCCACCCGCTGCCGATCGCCGGCGTGCAGGTCGACATCACCGGCACCGACGACCGCGTGCTGATCGAGGTGTCGGTCCGCACGACCTCGCGCACCGGCGTCGAGATGGAAGCCCTGACCGGGGCGAGCGTCGCCGCCCTGACGGTGTACGACATGGTGAAGGCCGTCGACCGAGCGGCCGTGATCACGGACGTCCGCGTGCTCGAGAAGCACGGCGGACGCTCCGGGGACTGGAGCAACCGATGACCGCCGAGCCGACCAGGGGCCGGGCCGCCGTCGTCGTGGTGTCCACGCAGGCTGCCGCCGACCCCGCACTCGACCGCACCGGACCCGTCATCGCCGACTGGCTGCGCGACCACGGGTTCACCACGAGCGACCCGATCATCGTCCCCGACGGCGGCGCGATCACCGAGACCGTCACCGCGGAACTCCTGGCCGACGCCCGGGTCGTCATCACCACCGGCGGCACCGGGGTCACCCCGACCGACCGGACCCCCGAGGCAGTGGCGGGGCTGATCGACCTCGAACTGCCCGGCATCACCGAGGAGATCCGTCGACGCGGACTCGCGGGCGCCGGCCCCACCGCCCTGCTCACCCGCGGCGTCGCCGGGGTCACGAACGCCGGTTGCCTGCTCGTCACCCTGCCCGGGTCGCGCGGCGGGGTGTCCGACGGGCTCGCCGTGCTCGACGGAGTACTCGACCACGTGGTCGCACAGGTGCACGGTGAGGGCCACGCCCCGCGGAGCGCCTCGTGAGCAGCACTGAGACCGCCGCACGGGTCGTGCTCGCCGACGTCGTCGACCGCGACATCAGCGTTGACGAAGTCGCAGCCGTGGTGGCCACCGAACAGGACGGCGCCGTGGTGACCTTCGCCGGCATCGTCCGAGACCACGACGGTGGCAAGGGCGTCATCGCGCTCGACTACGAGCAGCACCCCAGTGCCGGCGACGTCATCACCGAGGTCGCCCGGACCATCGCCGAGGACCACCCCGACGTCCGGATCGCCGTGCTGCACCGGGTCGGGGCGCTCGGCATCGGGGACGTCGCGCTCGCCGCAGCGGTGTCGTCGTCGCACCGGGCGCAGGCGTTCGCCGCGTGCGGTGCGCTGGTCGACCTCGTGAAGGAGCGCGTGCCGATCTGGAAGCACCAGCGGTTCACCGACGGGACGGACGAGTGGGTCGCGGCGCTGTGACCGGCCACCACCCTGTGCACCTTCGCAACCGGGACGCTCGTTCGGGGCATGGTGAGACTCCAAGCGGATCCATAGAATCGCGAACATGAGCGTCTTGCTGCCCGGGATCACCGTCATCCTGCTGGTCTTCGCCCTGATCGACATCCTGACGAAGACGGATGACCAGATCCGCGGCCTGCCGAAGATCGCGTGGGTGATCCTCGTGATCCTGGTCCCCGTCGTCGGCAGCATCGTCTGGTTCGCCATCGGCCACGACTGGGCTCCGGGCGAACGGAACCACGGTCGCTACATCGAGCCGACCCGCCACGAGGACCGGTACGCGACCCTCGGCGACGCCCGCAGTGCCCACGGCGCCAAGCGCGTCACCGGTACCGAGCAGGAGCTCGCCGAGCTCGAGCGCGAGATCGAGTACTGGGAGGCGCAGGCCCGCCTGAAGCGCGCGAAGGAAGCCGCGGGCGAGGGCGACACCGCTCCCGCGAGCTGATCGTGTCCACGCCGGCCTCGCATGAGTTCCCCGGAGCCACGGTCTCCGGGGAGACCTGGCAGCAGGTGGAGGACCGTCTCGCGGGGGCGCCAGTCGGACCGCGTGTCCGCCGTTCGATGGTCCGGCGGGTCATCTGGATCGTGCTGGCCGTCGTCGCCGCGGTTGCAGCCGGGTGGCTGAGCGCCGAACACCTGCCGCGCTTCGAGCTGCCCTCGACCGGAAGTGGCCTGCCGGACTGGGTGTTCTTCGTCATCGTCCCGCTCATGATCGTTGGCCCGGTCTGCTGGGTCACCGCAATCGTCCGAGGCGGTGGGCAGTTCCAGAGCGCGATCTCTGACCCGACGTTCGGGCTTCCCCGTGCCGACCGCCGACGGATCGAGCGCATGGCTCGTGGGCAGCAGCCCGCCGACCCGCAGCACCGGACCGCGCTCGTCGCACTCGCCGGCCGTCGGCTCGGTCAATCGACATCGACGTTCTGGCTCGCCCTCGGATGGACGCCGTTCGCGTTCGCGCAGTTCCTGCTCAACTGGGCGACGATGTTCGGGCTGCTGTACGCGCTCCTCACCGTGTTCTTCCTCGCGATGCTGCTCTGGACCGTCAGCAAGCGGAAGCAGTGGCGAGCGTTCCTGCAGGAGACCGAGCCCCGCGCCGGGGCCGAGCCGGCCCCCGCGAGCTGACCCGGGCCTCCAGGCCGACGCACCGTGCGCGGTCCGTCGGCTGGTGCGAGGTTGCGCGTTCCGTGTGCCGCTCCAGGCTCGCACCGAGCGGGCAACCTCGCACCATTCGAACAAGCGCGCGCCGTGCGACGAGCCCGCCACGCGCCACCCACCCGCCACCCGAACAACCCGCCCCGCACCCACCACCCCGC
>NZ_QKSX01000012.1:0-148509 GCF_003234305.1 Curtobacterium sp. MCLR17_055
GACGGTGACTGCGCCGCCGCACACCTCCCGCCACGACCGAAGGACAACCCCGCATGAGCATGACCCCGGAGCAGGCCACCTGGTTCGCCGACGTCGCAGGCCGCATCGTGACCAACGTCGAGCAAGTGCTCCTCGGGAAGACGTTCGTGATCCGCCTCGCGGTCACGGCGATGCTCAGCGAGGGGCACCTGCTCCTCGAGGACGTCCCCGGAACGGGCAAGACGAGCCTCGCCCGGGCGATGGCGCAGAGCGTGCAGGGCACCACGAACCGCATCCAGTTCACCCCCGACCTGCTGCCGGGCGACATCACCGGCATCAGCGTCTACGACCAGCGGACGCAGGAGTTCGACTTCCACCGCGGGCCGGTCTTCGCGAACATCGTGCTCGCCGACGAGATCAACCGTGCGAGCCCGAAGACGCAGTCCGCGCTGCTCGAAGCGATGGAGGAGTCCGCGATCACGGTCGACGGCGTCAACCACCGTCTCGCCGCGCCGTTCATGGTCATCGCGACCCAGAACCCGATCGAGCAGGCTGGCACGTACCGTCTGCCCGAGGCGCAGCTCGACCGTTTCCTCATGAAGACGTCCATCGGCTACCCCGACCACGCCGCGACGGTGAAGATCCTCGAGACCTCGTCGGCTCCGTCGGCGTCGGTCCCACTGGCGAGCGTCGTGCCCGCCGCGACCATCACCGAGATGGCCGCCCTGGCGCGCACCGTGCACGTCGACGCGGTGATCGCCGACTACGTCGCGCGCTTGGTGGACGCGACCCGCTCGGCGAGCGAGGTCCGGCTCGGCGTCAGCGTCCGTGGGGCGATGGGCCTGATCCGTGCCTCCCGTGTCCTCGCGGCGCTGAGCGGTCGCCACTACGTCACGCCGGACGACGTGAAGGCACTGGCCGTCCCGGTCCTCGCGCACCGCCTGGTGCTCGACGCCGAGGCCGAGTTCGACGGCGTCAGCGCACCGAGCGTCATCGCGCAGCTCCTGGTGGAGACCCCGCCGCCCGCCGACCGAGTCACGACGTGACGGACCGCCGGCCCGTCTCCACGCGCTCGCGCCGTCCGTCCTCGACGCGGTCGCGTCGTGGCACGACGGCGTACGAGCGCACGGGAACGGTCACCGGCATGACCAACGTCCGGACGCGCATCGTCGGTGACCGCGAGGGCGTCGCAGCGGATGCGGTCATCGGGATCGTCCGGCTCTGGGCAACGGCCTGGAGGCTCGTCCTGCGTCTCTGGGGCGAGGTCTCGTCCGTCGTCACCGGGCTCGGGTGGACGGTCGCCGCCCTGACGCTCGTCGCGTTCGTGACCGGCTACCGGTTCGGCCTGCGGGAGATCGTCGTCGTCGGGTTCGCCGGCGCCGTGCTCGCGGTGGTCGCCGCGGTGGCGTTGATCGGCCGGTCGCGGCTGGCGATCCGGATGCGGCTGCCGCAGCACCGTGTGGCGGTCGGCGACGACGCCGGCGTGATCATCACGGCTGAGAACCCCACACGCCTGCCGTCGGTGCCGACCACCGTCGAGGTGCCGGTCGGATCCGGCCTGGTCGACGTCGCGATCCCGGCCATCGGGCCGCACGGCACCTTCGAGCGGGAGGTCCCCGTCCCGACGCTCCGCCGCGGGGTGCTCGACGTCGGTCCCGTGACGGGCGTCCGCGCCGACCCGGTGGGACTCGTCCGCCGCGAACTCGTCTGGACCGCACGCGAGCAGGTCATCGTGCACCCGCGCACCATCGCGATCCCGTCGACGAGCACCGGCCTGGTGCGCGACCTCGAGGGGCAGGCGACGACGGACCTGTCGCCCGCGGACATCGCCTTCCACGCCATCCGCGAGTACATGCCCGGCGACGATCCGCGCACCATCCACTGGAAGTCGACCGCCAAGTCCGGCGCGCTCATGGTCCGGCAGTTCGAGGACACCCGTCGCTCGCACCTCGTCGTCGCGCTCGGCATCGCCCGCGGTGAGTTCGCCGACGACGAGGAGTTCGAGCTCGCGGTCAGCGCGGCCGCGTCCCTCGGCGCGCGGGCGATCCGCGACGGCCGTGAGGTCTCGGTCGTGGTGTCGCAGCGCACGCCCGAGTTCGCGAAGCGTGCCGTGTACGCCGTGCGGACGCTCCCCACCGTCACGCCGACGCGCCTGCTCGACGACTTCGCCTCGGTCGGCCTCGCCGACGCGTGCCTGCCGATCGCCGAGGTCTCCCGGATCGTCGGGAGCGACACCGAGGGCATCTCGGTCGCGTTCCTCGTGGTGGGGTCGACCGTCGGCCTGCCCGCGCTCCGACTCGCCGCCACGCGGTTCCCCGTCGGGGTGGAGGTCGTCGCGGTGATCTGCGAGCCCGAGGCCCAGCCGCGGTTCCTGCGCGTCGCGGGTCTGACGGTGATGACCATCGGCTACCTGGACGACCTCCGGCACGCCCTGCACCGATCGGCGTCGGCAGCATGAGCGCCGCACCCGTGACCACCCCGGCTCCGGCACAGGACCGGGCGAGGCGCTCGACCCGGCGTTCCGACCGTCGCGACGCACGGCGGCTCGTGCCGTTCCGGCTCGCCGGCGGCACGCTGGCGGTCTGGCTGTTGCTGGCCGTCGCGAGCACGTCCTGGTGGCCGGTGTACCGGGACGGCGCGATGATCACCGCCGCGGTGACCGCGATCGTCATCGGGACGGTCGTCGCGCTCCTCGGCACCCTGTTCCGGCTCCCGACGGCCGTCGTGGCGATCGCGACCGTCGCCGCCTTCACGCTCACGGGCGTCCCCGCCGCCGTGCCGAGTCAGGCCAACGGCCTGCTGCCCACCGGACGCGGCCTCCTCGACCTCTTCGCCGGCGTCGCCCTCGGCTGGAAGCAGCTGGTGACCATCAGCCTGCCGGTGGGCTCCTACGAGGCACTCCTCGTGCCCTACTTCGTGACGCTGCTCGTGGCGGCGGTGACCGCCGTGAGCGTGGCGACCCGCGCCTCCAGGCAGGAACTCGCGAGCATCCCGGCACTGGTGCTCTTCTCGGTGGGGGTCGTCGTCGGGCCGAGCCGGCTCGACACGTCGATCGTGACGGCGGTCGTCCTTGTCGGCCTCGCCCTCGTCTGGGCGTTGACCGTGCGGCACGCGCGTCGCGCCGTCGCGGTGGCGACCACCATCGGTGCACGCGTGCCGGTCGCGCGGTCGATCGTCCGCCCCGCCCTCGTGGGAACCGGCACCATCGTGGCCGCGGCGGTCGTCGCGACCGGACTCGGCCTGGTGGCACCTCCGTCGGGTGAGCGCACCGTCGCACGCACCGACGTCGTGAAGCCGTTCGACCCACGCGACTACGTCAGTCCGCTCAGCGGGTTCCGCGCCTACGAGGAGTCCACCGCCTCGGACGCGACCCAGCTCCGGGTGACCGGCCTGCCCGAGGGCGGGTTCGTGCGCATCGCGACGCTCGACACCTACGACGGCGTCGTCTACCGCGTCGGCGGGGCCGACGGTTCGGCCGGCTCGGGCACCTTCGAACGTGTGCCGACCGCGGTCGACGTCCGTGGCGTCCGGGGCACCACGGTCGACGTCGGTGTGACGGTCGACGGGTACCGCGGGGTGTGGCTGCCGACGGTCGGTGACCTGGAGCGCGTGGAGTTCACCGGGCAGGACGCCGACGACGAGCGCGGCGCCTTCTTCTACAACGGATCGACCGGTACCGGCGCCGTGGTCGGCGGAGTCGGGGACGGCACGTCCTACGACCTGACGGCGGTGCTGCCCGACCAGCCGACGGAACGCCAGCTGGCCACCGCGCGCCCGGGGAGCGCCGTCGTGCCCACCGCACGGGACGTCCCCGACGCCGTGCGCGACACCGTGGAGTCCACGACGAAGGACGTGTCGGCACCCGGTGCGAAGCTCCTCGCCGCGGTGCAGTCCCTGCAACGGAACGGGTACGTCAGCCACGGCGTCGGCGACGACCGGATGAGTCGGTCCGGTCACGGTGCCGACCGTGTCCAGGAGCTCCTCACCGCACCCCTGATGATCGGGGACCAGGAGCAGTACGCCGCGGCGGCTGCACTGATGGCGGACGAGATCGGGTTCCCGGCACGGGTCGTGATGGGCTTCACGGCCGGGGGAGACTCGGGCCGCGACGGCACCGCAGCGCGTGGCGGGACGACGACCTTCCGTGGGTCCGACGTCACGGCCCGCATCGAGGTGGACACCGCGCAGTGGGGATGGGTGATGCTCAACCCCAACCCCGAGGTGCGCGAGATCCCGAACGAGCAGCAGCAGACCCCGCAGCCGGTCACCCGACCGGAGACGGTGGTGCCACCGCCCCCGGCCGACCGACAGGACCAGGACCAGCAGACGCCCCCCGAGAGCGACCGGAACACGCCGCCGGTGCAGCCGCTCTGGCTCCAGATCCTGCTCGCGGTGCTGCCCTGGGCCCTCGGGACCCTCGGCGTGGTCGCGCTCGTCCTGCTGCCGTTCGCCGTGATCGTGCTGCTGAAGCGACTGCGGCGCCGCCGACGGCGGAACGCCACCACGCCCCGCGGCCGCATCGTCGGCGCCTGGGACGAGTACCGCGACGCACTGCTCGACCGCGGGCACGACGTGCGGCAGGCAGCAACCCGACGCGAAGCCGTGGTCGGTGCACCGGGCGACGGTGGCACCGGACTCGCCGCGCTGGCCGACCGTGCGGTGTTCGGTCCGAGTGACGCCGACCAGACCACCGCCGACCGCATGTGGGCGGCGACCGACGATGCGATCGGTTCGCTCCGGACAGGGCGGACCAAGCGGGAGCGGTTCCGCACCGCCGTCTCGCTCCGGTCCCTGCGGGGAACGGGACGCCGTCCGACGGCACGGTCCCGTCGGAGGACCGACCGCCAGGCTGCGTCGGGGCGCGGCGACTACGATGTCCAGAGGCCGGACGAGCGTCGTGGACGGCCGAGTGAGGACAGAGGCACCACGTGATCAGATGCGAACACTGCGGATCGATGCTCCCGGACGGAGCGATCTTCTGCGGTGAGTGCGGTCGCGCGGTCACCGCCGCCGCGAGCCGTCGCCCGGTCGCGCCGACCCCCGTCGAACAGGCACCGCCGCCACCGTTGCAGCAGCCCGACGCCCACGGCCGACGGTCCGACCCGGCTTCCGACGCCTGGTTGCCCGAAGCCACGCTCGATCCCGCCACGCGTGCGTGGCTCACCGGTGCCGACCGTCGCGGCACCGAACCGCTGGCACCCGTGCCGGTGCAGCGTCCTGATGACTTCGCGCCGCGCCAGGCCCCCTCCCATGTGCACGGTGCCGGCTCCGGGCTCGAGGACTGGTCGGGTGCGCCGGGCGAGTCCGAGCCTCCCCTCGACCCCGACGCGTACCCGTCCGAACCCCTCGATGCGGACGACCCCGAGCGCACGCGGATCGCCCCGGCTCCCGGTCGCCCCGAGACGCCCGAGGACCCGATCCGCGATGCTCCGTCGTCGGTGTCGGACCAGGCGGTGCGACAGCCCGTCGAGTCCCAGCCCGTCGAGTCCCAGCCCGTCGAGCCGCCGCCCGCTGCCGAGCCCTCCGTTCCGGTGTGGGCGCCGCCCGCTGCCACCGCACCCCCGGCGGCACCCGCCGGTCCGTCCTGGTGGGTCGGTCGCGGTACCCCGGCTGCCGCGGCGCCGGCCGATCCGGTCGTCCCGCCGATGCCGGGAGCACCCGCCGAACCTGCTGGCGAGCAGGACGCTGCGGCTCCTGCGCCCGACGAACGCGGCGCACAGGAACCCCATAACGCACAGGATGCACAGGAACCCCGGGACGCACAGGGTGCCCGGGACGCCTCCGAGCCGGAGCCCGACGAAACGATCGTGGCGGCGTCGGAGACCAGCGCCACCGACGACCAGCCGCCCGTCGTGTCGCCCCCGCAGCCCGGGGACACCGCCGTGGTCGAGCCGCTGATCGACCGTCGACCGCCCCGTCCGGCCCCGCTCGTCACCCCGGGCATGCACGAGACGACCATCTGCCACGTCTGCGGCAACCGTCTCGAACCGGACGACATCTTCTGCGGCGAGTGCGGAGCCGTCCGTCCGGCGGTCACCGCGGCCTTCACCGGCCCGGTCATGCCGCTGCCGATGACCCGACCCGATTGGGCAGCAGAGGAGTCCGACAGCACGCAGGCCCCCGACGCGGGCAACGCTGCGGACGAGCCGGACGAGCCCGACGCGGGTTCCGCCGAGCCCGCGGCTTCGAACGAGTCCGACGAGCGCGCTGCAGGCGACGAGCCGGACGACGAGATCCCGGTGGACGACCAGTCCCTCCGCGCCGAGGTCGAGCAGTCCGATGCCGGCCGACGTCCCCGCGGGGCGCACGCTGCCCCGGTGACCGAGCCCGATCCGCCGACCGAGGCGTCCGCCGTGCCGCGCACGCCGATCCCGCCGGTGCCCGGTTCCGCCACCGTCCCCTCCTCGGCACCGTCCGCCGACACCGCGGGCGTGCCCTCCGCTGCACCGCTGCCCCCGATCCCGGGAGCGACCGGACCCGCGCTGCCGCTCCCGCCCGTCGACCGGTCGGAGTCGCCCGCAGCGGCCGGCGCGCTCGACGACCTCGACGAGGACGTCGACGAGACCCGCATCGTCGCGAAGACCCCGACCCGGGCACCGTTCGTGCTGCACTTCAGCACGGGTGAGCGGCTCGGCGTCCACGGCACGGGCCTGCTCGGCCGGCTGCCGCGACCGCAGCCGGGGGAGCGCTACGACGACCTGCTGACCGTGCACGACCCGGGCAAGTCCGTGTCGAAGACGCACCTCGAGCTCGGCCGCGACGGCGACGACCTGTGGGTCTCCGACCGGTTCTCCGGCAACGGCACGGTCGTCCGGCACATCGACGGATCGATCCGCCGCTGCGAGCCCGGTCGCCGGTACCGCGTCGAGCGTGGTGCCCGCGTCGACATCGGTGAGCAGTTCTTCCTGGTGCAGTAGGCGACTTCTCCACAGATCGGGTCCCGGGCCAGCGCTGAGCTGTTCGTTCCTGGTGCGATGGGGTCATGTCCCGGTTCACCGCACGTTGCGTGATCGTGGGGGCCGCGGTCGCGCTCGTCGTGGCCGGGGTCCTCGCGCCCATCAGCGGCGCGGGGCAGGGCGTCCTGCTCGGCGCGGGTGCGTGCTGCGCCCTGGTCGACGTGGTGCTGCACCGTTCAGCCTCGCCGGACCCGGACCCGGACCCGGACCCGGACCCGGTCGCGGTCGTCGCGCCGCCCGGGCCCGACCAGCCTGCCGAGTCCGAATCGCTCGGTGCGCCGGAAACACTGACGGGCACCGTTCCCGAGGACGGCGACGGCACACCGGCACTCGTCCTCGGTCACGGTCCGGGCGGCCGCGTGCTCCGGGTCGACGCCGCGTCCCACGTCGTGGTCGTCGGTGCCGGAGCACTCGCCGTCGCGGTGTTCCGCGGGCTCGCCGAGCAGCTCCGAGCCGCTGCCGTCCACACCGAAGAGGACCTGCGCTGGGCCGCTGCTCCCGAGGTCCTCGACACTGTGGCGACCGGCAGCGCCGATCCAGCTTCGAGCGCCCGCTCAGCGAGCACCCGGGCAGCGAGCACCCTGTCAGTGCACGCCCTGCCGTCGGGGACCTCGGTCGCGGTGCGGATGGGTGCCGACGGCCGACCGCACGGCTCCGTGGTGCTCGTGGCCGGACTCGGATCGGCGCCTCGTCAGCAGGACGTCACCGTCGAGGTCTCACGGTACGGCTGCTCCGTCCGTCGACCCGACGACCACGCGGTCGTCCGGGTGTCCCCGGCGCTGCCGGTCCTCGTCCCCGACCCGGTGAGCGCCGATCGATGACCAGCTCCGGTCGATGACCAGCCCCGAGCGATGACCAGCGCCGCCGCTTGATCAGCGCCCACGCTTGACCAGCGCCGAGCAACGATCAGCGCAACCCGGCGCCGACCCGCACCGCGCCGACGGGCACGCCACCGCCGAGCACCCGCTCACCGGTCACCTCGAGCACCTCGGCCACCCCGTCCGACGCCACGAGCCCGTTCCGCTCGAGCAGCGCCAGGGCCGCCAGGGTGCCGGCCCGCTGCGAGCCGTCGAGCACCTTCACGGCCACGGCCGCACCTCCGGGCAACCCCATGACCATGACGCCCTCGGCACCGAGCTTCGCCAGCACCTGCAGTCGCTCGATGGTGACCGTGTTCGCGCGTCCGACGCCGTCGATCGCCCACGCGTGCGCCAGGACCGCGTCGGTCAGCGCAGCGGAGTCGTCGTCGGCCCGTGCCACCACACCGGCGAACCCGCGTGCCAACCCCGTCAGGGTGAGCGGGAACACGGGGGCGCCGCAGCCGTCCGTACCGACCAGGTCGACGGTCTCGTGCGTGTACTCCTCGACGACGGAACGCACCCGCTGCTGCAGCGGGTGCTCGATGTCGAGGTACGTGGCCTCGTCCCACCCGTTCACCCGGCAGGCCGCGAGCATGCCGGCGTGCTTGCCGGAGCAGTTCATCGCCAGGCGGCGGGGGCCGTCCATCGTGCGGGCGGTCCCGCGGTCGAAGGGCATGTCGGGCGGACAGCCGAGGTCGGATTCGACGTGGTCGAAGGACTCGAGCATGTGCAGGGCGAGCGCCTGGTGCGCCGCGGTGCCGGCGTGACTCGCGGTGGTGAGGACGAGTTCCTCGTCGGAGAACAGCGCACCGGAACGTCGGACGGCCAGGGCCTGGAACGGCTTCATGGTGGAACGCGGGTAGATGCTCGCGGTCACGTCGCCCACGGAGTCGATCACCGTGCCGCTCGCGTCGACGACGACGCCGGCGCCGACGTGTCGGCTCTCGTCGAACCCTGAGCGTTCGAGCACCGCCAGCTCGACGGAACCGTCGGCGGTGAGAGGATGGCGATCACTGCGGACTTCGGGGCTCACCGTCATGCCGCCATGCTAGCCAAGGCGAAGGGGCGCACCCGTGCACGACCACTCCTACGAGGTCTCCGTCAGCTGGACCGGCGACCGCGGGACCGGCACCTCGGGGTACCGCGACTACGGACGCGAACACGTGGTCTCCGCGACCGGCAAGCCCGACGTCCCCGGCTCCGCCGACCCGACGTTCCGCGGGGACCGTGACCGCTGGAACCCCGAGGAGATGGTGGTCGCGGCGCTGGCCCAGTGCCACATGCTCAGCTACCTGCACGTCGCGGTGACGAAGGGCTTCACCGTCGTCGACTACCAGGACACCGCGACCGCGTCGCTCCGCCTGAACCGCGACGGTTCGGGTGAACTGACCGAGGCGACCCTGCACCCGGTCGTCACGATCCTCGAGGCCGACCGGGTCGCGGACGCCGAAGCAGCACACGTCACCGCCAACGAGCTCTGCTTCATCGCGCGGTCCGTGGCGTTCCCGGTGCACCACGAGCCGCAGCTGGTCGTCCGACCTGCGTCACTGGCAGCGGACTCTTCGACAGGTGGGGCAGACTAGGTCCTCGTGAAGCGTCTCCGCCTGCTCCCGATCGCCATCGTCCCCGCCGTCGTGCTGGGACTCGCCGCCTGCTCCGGCTCCGGTTCGAACGGGTCCTCGGCCTCGCCGACCCCGTCGGCCAGTGCCACGGCCTCGGCGATCACCTCCTGCCCCGACCCGGGCAAGTCGTCCGATGCCGTCAAGGCGACCGGGTCGTTCGGTGGTCCGAAGGCCCCGACCGTGAAGTTCTCGTCCGGCCTGTCCGCGAAGACTCCGCAGGCCACCCGCCTCGTGAAGGGCAAGGGCGCGGCGCTCGACGAGGGCGACTACGCGCAGGTCTCCTACAGCGTGTACGAGGCATCGGACGCCAAGAAGCTCGGCACCGTCGGATTCGACGAGGGCAACCCGCAGGTGCTCTCCGTCGGCGGATCGGGCTTCGGTGCGCTCCTCGCCTGCTCGAAGGTGGGCGACCGCGTCGCCGCGGTCGGACAGTCCTCCGCACTCGGCTTCAACACCGGCGGTGAGATCGTCGTGGTCGCCGACGTCGTCGCGCAGACCCCGACCAAGGCGACCGGCACCCCGCAGGACCAGGACCCGGGCCTGCCCACGGTCAAGGACAAGGCCTCGGGCGAGCCGGAGATCACGGTCCCGGACGGCGTCAAGGCGCCCACGAAGACCACCGTCGAGGTGCTCAAGCAGGGCGACGGCACCGAGATCGCCGACGGCGACACCGCACTCGTGCAGTACAAGGGCGTCGTCTACGACACCGGCAAGGAGTTCGACTCCTCGTGGTCGAAGGGTGTCCCCACCACCTTCACCGTGTCGGAGAGCGCGCTCATCAAGGGCTTCGTCACCGGACTCGTCGGGCAGAAGGTCGGCTCGCAGGTCCTGATCGTCGCCACCCCGGAGGACGCCTACGGTGCGAACCCGCAGGAAGGCTCGGGCATCCCGAAGAACGCCACGCTCGTCTTCGTGGTCGACATCCTCGCCAAGGGCTGACCGTGACGGACGGTCGCCTCGGCAGCACCGGTCCGGACCGTCGGCGGATCGTCGTCCTCGGCAGCACCGGGTCGATCGGTACCCAGGCGCTCGACGTGGTCGCCCGCAACCCCGACCGGTTCGAGGTCGTCGGGCTCACCGCCGGCAGCAACCGCGACCTCGTCGCCGAACAGGCTGCCCGGTTCGGCGTCCGCGACACGGCGTTCGGCGCGGCCGACTCGGAGCAGCTCGTCCGGAGCGTCGAGGCCGACGTCGTCCTGAACGGCATCACCGGCTCGGTCGGCCTCGGCCCGACGCTCGCGGCGCTCGAGAGCGGTGCCACCCTCGCCCTCGCGAACAAGGAGAGCCTGATCGTCGGCGGCTCCCTCGTGCAGCAGGCCGCGGCGCCCGGGCAGATCGTGCCCGTGGACAGCGAGCACTCCGCCATCGCGCAGGCGCTGCGCTCCGGCGCCGACGCCGAGGTGCAGCGGCTCGTCCTGACGGCGAGTGGCGGTCCGTTCCGTGGGCGCACCCGCGAACAGCTCCGTGACGTCACCCCCGCCCAGGCACTGGCGCACCCGACCTGGGACATGGGTCTCGTCGTCACGACGAACTCCGCGACCCTGGTCAACAAGGGGCTCGAGGTCATCGAGGCCCACCTGCTCTTCGACGTGCCGTACGACCGCATCGACGTCACCGTGCACGCGCAGTCGATCGTGCACTCCATGGTCGAGTTCGTCGACGGCTCCACCATCGCCCAGGCGTCGCCGCCGGACATGCGTCTGCCGATCGCGCTCGGCCTGGCCTGGCCGGACCGGGTGCCCGGCGTCGGCGTGCCGCTCGACTGGACGACCGCGAGCACGTGGACGTTCGAGCCGCTCGACCAGGACGCCTTCGGCGCCGTCGCCCTCGCCAAGCGGGTGGGCGAGCTGGGCGGCACGTTCCCGGCCGTGTTCAACGCCGCGAACGAGCAGGCCGTCGCCGCGTTCCACGCGGGTGCGATCGGTTTCCTCGACATCGTCGACACGGTGGAGCGCGTCGTCGAGGAGCACACCGCGGGGGAGCCGTCACTCGACGGCGTGCTCGCCGCGGAGCAGTGGGCCCGCACCGCTGCGGACCGCGCGCTGACCCGCTGACGCGAGTCGCGCCTCCCGTCCGACGCGGAGGCGGCAGACCGCGGACGTGACGCACAGGCCTGGAGGCCCGGATCACCTCTCAGACGGCGCTCGGCTCCGTCATGGAATCAGTCCCGTACTCTTTCCCGGTGACCGTCGAATCCGTCCTGCTCTTCGTCCTCGGCGTGGTCGTCTTCATCATCGGCCTGCTGGTCTCGATCGGACTCCACGAGCTGGGGCACCTGTCCTTCGCGAAGCTCTTCAACGTCAAGGTGACGCAGTACTCGCTGGGCTTCGGCAAGGCGATGTGGTCGTTCAAGCGGGGTGAGACCGAGTACGGGATCCGCCCGATCCTGCTCGGTGGGTACATCTCGATGGTCGGCATGCTCAAGCCGCGCGCCTCGGGCCGTGCCAACGCGATCACGAACACCGGCATGTACGGCGCGTTCGTGCAGGACGCCCGCCAGGCCAGCGCCGAGCAGATCGCGGACTCCGGCGGGGACGACTCGCGCGCCTTCTACCGCCTGACGCCGTGGAAGCGGATCATCGTGATGGTCGCGGGCCCGGCCATGAACCTGGTGATCGGCATCGTGCTGTTCGGTGTGCTGCTGTGCGGGTTCGGGGCACCGACGACGACCTTCACGTCCAGCGTCGGGTGCGTGCTGCCGAACAGCCAGACGACCGAGTGCTCGCCCGGCGACGCGGTGTCCCCGGCGAAGCAGGCCGGCATCGAGTCCGGCGACGTCGTGCTCTCGGTGAACGGCGAGCAGGACCCCACGATCACCCGCGTCTCCGAGGTCTTCCAGGAGTCCGCCGGTGAGCAGGTCACCGTGGTCGTCGAGCGCGACGGTGCCCGCAAGACCCTCGAGATCACCCCGACGACCGCCACCCGCGACGTCTACGACGCCGAGGGCAAGGTCGTCAAGAACGACGACGGCACCACGAAGACCCAGCGCGTCGGCGTGGTCGGCGTCAGCATCGGGCAGTCCCTGGTGCGGCAGTCCCCGGCCGAGGTGTTGCCCGCGACCGGCGCCCAGATCGCGGCGTCGGCGCACCTGATCATCGACCTGCCGCAGCGCCTGGTCGCCGTGTGGAACGCCGCGTTCGGTGCCCAGGAGCGGTCGCAGGACAGCCCCGTGTCGGTGGTGGGCGTGGGCCGCGCGATCGGCGAGGTCTCGTCGATGAGCGGCGTCCCCGTCGTCGACAAGGCGTACACGATCCTCGGGCTGCTGGCCTCGCTCAACATCGGCCTGTTCGTGCTGAACATGGTGCCGCTGCTGCCGCTCGACGGCGGACACATCGCGGGTGCGCTCTGGGAAGCGATCAAGCGACGGTCGTTCAAGCTCGTCGGCAAGGCGGACCCGGGGCCCATCGACCTGGCGAAGACGATGCCGCTGACGATGGTCGTCGTGGTGCTGTTGGCGGGCATGAGCGCGCTGCTCATCTACGCCGACATCGTGCGGCCGGTGAACCTGTTCGGGTAGTCGCTCCGGCGCTACGCTCAGCGGATGACCACAGCCGCCCCGAACCCTCCCGAGGTTCGCACCGTCGAGCGCCAGGGCCTCGACGTCATCGCCGAGTCCGATCGGAAGGGCACCCCACGGGGACTGTTCTGGCCGTGGTTCGCCGCGAACATCTCCGTCCTCGGCATCGCCTACGGGGCATTCGTCATCGGGTTCGGCATCTCCTTCTGGCAGGCCACCGCCGTCTCGGTCGTCGGGGTGGTGTTCTCGTTCCTGCTGTGCGGCGTCGTCGCGATCGCCGGCAAGCGGGGGTCGGCGCCGACGATGGTGCTGAGTCGTGCGGCCTTCGGCGTGCGGGGCAACCGGGTGCCCTCGTTCCTCAGCTGGATCCTCACCGTCGGGTGGGAGACCTCGCTCGCCGCACTGGCGGTCCTGGCGACCTCCACGGTCTTCACCGAGCTCGGCTGGGACGGCGGGGTGCTGACGAAGGTCGTCGCGCTGGTCGTCGTCGCGGCGCTCGTGGTCGGGGCCGGCGTCGCGGGCTTCGACGTGATCATGCGCCTGCAGACCTGGATCACGGTCATCACGGGGGTGCTCACCGTCGTCTACATCGTGCTCGCGGTGCCCTCCATCGACTTCGCCGCGATCGCCGCGATGCCCTCCGGCAGCGGTCAGCAGGTCATCGGGGCCCTGGTCCTGGTGATGACCGGCTTCGGCCTCGGCTGGGTGAACGCTGCTGCCGACTACTCCCGGTACCTGCCGCGGGCCGCGTCCACCGGTGGGGTCGTCGGGTGGACGACCTTCGGCGGCGCGCTGGCCCCGGCGATCCTCGTGGTCTTCGGCGTCCTGCTCGCCGGCTCGTCGCCGGACCTGAACGCTGCCATCCAGGACGACCCGATCGGCGCGCTCACCACCATCCTGCCGATCTGGTTCCTCATCCCGTTCGCGATCGTGGCGATCCTCGGGCTCGTCGGGGGAGCGGTCCTCGACATCTACTCGTCGGGCCTCGCGCTGCTGAGCGTCGGCGTGAAGATCCCGCGGCCGGTCGCAGCCGGGGTCGACGGAGCGTTCATGGTCGCCGGCGCCGTGTACATCGCCTTCTTCGCGACCAGCTTCGCGAAGCCGTTCCAGGCGTTCCTGATCACCCTCGGCGTGCCGATCGCGGTGTGGGCCGGCATCTTCGTCGCGGACGTCCTGCTGCGCCGACGCGCCTACGCAGAGGCCGAGCTCGACGACCGCCGCGGCCGCTACGGTGACGTCCGGTGGGGCGCGATCGCGCTGGTCCTGGTCGGCACGGCCCTGGGCTGGGGACTCGTGACGCTCTCGTCGCCCGCGTGGTTGACGTGGCAGGGCTACCTGCTCGGCCCGTTCGGCCTCGGTGGCCGCGAGGGGCCGTGGGCCTACGCGAACCTCGGCGTCCTCGTCGCCCTGGTCGTCGGGTTCCTCGGCACGCTGCTGTTCGCTCGCGGCTCGATCCGCCGCCAGGAAGCACTCGCCACGCCGGACGACCTGCGATGAGCGCGGAGATCCCCGACGACGCCTGGCTCGTCGTCATCGACATGCAGCAGGTCTTCACCGGCGAGAACCCGTGGGCCGCCCCGCGGTACGACCACGCCGGCGCCGGCATCGAGCGGCTCCTCCCGCGGTTCACGGGCCGCACGGTCTTCACCCGCTTCGTGGCTCCGGCGGAGCCCGAGGGTGCGTGGGTGCCGTACTACCGCGACTGGCCCTTCGCACTGGTCCCGGACACCGACCCGCTGTACGCGCTCACCGAGCCGTTCGCGTCGGCCGCCGCGGACCGGAACGACCCCGTCGTGACGGAACCGACCTTCGGCAAGTGGGGGACGAGCCTCCAGGCCGTCGTCGGCGACCACCCGCACCTGGTGCTCACGGGGGTCTCGACCGACTGCTGCGTGCTGTCGACCGCGCTGGCGGCGGCCGACGCGGGTGCGACGGTGACCGTCGTGGCGGACGCCTGCGCCGGCGCGACCGACGAGGACCACGACCGCGCGCTCGCGGTGATGCGGCTCTACGCCCCGCTCATCACGGTCGTCGACTCGGTCAGGGAGCTCTGAACAGACGCACGGGGACCGGACCCGGCACGGTCAGACCGAGCGCGTAGAGTGCTCACGTGCCCGCAGTCAACCTCGGTATGCCCAAGTCCCCCGAAACCCTCGCTCCGCGTCGCAAGTCGCGGCAGATCCGGGTCGGCAAGGTGCTCGTGGGCGGCGACGCCCCGGTGTCCGTGCAGTCGATGACCACGACGCAGACCACCAACATCAACGCGACGCTGCAGCAGATCGCCGAACTCACGGCCTCGGGCTGCGACATCGTCCGGGTCGCCGTGCCTACGCAGGACGACGCCGACGCGCTGGCGATCATCGCGAAGAAGTCGCAGATCCCCGTGATCGCCGACATCCACTTCCAGCCGAAGTACGTCTTCCAGGCGATCGACGCCGGCTGCGCCGCCGTCCGCGTCAACCCGGGCAACATCCGCAAGTTCGACGACCAGGTCGGCGCGATCGCCAAGGCCGCCAAGGACGCCGGCGTCTCGCTCCGTATCGGCGTGAACGCGGGGTCGCTCGAGCCGAGCCTGCTGCAGAAGTACGGCAAGGCCACCCCCGAGGCGCTCGTCGAGTCCGCCGTGTGGGAAGCCTCCCTGTTCGAGGAGCACGACTTCCACGACTTCAAGATCTCGGTCAAGCACAACGACCCGATCGTGATGGTCAAGGCCTACCGGCAGCTCGCCGCCGCCGGCGACTGGCCGCTGCACCTCGGCGTGACCGAGGCCGGCCCGGAGTTCCAGGGCACGATCAAGAGCGCCACCGCGTTCGGCATCCTGCTGGCCGAGGGCATCGGCGACACCATCCGCGTGTCGCTCTCCGCCCCGCCCGCGCAAGAGGTCAAGGTCGGCCTGCAGATCCTGCAGTCGCTCAACCTGCGCGAGCGCAAGCTCGAGATCGTCTCCTGCCCGAGCTGCGGTCGCGCGCAGGTCGACGTCTACCAGCTCGCGAACGACGTCACCAAGGGGCTCGAGGGCATGACCGTCCCGCTCCGCGTCGCCGTCATGGGCTGCGTCGTGAACGGCCCGGGCGAGGCGCGCGAGGCCGACCTCGGCGTCGCTTCGGGCAACGGCAAGGGGCAGATCTTCGTCAAGGGCCAGGTCGTCAAGACCGTGCCCGAGGCCGAGATCGTCCAGACCCTCATCAACGAGGCGAACCGCATCGCGGACGAGATGGGTCCGGCCGCCGCCACCGGCACGCCCCAGGTGATCATGGCGCCGTAGGCGCGACCACCCTCCGACCGGAGGCCCGGTGCCAGCTGGCACCGGGCCTCCGGTCCGTCGTCGTGCGGTGCTGGTGCCGGCGCCAGCGCCGGTCGGCACGGTGCGTGCTTCGCGCTTCCGTGCGGGGTTGATCGCCCGGTGCGAGCCTGCAGGCGCGCACGCAGCGGCTGCCGCCGCACCGGCCGATGAACCTCGCACCGTGCGGCTCCGCTCCGCGTCGCCGGCGGCGCCCGCGACGCGCCTCCGACGCACCGCGGACCGGCCCGGAGGCCCGCTGCGGCTGCTCGACGCGCGTCCCCTCCGCACGGTGCGGACTTCGCGAGCGGCCGCCGGATTGACCGCCCCGTGCGAGGCTGCAGGCGCGCACGCAGCGGCTGCCGCCCCACGGGCCAGCGAACCTCGCACGGTGCGGCTCCGCTCCGCGTCGCCGGCGGCGCCCGCGACGCGGGCGACGCACCGCGGACCGGCTCGGAGGCCGGCCGCGGCTGCTCGACGCGCATCCCCTCCGCACGGTGCGGACTTCGTGAGCGGCCGCCGGGTTGATCGCCCGGTGCGAGCCTGCAGGCGCGCACGGAGCGGCTGCCGCCGCACGGGCCGGCGAACCGCGCACCGTGCCGAGCGGCGCCGCTCGCGCCCAGCGGCGGGCACACCGCAGCGAACCCGCACCGTCGGCCCGCCGCCACTAGGCTTGCCCCGTGGTCACACGGCTTTCGCATCTGTTCCTCCGTACGCTCCGCGACGACCCCTCCGACGCCGAGGTGACGAGCCACAAGCTGCTCGTCCGCGCCGGGTACGTCCGTCGCCAGTCCCCGGGGATCTTCGCCTGGCTGCCGCTCGGCCTCCGGGTGCGCGCCAAGATCGAGGCGATCATCCGTGACGAGATGGTCGCAGCCGGTGCGCAGGAGGTCCTGCTGCCCGCGCTCCTGCCCCGTGAGCCGTACGAGGCCACGAACCGCTGGACCGAGTACGGCGACGGCATGTTCCGCCTGCAGGACCGCAAGGGTTCCGACTACCTGCTCGCACCCACGCACGAGGAGATGTTCGCGCTCCTGGTGAAGGACCTGTACTCGTCCTACAAGGACCTGCCGGTCACGCTGTTCCAGATCCAGGACAAGTACCGCGACGAGGCCCGGCCCCGCGCCGGACTCCTGCGCGGCCGCGAGTTCACCATGAAGGACGCGTACTCGTTCGACCTCACCGACGAGGGCCTCGAGCGCAGCTACCAGGTCATGCGCGACGCGTACGAGAAGATCTTCGCCCGCCTCGGCCTCGACTACGTCATCGTCAAGGCCGACGCCGGCGCGATGGGCGGCTCCAAGTCCGAGGAGTTCCTGCACCCGATCGGCGTCGGCGAGGACACCTTCGTCCGCAGCGCCGGCGGCTACGCGGCCAACGTCGAGGCGTACGTCACCCCCGTCCCCGAGTCGCTGCCGATCGAGGGCCAGCCGGAGCCCGTGCTGCTGCCGGCGTCGGACACCCCGACGATCGACACGCTCGTCGCCCACGCCAACCAGGTCGCGCCGCGCGAGGGTGCACCGTGGACCGCGGCGGACACGCTGAAGAACGTCGTCCTGGCGCTCACCCACCTCGACGGCACGCGCGAGGTCGTGGTCGTCGGCCTGCCCGGTGACCGTGACGTCGACCTGAAGCGCGCCGAGGTGTCGTTCGCCCCGGCCGAGGTCGAGGCCGCCGGCGACGACGACTTCAAGAAGCACCGGGGCCTGGTGAAGGGCTACATCGGCCCGCAGGTCCTCGGCGCCGACAGCACCACCGGCCTCCGCTACTTCGTCGACCCGCGTGTGGTCGACGGCACGAGCTGGATCACCGGCGCCAACGAGCGCGGCGTGCACGTCTCGGGCCTCGTCGCCGGCCGTGACTTCGTGGCCGACGGAGTCGTCGAGGTCTCCGACGTCCGCGCGGGTGACCCGTCCCCGGACGGCTCGGGCCCGCTCGAGACCGCGCGCGGCATGGAGATCGGGCACGTCTTCCAGCTCGGTCGCAAGTACGCCGAGGCGCTCGGTCTCAAGGTGCAGGACGAGAACGGCAAGCTCGCGACGGTCACGATGGGCTCGTACGGCATCGGCGTGACCCGCATCCTCGCGATCCTGGCCGAGTCCCACAACGACGAGAAGGGCCTGGTCTGGCCGAAGAACGTCGCGCCGTTCGACGTGCACATCGTCGCCACCGGCCGTGACCAGGTCGCCTACGAGCTGGCGGCGTCCGTCGTCGCCGAGCTCGAGGGCGAGCGGTTCGACGTGCTGTACGACGACCGCCCCAAGGTCTCGCCCGGCGTGAAGCTCCGTGACGCCGAGCTGCTCGGCATGCCGATCGTCGTCGTCGCCGGCCGCGGCGCCGCCGAGGGCGTCGTCGAGCTGTGGGACCGCGCGACCGGCGACCGCCGCGACGTGCCGGTGGCCGACCTGCTCGACGCGGTCCGCGCGATCTAGACGCGACCCTTGATGGACAGGAGGCCCGTGGCGACGCCGCCACGGGCCTCCTGTCCGCCTCCTGGTTCTGGGGTACGCTTGTGGCCGACTTCTGCGCAGTTCCACCCCGCAGGAGCGACTCATCTGAATACGGAGGCACCTCGGTGAAGATCGATCTCGCAGTCCTGCGACTCATGGAGCGCGAGCGGGAGATCCCGTTCGACGAGCTCGTCCAGATCATCGAATCTGCCATCCTGACCGCCTACCAGAAGCACGCCGACGAGAACGGCGAGCCGGCCCACGCGCAGTCGCGTGTGGAGCTCGACCGCAAGTCCGGCGAGGTCAGCGTCTACGTCCCCGAGCTCGACGACGAGGGCACCGTCATCGGTGAAGCCGTCGACCAGCCGAGCGACTTCGGACGCATCGCGGCCTTCGCGGCGAAGCAGGTCATCAACCAGCGCCTGCGCGACATCGGCGACGACAAGATCCTCGGCGAGTTCCGCGGCAAGGAAGGCGACATCGTCGCGGGCGTGGTCCAGCAGGGCCCGAACCCGAAGATGGTGCACGTCGACCTCGGCACGATCGAGGCGATCCTGCCGCCCGAAGAGCAGGTGCCGGGGGAGTCGTACAAGCACGGCTCCCGCATCCGCGTCTACGTGACGAGCGTCGCCCGTGGCAACAAGGGCCCGCAGATCATCGTGTCGCGCACCCACCCGGGCCTCGTCCGGAAGCTCTTCGCACTCGAGGTCCCGGAGATCGCGTCCGGTGTCGTCGAGATCACCTCGCTCGCCCGCGAGGCCGGCCACCGCACGAAGATCGCCGTCAAGGCGAACGAGCCCGGCGTGAACGCGAAGGGTGCCTGCATCGGCGAGCTCGGCGCACGTGTCCGTGCGGTCACGAACGAGCTCGGTGCCGAGAAGATCGACATCGTCGACTACTCGTCCGACCTCGCATCGTTCGTCGCGAGCGCCCTGTCGCCGGCCAAGGTGACGAGCGCGTTCGTGCTCGATGCCTCGACGAAGGCCGTCCGCGCGCTCGTGCCGGACTACCAGCTGTCGCTCGCGATCGGCAAGGAGGGGCAGAACGCCCGCCTCGCCGCGAAGCTCACCGGTGCCCGCATCGACATCCAGCCGGACTCCATCCTGGACGGCGAGGACTAGGACGATTTCGCTCCCGGCGCGCCCTGCGAGGGCGCGCCGGATCGCGCACGTCCGAGGCAAGGAGTAGAGTGGTTCCCGTCAGAACGTGCATCGGCAGTCGTCGTCGCGCTTCCCGATCCTCCCTCCTCCGAGTCATCGCCCTGAGCGATGGCCGTGTCGTGGCGGATCCGAAGGCAGTCATGCCGGGCCGGGGAGCGTGGCTCACACCGACCGTCGATGCCTACGATCTGGCCGTCAAGCGCAGGGCTTTCCGCCGTGCGCTCCGGTTGGATCGCGATCCCGACACGTCCGCGGTGCTCGACCACATCGTCGGTCTCCCACAGGAACCGGCCGAGCGCCCGGACATGACAGAACAGGCTGAACGGCTTATGGACAACTGATGAGCGGCTCGAAATGAGACCCGTCATCCATTGAGTCCTGCCCCTTCACGGGGTGGGACCCGTGAAGGAGAACAGTGGCTAAACCACGCGTACACGAGATCGCAAGCGAACTCGGCGTCGACAGCAAGACCGCACTCGAGAAGCTCAAGGAGCTCGGCGAGTTCGTCCGGGGTGCCAGCTCGAGCATCGAGCCCCCCGTGGCACGGAAGCTCCGTGCCGCCCTCCAGGCAGACGGCGCCCCCGCGGCGAAGCCCGCCGCCTCGGCCTCCGCGCCGAGCGCACCCGCCAAGGCCAGCGCGCCGAAGTCGAGTGCACCCAAGCCCGGCGGTCCCCGTCCGGGTCCGGCTCGTCCGGCACCGGCTCCCGAGCCCGAGGCCCCGGCAGCACCCGCTGCCGACGTCCCCGCACCGGCCGCACCGAAGTCCGTCGCCCAGCGACAGGCCGAGGCCGAGGCCGCGCAGAAGGCCCGTGCCGAGAAGCAGGCCGCTGAGAAGCAGGCCGCCGAGCAGGCAGGCGGGTCGACCGACGCTGCTCCGAAGTCCGACGCCGTGAAGCCGGGCACCAGCCCGAAGGCTCCCGCGGCAGCCGGTCCGAAGCCGGGTGGCCCCAAGCCCGGTGCACGTCCGGGCAACAACCCGTACTCGTCGAACCAGGGCATGGGCTCGCGCCCGCCGCGCCCCGGCAACAACCCGTACTCGTCCAACCAGGGCATGGGCCAGCGCCCGGCCGCCGGCGCAGCCGGTGGCGGTGGCATCCCGCGTCCGCAGCCCCCGCGTCCGGGCACGCCCCGTCCGGGTGCTCCGCGTCCGGGTGGTCCCGGTCAGGGCAACCGTCCCAACGGCTTCGGGCAGCGCCCGGGCCAGGGTGGTGGCCGTGGCGGCCCCGGTGCCCGTCCGGGTGCCGGCGGCGGTGCCGGTGGCGGCTTCCCGCGTCCGGCCTTCAGCGGCCCGCGTCCCGCCGGTGGCGGTGGCCGTGGTCGTGGCCCCGGTGGTGGTACCGCCGGTGCGTTCGGTCGCGGTGGTGGCAAGAGCCGTGCCCGCAAGTCGAAGCGGACGAAGCGCGCCGAGTACGAGATGCGTCAGGCCCCGTCGCTCGGCGGTGTGCAGGTCCCTCGTGGCGACGGCAACACGGTCGTCCGACTCCGTCGTGGTGCGAGCATCTCGGACTTCGCGGACAAGATCGACGCCATGCCCGGCAACCTCGTGACGGTGCTGTTCCACCTCGGTGAGATGGCGACCGCGACCGAGTCCCTGGACGAGGCCACGTTCGAGGTCCTCGGTGACGAGCTGGGCTACAAGATCCAGATCGTCTCGCCCGAGGACGAGGACAAGGAGCTCCTCGAGGGCTTCGACATCGACCTCGACGCAGAACTCGAGGACGAAGACGACGACGTGCTGCAGCAGCGGCCGCCGGTGGTCACCGTCATGGGTCACGTCGACCACGGCAAGACCCGCCTCCTCGACGCGATCCGCAACTCGAAGGTCGTCGAGGGCGAGGCCGGTGGCATCACCCAGCACATCGGTGCGTACCAGATCGTCGCGCAGCACGAGGGCATCGACCGCCCGATCACCTTCATCGACACCCCGGGTCACGAGGCCTTCACGGCCATGCGTGCCCGTGGTGCCCAGGTGACGGACATCGCGATCCTCGTGGTCGCGGCGGACGACGGCATCATGCCCCAGACCATCGAGGCGTTGAACCACGCGCAGTCGGCCGGTGTGCCGATCGTCGTCGCGGTCAACAAGATCGACAAGGAAGGCGCGAACCCCGCCAAGGTCCGCCAGCAGCTCACCGAGTACAACCTGGTGGCCGAGGAGTACGGCGGCGACGTCATGTTCGTCGACGTGTCGGCGCGGCAGAACATCGGTATCCAGGAGCTCCTGGACGCCGTGCTGCTCACCGCGGACGCCGGTCTCGACCTGCGTGCGAACCCCGACAAGGACGCCCGTGGTGTCGCGATCGAGGCCCGGCTCGACAAGGGTCGCGGTGCAGTCGCCACGGTCCTCATCCAGTCCGGCACGCTCCACGTCGGTGACGCCATCGTGGCGGGCACGGCCTACGGTCGAGTCCGTGCGATGACGGACGAGAACGGGGTCGCGGTCAAGGCTGCGACGCCGAGCCGCCCGGTCCAGGTGCAGGGTCTGTCCTCGGTGCCCCGCGCCGGTGACACCTTCCTCGTCACGGAAGAGGACCGCACGGCGCGTCAGATCGCTGAGAAGCGTGAAGCCGCCGAGCGCAACGCCCTGCTGGCGAAGTCGCGCAAGCGCATCTCGCTCGAGGACTTCACCCGTGCGCTCGAAGAGGGCAAGGTCGAGTCGCTCAACCTCATCATCAAGGGTGACGTCTCCGGTGCCGTCGAGGCACTCGAGCAGTCGCTCCTGGACATCGAGGTCGACGACAGCGTCCAGCTCCGCATCCTGCACCGCGGTGTCGGTGCGATCACGGAGTCGGACATCGACCTCGCCACGATCGACAACGCCATCGTCATCGGCTTCAACGTCCGTCCGGACGTCAAGGCCCGTGAGCGTGCGGCGCGCGAAGGCATCGACGTGCGCTTCTACTCGGTCATCTACAACGCACTCGACGACATCGAGCAGTCCCTCAAGGGCATGCTCAAGCCCGAGTACGAAGAGGTCCAGTCGGGCGTCGCCGAGATCCGCGAGGTGTTCCGTTCCTCGAAGTTCGGCAACATCGCGGGTGTCATCGTCCGCTCCGGCACGATCACGCGCAACGCCAAGGCGCGCGTCATCCGCGAGGGTGTGGTGGTCGCCGATGGCCTGGCCATCGAGTCACTGCGTCGCTTCAAGGACGACGTGACCGAGGTCCGCACGGACTTCGAAGCCGGTATCGGTCTGGGCAAGTTCAACGACATCCAGATCGGCGACGAGGTCGAGACGACCGAACTCGTCGAGAAGCCGCGCGACTGATCGCGTGACTCCTCTGGGCCCCGGCCTCCCCACGTGGGAGGCCGGGGCCCGACCCCTTTCCCACGCAGGACCACCGGCGGGAAGCGTCCCGCCACTGCCTCAGGAGGCACCCAATGGCCGATCCGCAGCGCGCACGCAAGATGGCGGACCGCATCAAGGAAGTCGTCGCACGTCGACTCGACAAGGGTCTGCGGGACCCGCGACTCGGGTTCGTCACGATCACCGACGTCCGTGTGACCGGTGACCTGCAGCACGCGTCGATCTTCTACACCGTCTACGGCACCGATGAGGAGCGTGCGGACTCCGCCGCGGCGCTCAAGGCCGCGACCGGCATGCTCCGGTCCGAGGTCGGCAAGAACATCACCGCCCGGCTCACGCCGTCGCTCGAGTTCATCGCCGACGCCCTGCCCGAGACCTCGGCGCACATGGAGGACCTGCTCGTCCAGGCCCAGGTGCGCGACGAGCAGGTCCGCGCAGCCTCGGTCGGTGCGACGTACGCCGGGGACGCCGACCCGTACAAGCGCGACGAGGACGACGACGCCGACGACGACGCGGCCGAGACCGACGGTTCCGCCGAGCCGCGTTCCTAGACCCCGGGCAGCTGGTAGCCGCTCGCGTCGTCCCCGACGGCCAGTCCGTCACGCAGGAGCGACGCGAGCGCCCGGTCCCGCTGGTCGGCGTCCGGCCACACCGGTTCGATCTCGGACCGCGTGACCGGCACGTCGCTGGCGCGCAGCTCGGCCATGATCAGGCCGCGCACCTGGCGGTCACTGCCGGCGAACTTCCCCTGCCGCGGAGCCCTCGGCCCGTCGTGCTCCGGGTACCCGGCCGCACGCCACGCGCAGCGGTCCGCGATCGGGCACGCATCGCACGCGGGGGAGCGGGAAACGCACACGAGCGCGCCGAGCTCCATCACGGCGGCGTTCGTGGCAGCTGCGTCGTCGCGGTCCGCCGGCAGCACGGACTCCATGAGCGGGAGGTCCTGCTTCGCCTTCGCCGGCCCGGGTTCGCCCTGGCCGAGGACCGCACGTGCGAGCACGCGGCGCACGTTGACGTCCACGACCGGGTGCCGGTCGCCGTACGCGAAGACCGCGACGGCGCGGGCGGTGTAGTCGCCGATGCCCGGCAGAGCGAGCAGGGCGTCGACGTCGCGCGGCACGACGTTGCCGTGGTCGTTCGCGATGGCGGTCGCCGCCGCGTGCAGCGCGAGCGCGCGTCTCGGGTAGCCGAGCCGGTCCCAGGCTCGCACCGCCTCGGACGGGGGCGAGTCCGCGAGGTCGCGAGGCGTCGGCCACCGGGTGAGCCACGCCTCCAGTCGGGGGACCACGCGCGCGACCTGCGTCTGCTGCAGCATGATCTCGCTGACGAGCGTCCCCCACGCGGGGAAGCCGGGGCGGCGCCACGGCAGGTCCCGCGCCTGCTGCCGGAACCACGCGATCAGCGGGGTCGCGATGTCGGGCCGTTCCGGCGTGGCCGGCTCCTGTACACCGCGTCGCGCGGTCGGTTTGTCCACATCCGGTCTGGAGGCCCGACTCGCGTTCACCTCGACAGCCTACGGTGGACGCATGGCACGCTGGGCACCCGAAGAGACCGACACGATGGCTGCGATCGCCGCAGAGGCGATCGCGCAGGTCGGCACGAACCGCACCGTCATCGGCATCGACGGGCAGGACGGCACCGACCTCGAGCGGGTCGCGGCCGCGCTCGTCACCGGTTTCGAGCAGCACGGGATCTCCGCGATGGCGGCCGCCGCGCCGTCCGCCGACCAGGACACGCTCCGATCCGACCTGGTGACGCCCTTCCGCACGACCGGAGCCGGTGACGGTGTCCTGATCGTGCACGGGCGGGGCATCCTGGCCCCCGGGGTCCGTACCCTGTGGCGCTGGTCGCTGTGGGTCGAGCAGGAGTCCGGCCGACTCGAGCGTCGTGCCGACGTGAAGATCGCGGCCTCCGCGGTGCTCGACGTCACCGATCCGGAGCACCCCCGCCGCGAGTGGAACGACGCCTGCTGACCGGCGCTGGTAATCTCGCCTGGTGCTCGAAACCGCGCCGGACGGCATCCTCCTCGTCGACAAACCGCAGGGGATCTCCAGCCACCGGGTGGTCTCCATCGCCCGTCGTCGCCTCGGCCTGAAGAAGGTCGGCCACGCCGGCACCCTCGACCCCATGGCGACGGGGCTGCTGCTGCTCGGCATCGGGCCGTCCACCCGGTTGCTCACGCACCTGGTGGGCCTCGACAAGACCTACACGGCGACCATCCGGCTCGGTGTCTCCACGGACTCCGACGACGCCGACGGCACGCCGACCGCTGCTGTCGGTGTGGCCGCTGCCGACGTATCGGACGACGCCGTCGAGACCGCCGTCGCAGCACAGCGGGGCGTGATCGACCAGGTCCCGTCCACGGTCAGCGCGATCAAGGTCGACGGGCGCCGCGCCTACGACCTGGCGCGCAAGGGCGAGGCGGTGGAGCTCAAGTCCCGCACGGTGACCGTCTCGCAGTTCGACGTGACGACGCGGAACGAGCGGACCGTTGCCGTCGACGGCACCGACGTCGCCGTGGTGGACCTGGACGTCGTCGTGACCTGCTCGTCGGGCACCTACGTCCGTGCGCTCGCCCGTGACGTCGGCGCTGCCCTCGGCACCGGGGCGCACCTCGTCGCCCTCCGTCGGACCCGCGTCGGACCGTTCGAAGTGCAGGACGCCATCGACCTCGAGGACGACGCCGTCGACGTCCGCGCCGCGCTCGCGCGTCCGGCGGACATCGCCCGGCGACTCTTCTCGTCGGTGACGCTCGACGCAGCCTCGGCGAAGGACCTCACCGACGGCAAGCGTGTCGCGGCCGAGCACCCCGACTCGGACGGACCGGTGGCAGCGGTCACCGCGTCCGACGACCGGCTGGTCGGCCTCGTCTCCGTCCGCCGGGGGCTGCTCCGGGTCATCACGAACTTCCCGACGCCCGGTGCGTCGTCCTCCTCGCAGACCGGAGCCCGCGCGTGATCGAGTGGTACATGTGGGTGCAGCTGGTGCTCGCCGTCGTGGTGGGGCTCTTCGCGGTCGTCGTGGGGTTCATCGGCTGGAAGCCGAACGACTACACGGTCGGCGCGCTCGTGCTCATCGAGTTGCTGCTCCTTGCGCAGGGCGTCATCTCGATCGTGCTGCCGGCGACGGGCAGTCCGCCCGACGGCAACGCGCTCGAGTTCGGGGTGTACGCCGTTTCTGTGCTGCTCGTCCCGCCGGCCGCGGTCGTGTGGGCACTGATCGACCGCACGAAGTGGAGCACCGTGGTGCTCGGCGCCGGGGCTTTCACCGTCGCGGTGATGGTCTACCGGATGTACCAGATCTGGTTCGCGCTGAACTGACGCCGGAGGTCATGCGCGCAGCCGCGCGTCGGTAGAATCGGTGCAATGGCGACCAGATCCTCACTCGCGACCGGCATCGGCCGCGTCCTCATCGCCGTGTACGGCATCCTCGCGCTGGCGGCGACCGGACGCAGCGTCGTGCAGATCATCGAGAAGTTCTCGTTCGCACCGTTCGCCTACACGCTCAGTGCCATCGCTGCCGTCGTCTACATCGTCGCGATGATCGCCCTCATCGTGCCCGGCCGGTTCTGGTACCGGGTCGCCTGCGTCACGATCGTGTTCGAGATGACCGGCGTGCTCGTCATCGGCACCCTGTCGCTGTTCGACCGCCAGCTGTTCCCCGACGACACCATCTGGTCGTACTACGGCTTGGGCTACGCCTTCGCGCCGCTCGTGCTGCCGATCGCCGGGCTCTGGTGGCTCCGCAAGCACCACCGCACGGTCACCGAGCCGTCGGCACCGGCTGCGTCCTCGTCCACCGCCCCGGCGAGCGAGTAGGAGCCACCGTGCAGTTCTACGAGGACACCGCCGACGTGGCGGACGGGTTCGGCCCGAGCGCCGTCACCATCGGGAAGTTCGACGGCGTGCACGTCGGGCACCGAGCCGTCATCGCACACCTCGAGCGTGCCGCCCGCGAGCACGACCTCGTGGCCACCGTGGTCACGTTCGACCGCCACCCGCTCAACGTCATCGACCCGCCGCACGTCCCGCCGGCCCTGACGAGCACCGCGCAGCGCCGCGAACTGCTCGAGGACGCCGGGGTCGACGCCACCCTGCTGCTCCGGTTCGACCAGGAACTGCAGTCGAAGTCGCCCGAGGCGTTCGTGTCCGAGATCCTCGTCGACACCCTGCACGCCCGGCTCGTCTTCGTCGGCAGCGACTTCCGCTTCGGTGCGAAGGGCGCCGGTGACGTCGCGCTGCTGCGGACCCTGGGGGAGCAGCACGGCTTCACCGTCGAGCTCATCGACGACGTGGACCTCATCGACGACGTCCGACCCGACGGTGAGCGTCGGGTGTCCTCCACCTGGATCCGTGAGCTCCTGGGCCAGGGCCGCGTGGCCGAGGCCGCTCGACTCCTCGGGCGGGAGCACGCCGTGCGGAGCGTCGTCGTGCACGGCAACCAGCGCGGCCGTGCGATGGGCTACCCCACAGCGAACCTCGACCCGGCGTGCGAGGGCTTCGTCCCCGCCGACGGTGTCTACGCCGCCCGGGTGCTGCACGACGGCACCGTCTACCCGGCGGCGGTGTCGGTCGGCAACAACCCGACGTTCGAGGGTGTGCCCGCGAAGCAGATCGAGGCGCACCTGCTCGACGTCGACATCGACCTGTACGGCGATCGGATCTCCGTGCTCTTCGTGTCGTACGTGCGCGGCATGGTCAAGTTCTCGTCGATGGACGAGCTCGCCGCGCAGATGCGGCAGGACGACCTGGACATCCGGCTGCTGCTCGGACTGCCCGCGCCGGTCTGACCTGCCGAGCACGCTGAAGCGGCCACCGCGAACGACGCCCCCGTGACCATCATCGGTCACGGGGGCGTCGTTCGTGCTGCGGAGGCTCAGCCGCCCAGGGCGTCGAGCCAGATCTTGCGGGCGTCGAGGGCTTCCTGCGCGTCCTTGATCTTCCGGGCATCACCGGTGGCCTGCGCCGCGGCGAGCTCGGACTGGAGCTTGCCGATCGCGTCTTCCAGCTGGCTCGCGAGGCCGTTCTGACGGGCCTTGCGCTCCGGGTTCGATTCCTTCCAGTGCGCGTCCTCGAGCCCACGGACGTGGTCCTCGATGGCACGCAGGCGGTCCTCGACCCGACGGACGTCACCGCGGGGGACCTTGCCGATCTCGTCCCAGCGGCGCTGGATGCCGGTGAGGGTCTTGCGCGCGGCGACCCGGTCGGTCGCCTGCAGGAGCGGCTCGGCCTCGGTCAGCAGGGCCTGCTTCGCCTCGAGGTTGGCGGAGAACTCTTCGTTCTCGGCTGCGCTCTCGGCGTGGCGCTGCTCGAACAGGACGTCTCCGGCGGCCTTGAAGCGCGCCCAGAGTGCGTCGTCGTGCCGCTTGCCGGCACGCCCGGCGTTCTTCCAGTCGTCGAGGAGCTGGCGGTAGTCCGGGATCGCATCGGAGCCGCGGGGTGCGAGGGCCTCGGCCTGCGCCACGAGCTCCTGCTTGCGAGTCCGGGCGTCACGGTGCTGTGCGTCCAGCTCGGAGTAGAACGCACGACGGTGCTGGTCGACGGTGGACCGCGCTGCGCGGAACCGCTTCCAGAGGTCGTTGGCCTCGTTCTTGGGGATCCGCGGCCCGTCGTGCTGGTGCTGCTGCCAGCGCGCGAACACGTCGTCGAGCTGCGCCGTGATCTGCTTCCACTGCGCGCGTGCGGGGTCCACCGCGGCGAGTGCCTCGGCTTCCTCGACCAGGGCGGTGCGGTGCGCCAGGGCGTCCTGCAGCGCCTGCTGCGCCTGTTCCGCCTGCTCCTTGGTGAGCGAGCCGAGCTGCTCGGTGAGCGCGCCCACGCGGGTCTCAAGCGACTTGATGTCACCCACCACGCGGGCGTCGGCGACCAAGGCGGTCAGGTGCTCGACCGTCCGGGCGACGTCGTTCGCCGACGCACCGCGCTGGACGCGCTGCTCGGCGATCTTCACCTGCCCCTCGAGGTCGGCGTACTTCCGCGCGAAGTAGGCGAGGGCTTCTTCGGGGGTGGCGTCCGGGTACTCACCGACAGCACGTTCGGTCTCTTCGTACCGGACGTACACGGTCCCGTTCTCGTCGACCCGCCCCCAGGTCGTTGCTTCGTCAGATCCCACAGGTCTCGCCTCGATCGTGGTCGTGCATCGCCGACGTCACCGTCGGCACGGTCAGGTCGTCAGCCTATTGCACGGACGGGCTCCGCCGCCCGACCGGTGCGACGGGTTGTGGACTACTTCTGCTCCGCGATGGTCGCGTCGGTGATCTTCGTCGCCACCTTCGGCTCGCCGGTGCCGTCGCTGCCGGGCGACGCGATGCCCTTCGCGGCGATCTCCGACTCGAGCTCGGACAGCCCGCTCGTGACCTTGCCGACGACCGTGTAGCCGCCCGTCGAGCTGTCGAGCGTGGTGTCCCCGTAGACGATGAAGAACTGCGTCGACTGCGAGTACGGGGAGTCCGACCGTGCGATCGCGATCGTGCCCTTCTCGTAGACGCCGTCATCCGGCACGTTCTCGAGCGGGCCGTACTCGAAGCCGGCGTCGCCGGTGCCGTCGCCGTTCGCGGATCCGCACTGCAGGAACTTCAGGCCGTCGCTGTCGGCGAGCCGGTGGCAGGTCGTGCCGTTGTAGAACTGCTGACGGATCAACGAGATCTCGACGCTCGCGGCCTGCGGTGCCTTCGCACCGTCCAGCTCGATGCCGAGGTCGATGCTCTTGTTGAGCGTGAGGCTGCCGGTCCAGGTCGCACCCTTCGCGATCGACTTGCTCGGCACGTTGCCGGTGTTGCCGGCCGTGGCGCTGGCCGACGGCGTGGCCGTCGACGACGCAGAGGCGCTCGGGGCCGGGGCGTCCGACCCCCGCGATCCGGCGAAGGCGAGCTGCGACCCGGTGGCGAGGGCCGCGACGAGGACGAGGGCACCGGCACCGATCAGGTTGTCCCGCACGCGGCGGCGTCGCTGCCGCTCGTGGAGGCCCTGGCGGGCCTGGTAGAGGCGGAGGCGCTCGCGCGCCTCTCGGTTGTCACGCGCTGGGTTCTTCGGTGCCACGGTGCTGGTCTGCCCTCTCGTCGCAGTGTGCAACGAGCGTAGCCGAACGGTCACCACCACCACCTGGCGGGAGGCGCGGCCTGCGTCGGTGGACCGGCCTACGATTGCAGGATGGCAGCGGATCGTTCGGGAATGCACGCGCCCACCACGGGTGGTCGCGCCGGTCTCGCGCAGGGTTCCGTCCCGCTCGCCGTCCGGATGCGCCCCACCAGCCTCGACGAGGTCGCCGGTCAGCAGCACCTGCTCGGCCGGGGTTCGCCCCTGGTGCAGCTGGCCACCGGCACGCGTGAGAACCCCGGCGGGGTCTCCGTGATCCTGTGGGGCCCACCCGGTACCGGCAAGACCACGCTGGCGCAGGCCATCGCTCGGCAGTCCGGTCGCGAGTTCGTGGAGCTCTCCGCCGTGACCGCCGGCGTGAAGGACGTGCGCGAGGTCATGGAGAAGGCGCTGACCCACCGCGACCTGTACGGGTCGACCACGGTGCTGTTCCTCGACGAGATCCACCGGTTCAGCAAGGCCCAGCAGGACGCCCTGCTGCCCGGCGTCGAGAACGGGTGGGTGATCCTGATCGCGGCCACCACCGAGAACCCGTCGTTCTCGGTCATCTCGCCCCTGCTGTCCCGCTCGCTGCTCCTGACGCTCAAACCGCTCACCGATCCCGACCTCGGCATGCTCGTCGACCGCGCGGTGGAGGACCCCCGCGGGCTCGGCGGTGCCGTCGTCCTCGGTGACGAAGCCCGCAGTGCGATCATCCGCCTCGCGTCCGGCGACGCCCGACGTGCCCTGACCGCGCTCGAGGCCGCGGCGGCGTCGGCCACCGCCGCGCAGGACGAGGACGACGACACCGTGCCCGTCGTCGACGCCGACACCGTCGCGGCCGCGGTCGACCGGGCCCTGCTGCGCTACGACCGACAGGGCGACGAGCACTACGACGTCATCAGCGCCTTCATCAAGTCGGTGCGGGGGAGCGACGTCGACGCGGCCCTGCACTACCTCGCCCGGATGATCGAGGCCGGCGAGGACTCCCGGTTCATCGCGCGCAGGATCATCATCTCCGCGTCCGAGGACATCGGCATGGCCGATCCCCAGGCGCTCCCCATCGCGGTCGCCGCGGCCCAGGCCGTGCAGCTCATCGGGATGCCCGAGGGGCGGATCCCGCTGGCCGAGGCGGTCGTCTACCTGGCGACGGCGCCGAAGTCGAACGCCGCCTACAACGGCATCAACCAGGCGATGGCCGACGTCAAGGCGGGGCGCATGGGCACGGTGCCGATGCACCTGCGCGACGCGCACTACGCCGGGGCGAAGCGCCTCGGGCACGGCAAGGGGTACGTCTACTCCCACGACGCCGAGCACGGGGTCGCCGAGCAGCAGTACCTGCCGGACGCACTCGAGGGCACCGAGTACTACACGCCGACGGCCAACGGTTACGAGCGCGAGGTCGGGCCGCGGCTCGAACGACTCCGGAAGATCACACGCGGCCACTAGCGTCGGTGCTTCTGCGCTCGCCCCGATGCTGCTAGCATTGCCGGGCCTACGTCCTGGTCCTCGAGCACGGCTGCGTCGAGGACAGAGTGCCACTCCGGTGGTACGGGGGCAGAGGTTCGGACTGTAGCCGTCCGATCCCACAGGCTCATCCCTCTGGATCCCGTCGTCGGGGCCACCGGCACTCGCGTGCCCGGCCTCCGGTGAGTATTCAGTTCGAACAGAGAAAAGGACCCTGTGTCTACCAAGTCACGTACCCGCAGCAAGACCCGCCTGTCGCGCGCACTCGGCATCCCGCTGACGCCGAAGGCCGCCCGTTACCTCGAGAAGCGCCCCTACGGGCCCGGTGAGCACGGCCGTACGCGCCGTCGTGCGGACAGCGACTACGCCGTCCGCCTCCGTGAGAAGCAGCGTCTGCGCGCCCAGTACGGCATCCGCGAGAAGCAGCTCCGCATCGTCTTCGAAGAGGCCCGCAAGACGAAGGGCCTGACCGGTGAGAACCTGGTCGAGCTCCTCGAGCAGCGCCTCGACGCCCTCGTGGTCCGTGCCGGCTTCGCCCGCACCACCGCGCAGGCCCGTCAGCTGATCGTGCACCGCCACATCCTGGTCGACGGCAAGCTCGTCGACCGCCCCTCCTTCCGCGTCAAGGAGGGCCAGCTGATCCACGTCAAGGCGAAGTCCGAGTCGATGGAGCCCTTCCAGGTCGCCGCTGCCGGTGGCCACCAGGAAGTCCTCCCGAAGGTCCCGGGCTACCTCGAGGTCGAGATCGAGAAGCTCCAGGCCCGCCTCGTGCGTCGCCCGAAGCGCGCCGAGGTCCCCGTGACCTGTGAAGTGCAGCTCGTCGTCGAGTACTACGCAGCTCGCTGATCCACTGATCACACCCGAACGGCGGGTCGTCCTCTCGAGGGCGACCCGCCGTTCGGCGTTCCGGCACCGCCTCCGCTTCGCAACACGCCGTCGTCTCGGCGATGCGCCTCCGGGTGCGCGAGACGCCTCCGGTTTCGGCGGCGTCCTGCCGACACGACGGCGTCTTGTGTGGGCAGTGGACGTGAGCAGGGGCGGACGGGAGGCGCGGGGTGCGCCGTGCGCACGGCCTCCAGCCCGGCCCCTGGTCGGTCCGCAACACGCCGTCGTCTCATCGACGCGCCTCCGGGTGCGCGAGACGCCCCCGGTTTCGGCGGCGTCCTGCCGACACGACGGCGTCTTGCGGACGGGGACGCGCGGAAGTGCCCGGCGACTAAGCTTGTCCGGGCATGCACCGCCCGGGTGCACAGAGGGAGAGGCACCGTGAAGCAGCTGTTCTTCGTCGCCGTCGGCATCGTCATCGGGTTCGCCGTCGCACACCGGGTCGCCCAGACCTCCGGTGGCGCCCGGCTCTTCGCCGAGGTGAACGCCAAGACGAAGGCCTTCACGGGTGCCGTCGCGGACGGCTACCGGTCGCGCGAGGCCGAGCTCCGTACCGACGTCTGAGCGCTCCGACCGAGCAGCCTCGACCCTCCTCCACCCACGACCTGAACCCAGGAAGCACCATGCAGACCGCAGAGATCCGCCGCCGTTGGCTCCAGTACTTCGGTGACCGCGGCCACACCGTCGTCCCGTCCGCGTCCCTCGTCTCCGACGACCCGTCGCTCCTCTTCACGGTCGCCGGCATGGTGCCGTTCATCCCGTACCTGACCGGTCTCATCCCGGCGCCGTTCCCGCGGGCGACGAGCGTGCAGAAGTGCATCCGCACGAACGACATCGAAGAGGTCGGCAAGACCCCTCGCCACGGCACGTTCTTCCAGATGAACGGGAACTTCTCGTTCGGCGACTACTTCAAGGAGCAGGCGATCCAGTTCGCCTGGGAGTTCCTGACCAAGCCGGAGACCGACGGAGGACTCGGCTTCTCGCCCGACGACCTCTGGGTCACCGTCTATGAAGAGGACGACGAGGCGATCGGCTTCTGGAAGCAGCACTCGTCGCTGCCCGACGAGCGGATCCAGCGCCTCGGCAAGGACACCAACTACTGGTCGACCGGACAGCCCGGACCCGCGGGTCCCTGCTCGGAGATCTTCTTCGACCGTGGCCCCGAGTACGGCATCGACGGCGGCCCGGCGACGGACGACGACCGCTACGTGGAGATCTGGAACCTCGTCTTCATGCAGTACCAGATCGCCGACGTGCGGTCGAAGTACGACTTCGAGATCACCGGCGAGCTGCCGAACAAGAACATCGACACCGGCATGGGGCTCGAGCGCGTCGCCTTCATCAAGCAGGGCGTCGACAACATGTACGAGATCGACCAGGTGCGCCCGGTGCTCGACCGCGCAGCCGAGATCTCCGGCCGACGCTACGGCGCCGTGCACGAGGACGACGTGCGGATGCGCGTCATCGCCGACCACGTCCGTTCCTCGCTGATGCTCATCGCCGACGGCGTGAGCCCGTCGAACGAGGGCCGTGGGTACATCCTCCGTCGTCTGCTCCGTCGCACCGTCCGCGCGATGCGCCTGCTCGGTGTCGAGGCGCCCACGTTCCCCGAGCTCTTCCCGGCGTCCCGCGACGCCATGCGCGACGCCTACCCCGAGGTGGCGTCCGACTACGACCGGATCTCCCGCATCGCCTACGCGGAAGAAGAGACCTTCCTCCGCACCCTGGCGCAGGGCACGACCATCCTCGACGTGGCCGTCGAGCGTGCGAAGCAGGACGGCGCCCCGTCGATCGGCGGCGACACGGCATTCCTGCTGCACGACACCTTCGGGTTCCCCATCGACCTGACGATGGAGATGGCCGAGGAAGCCGGGGTCCACGTCGACCGCACGGCGTTCGAGACCCTGATGTCCGAGCAGCGTGCCCGGGCGAAGGCCGACGCGAAGAGCAAGAAGACCGCGATCGCCGACCTGAGCGTGTACAGCGCGTTCCGGGCCAAGGGCGAGACGACCTTCCTCGGCTACGACGCGCTCGAGGCCGAGACGCGCGTGCTCGGCATCATCGTCGGCGGTGTGAGCGTCGACCGTGCGGTCGCCGGTGACATCGCCGAGGTCATCCTCGGCGAGACCTCGCTGTACGCCGAGTCGGGCGGCCAGGACGCCGACCAGGGCTCGATCGTCGGCAACGGGTTCGACCTCGAGGTCCTCGACGTCCAGCGACCGGTCTCCGGACTGTGGAGCCACACCGTGCAGGTCCGCTCCGGCGAGGTCGGCGTCGGTGACGCCGCGAGCACCGTCGTCGACGCGGAGTACCGCCGCGGCGCGACCCAGGCACACTCCGCGACGCACCTGGTGAACGCGGCGCTCCGCGACATCCTCGGGCCGGAGGCGCTGCAGGCCGGTTCGTACAACAAGTCCGGCTACATGCGCCTCGACTTCTCGTGGTCGCAGCCGGTCTCGCTCGAGACGCGCTCCGAGATCGAGGAGGTCGTGAACACCGCGATCCGCACCGACCTCGAGGTCTCCACGCGCATCCTGCCCATCGACGAGGCGAAGGCCCTCGGGGCGCAGGCCCTGTTCGGTGAGAAGTACGGCGCAGAGGTCCGCATGGTCGACATCGGCGGCCCGTGGTCCCGCGAGCTCTGCGGTGGCACGCACGTCGCCTCGAGCGCGCAGATCGGGCTCGTCAACCTGGTGGGGGAGTCGAGCGTCGGTTCGACGAACCGCCGCGTCGAGGCACTGGTCGGGCTCGAGGGGTTCCGCGACCTCGCCGTCGAGCGCACGATCGTGTCGCAGCTCTCCAGCGCGCTCAAGGCTCCCCGTGCCGACCTGCCGGCCCGCGTGCAGAACCTGATGGAGGACCTCCGGTCCGCCCAGAAGAAGCTCGCCGAGTACGAGTCGGCGAACCTGCAGCAGCGCGTGCCCGCCATCGCCCGGAACGCCACCACCGTCGGTGCCACCACCGTGGTCGCCGAGACGGTCGACGGGCTGCAGTCCGGGGACGACCTGCGCTCGCTCGCCACCGGCGTCCGGGGCCAGCTCGGTGACGGCGCGGTCGTCGTCGTGCTCGGTGCCGTCGTGGGCGGCAAGCCGATCGTGATCGTCGCGACGAACGACGCCGCCCGTGCTGTGGGCGTGCAGGCGGGCCCCCTCGCGAAGGAGGCCGCCGGCGTGCTCGGTGGCGGTGGCGGCGGCAAGCCGGACCTGGCGCAGGGCGGCGGGACCGATGCAGCAGCGCTCCCCGCGGCGCTGCGTGCCGTGACCGCACGGCTCGCGGGCTGACCGTGGGCATCCGGTCCGGGCGGCGGCTCGGCGTGGACGTCGGACGCGCCCGGATCGGGGTCGCCGTGTGCGACCGCGACGGCCTGCTGGCGACGCCGGTCGAGACCGTCCGTCGCGACGACTCGAAGGACCTCCGGCGCATCCTGGAGCTCGCGGACGAGTACGACGTGCTCGAGGTCGTCGTCGGGCTGCCACTGTCGATGTCGGGTGGGGACACGGCCTCCACCGAGGACGCCCGCGTGTTCGCCGCCCGGATCGCGGCGCGTCGACAGGTGCGCCTGGTCGACGAACGACTGTCGACCGTGACCGCCCAGCGAGGGCTGCACCAGGCCGGCAAGAACACGAAGAAGTCCCGGGCCGTGATCGACCAAGCAGCCGCTGTTATCATTCTGCAACACGCGCTCGACCACGAGCGCAGTGCCGGTGCCCCTCCGGGCACCACGCTTCCCTGACAGGGCTGCCCGGTACCGCACATGGGTGCTCTCGTCGTCAGCTGTGAGGACGACGGTGCCCAGGTGGAGTTCCCGACCGAGAGACCGAGGACGTTGGCAGACGATCTGGACTGGAACGCGATCATCGCGCCCGGCAACGACGCCGAGCGGCGGAAGGCGACTTCCGACCGCACGACAGGCACCGATGACCGCGACGACGCTGGTCAGGTGACCCCACCGCCGGCGCCTCCGTTGTCCCGACGCGAAGCCCGCGCCCTCGAGGCCGAACGAGCCCGCGTCGCAGCGACCGACGAGCCCTCTGCCGCCGAACGGACCACCGAGGCTCCGCCAGCCCCACGCGACGAACGCCCTGCGTCCCCCGCCGACGCACCGATCGCCACCCGCCCCGAAGACCTGCACCCCGAGGTCGCCGCACTGCTGACCGGCGAGCTGCCGACCGAGTCCGCGGCGACCGCCGCGGCCGGCGGATCCGGAGCCGACGGGACGGACGACGGTGACGCGACCGGCGGCGGTGGTGCCGCGGGAGGCGGCGGACGCGGGGGACGAGGCGGCGGAGGACGCGTCTCCAGGCCGCCCCGCGAGCCACGGCCGAAGCGCCGGCGCGGACCGCTCGTCGCGGGGCTCGTCATCGTCGCGGTCGTGCTCGCTGCCGGCGTCGGGGCGTACACGTTCGCCGCACCCAAGATCCAGCAGCTCATCGCGGCGATCAGCGGCGCGCAGGAGCCCGACGACTACACGGGCAACGGCACCTCGAAGGTGACCATCACGATCAAGCAGGGCGACATCGGCGAGAACGTCGCCGCGACGCTGCAGCGCAGCGGCGTCGTCAAGGACTCGAAGGTGTTCTACAAGCTCCTGTTGGCATCGCCGGACGTGCAGTTCCAGCCCGGTTCGTACGCGCTGAAGAAGCAGATGAGCTCGAAGTCGGCGCTGGCGGCCCTGCAGGACAAGGACAACCGCGTCCAGGCGTCGATCATCATCCCGGAGGGCACGGCACTCGCCGACATCAAGGCCGGGATGGTCTCGAAGGCCGGCCTGACCGAGAAGCAGGTCGACGCGGCCGCGAAGGACCTGTCGGCCTACGACCTGCCGTCCGGCGTCACGACGCTCGAGGGCTGGCTCTTCCCCGCGACCTACCCGATCAACCCGGGCTGGACCGCCGAGCAGTACTTCAAGTCGATGGTCGACACCATGAAGGAGCACCTGTCCGCCGCCGGCGTCAAGGAGGCCGACCAGGAGCGCACCATCGTCTTCGCGTCGCTGGTGCAGAAGGAAGCCGGTCTCGCAGCCGACTACCCCAAGGTCGCCCGGGTGTTCCAGAACCGCCTCGACCAGGGCATGAAGCTGCAGTCCGACGCCACGGTCGCGTACGGCACGGGCAACACGCACACCGTGACGACCACGGACGCCGAACGTGCGGACGCCTCGAACGAGTACAACACCTACGTGCACGAGGGGCTCCCGCCCGCACCGATCTCGAACCCGGGTGACATCGCGATCAAGGCCGTGACGAACGAGGCCCCGGGCAAGTGGCTGTACTTCGTGACGGTCGACCTGGAGTCGGGCAAGACCGTCTTCTCGGACACCTACGACCAGCACCTGGTGGCGGTCGAGCAGTTCCAGGCGTGGCTCCGGGCGCACCCCGACTACCAGTAGGCGACGACGTCGCACGGACGATCGCTGTGGGAGGATTGCGGCATGCTTCGTTGGTTGACTGCTGGTGAGTCCCACGGACCCGAACTGATCGCCATGCTCGAGGGTCTGCCCGCGGGTGTCCCGGTGTCGTTCGAGTCCATCCGTGCCGATCTCGCGCGCCGCAAGCTCGGCTACGGCCGTGGCTCGCGGATGAAGTTCGAGCAGGACGAGCTGCACGTGTCGGGCGGTGTCCGGCACGGCTACTCGCTCGGCAGCCCGATCGCGATCCGCATCGGCAACACCGAGTGGCCGAAGTGGGTCGAGGTCATGAACCCCGAGCCGATCGAGTCCACCGAGATGTCCCGCGGGCGGAGCGCGCCGCTCACCCGACCGCGTCCGGGCCACGCTGACCTGGTCGGCATGCAGAAGTACGGCTTCGACGAGGCGCGCCCGATCCTGGAGCGTGCGAGTGCCCGCGAGACCGCCGCACGCGTGGCGCTCGGCGCCGTCGCGAAGTCGTTCCTGGCCGAACTCGGCATCCGCTCGGTGGCGCACACGCTGCAGGTCGGGACCGTCCGGGTCCCCGACGGCACGGACCTGCCGCTGCCCGACGACGTGGACCGCCTGGACGAGGACCAGCTGCGCTGCTTCGACGCCGAGACCTCGGCACGCATGGTCACCGAGGTCGAGGCCGCGAAGAAGGACGGCGACACCCTGGGCGGCGTCGTCGAGGTGCTGTTCTACGGCGTCCCGCCGGGCCTCGGCTCGCACGTGCACTGGGACCGCCGGCTCGATGCCCGCCTCGCAGCGGCGATCATGGGGATCCAGGCCATCAAGGGGGTCGAGGTCGGTGACGGCTTCGCGACCGCCGGTCGCCGGGGCTCCGCCGCGCACGACGAGCTGTACCGCGAGGACGGCGAGATCTACCGCACGAGCGACCGCGCCGGTGGGACCGAGGGCGGGATGTCCACGGGCACCGTGCTGCGCGTCCGCGCCGGGATGAAGCCGATCGCGACCATCCCGCACGCCCTGCACACGGTGGACGTCGTCTCCGGTGAGGACGCCTCGGCGCACCACCAGCGCTCGGACGTCTGCGCCGTGCCCGCTGCCGGTGTCGTCGCCGAAGCGATGGTGGCCCTGGTGCTCGCCGACGCGGTGCTCGAGAAGTTCGGCGGCGACAACGTCGTCGAGACGAAGCGCAACCTCGACGCCTACCTCGCGGCGATCCCGGAGACCCTGCGCACACGCCGGACCGAGCCGTCGGCGACGTCGACCGACCTGTGAGCACCGACGTCCGACGCGCCGACGCGCCCGTGGTCGTGATCGGCCCGATGGGCGCCGGCAAGTCGAGCGTCGGCAAGCGGGTGGCGAAGGCCCTCGGCGTCCCGTTCACGGACACCGACCGGGTCATCGTGCGCGAGCACGGGCCGATCCCCGGGATCTTCGCCGACCGCGGCGAGCCGGCGTTCCGCGCGCTCGAGGCCCAGGCGGTCCGGGCGGCGCTGGCCACCGGCGGCGTCATCGCCGTGGGCGGGGGAGCCGTCACCCACGCGGACACGCGGCAGGCCCTGAGCGGCGCACGCATCGTCCTGCTCACCGTGTCGCCCGAGGCCGTCGCCGACCGGATCGCCGGGTCCGACCGGCCCCTGCTGGCGAACGGCGGGATCGACGCCTGGCAGACGATCATGGACGAGCGGGCGGCCACCTACGCCGAACTCGCGCACGTCGTGGTCGACACGTCGCGCCGGCCGATGTCCCGCGTGGTCGACGAGGTCGTCACGTGGCTGCGCAGCGACGCCGGCACCACCGCCGCGCCCGGCAGCACGACCAGCAGCACCACCAGCACCGAAGGAGCACCGTGACCGAGTCGACCCTGCCCGCCGGGACCACCGAGATCCGGGTCGGCGGTGACGACGGCTACACGGTGGCCGTCGGCACGGACCTGCTCGGTGCCCTGCCCGCGATCCTGGGCCCGCGTGTCGCCAAGGTCCTCATCGTGCACTCGCCGACGCTCGGTGCCCGGGCGAACGAGCTCCGGGCGCTGCTGGTCGAGGCCGGGCTCGAAGCCCTGATCGCCGAGGTCCCCGACGCCGAGGGCGCCAAGCGCGTCGAGGTCGCGGCGTTCTGCTGGCAGATCATGGGGCAGGCCGACTTCACCCGCACCGACGCGGTGATCGGCCTCGGGGGCGGCGCCGTCACCGACCTGGCCGGCTTCGTCGCCGCGACCTGGCTGCGCGGTGTGCCGTACGTGGCCGTCCCGACCAGCGTGCTCGGCATGGTGGACGCCAGCGTCGGCGGCAAGACGGGCATCAACACGAACGAGGGCAAGAACCTGGTCGGCGCCTTCTACGCTCCCCGTGCCGTCGTCGTGGACCTCGACCTCGCCCGCACGCTGCCGCGCAACGAGATCCTGACCGGGTTCGCCGAGATCGTGAAGGCCGGGTTCATCGCCGTGCCCGAGATCCTGGACATCATCGAGGCCGATGTCGACCGGGTGACCGACCCGACGACGCCGGAGTTCCGCCGGGTCGTCGAGCTCGCCATCGCGCTCAAGGCCGAGGTCGTCTCGGACGACTTCACGGAGCAGGGCCGACGCGAGATCCTGAACTACGGGCACACCCTCGGGCACGCGATCGAGCACGCCGAGCGGTACCAGTGGCGCCACGGCGCAGCGGTGTCGGTCGGCATGGTGTTCGCCGCCGAGCTCGCCCGACTGACCGGCCACCTGGACGACGCCACGGTCGATCGGCACCGGGCGATCCTCGAGTCGCTCGACCTGCCGACCTCGTACGGCGTCGGGCGCTGGCAGGGGCTGCTCGCCACCATGCGTCGTGACAAGAAGGCCCGTGCCGGCATGCTGCGGTTCATCATCCTGGACGGCGTCGGCAAGCCCGTCGTGCTCGAGGGCCCCGAGGACCACCTGCTCTTCACCGCCTACCAGGAGGTCGGCGTCTAGCCACGCCGGTCAGCGCAGGACCCGTCGCATCCTGCGCCACCACCAGGTGACACGCGTCGAGACGGTGACCACGCCGGTGCGCTGGGATTCCCGCCATTCGTCGACGGTGGCGCCGTGGTCCCAGGCGAAGAGGACGTCGTCGTCCTCGTCGAGGTCGGGCGCGTCGGGGAGCGGTCGCAGGATCGACATCAGTCGGAGGCCCTTCGTTCGTCGTCGTCATGTGCCTGGTCGGCGCTGGCTCGCCTGCGGAGCGCTCGGCTCGCGAGTCGGCGATCGGCCTTCGACCACCACGGTACGGTCTCCAGGTCTCGGAGCACCGTTGTCGAAATGTCGTATGTGTTCATGTCCGGCCGCTGCGTGACGGCCCAGGTGAACCGATGCCAGGCGTGGTCACGATCGGACGTCCGTCGACTCTGGAACGCCCCGAACCAGCTGACGACGGCCGCGACGATCGCCGCTCCGGCGGCGATGCACGCCGCGATCAGTGCTGTCTCCACGGCACGAGTGTCTCGCTCCAGGACCGCGCCCCGCGCCGGGCCCGCGCCGACCTGTGGAAGCCGCACCGGGCCTCCAGGCTGTGGAGGAGGACGGGACGACGCGACGGACCGGGCCACCCGCACGCTGCGGACCCAGCACCGGGGAGCAGACTGGCGGGCGTGCCCACCCCACCCCGACTGAGCGACCTCTCCGGCCCGCGCGATGCCGACACCGGCACCCTGCGCTCCCGCGGTCGACGCTTCACCGAACTCCTCTCGATCGCCCGCCGCCACCACCTGGTGCCGTTCCGTCGTCTCGACTTCTCGCACGACCCGGCAACGTCGGACCTGCGTCGCGACCAGGCCGAGCACCTGCGCCGGGCCCTCGAGGAAGCCGGTGGCGGGTTCGTGAAGATGGGCCAGCTGCTCTCCACCCGCGACGACCTGCTGCCCGAGGAGTGGACCGAGGGACTCGCCCACCTGCAGCGGAACGTCACGGCGGCGCCGGCTGACGAGGTCCGTGCGCTCCTCGAGCAGGAGCTCGGCGCACCGGTCGACCAGGTCTTCGCGACCTTCGACCCGGTGCCCGTCGCAGCGGCGTCCATCGCGCAGGTGCACCGCGCCCGGCTGCCCGACGGCACCGCGGTCGCCGTGAAGGTGCAGCGGCCGGGGATCGACGCCGCGGTGCGCCGCGACGTCGACATCGCGCTGCGGGTCGTCCGGTTCATGGCCCGGTGGTCGACCGAGGCGCGGCAGGTCGGCGTGCAGGACATCGCCGGCCAGTACGCGGACGACCTGATCCGGCAGGTCGACTTCGTCTCCGAGCTCCGGAACCTCACCGCGCTGCGTGCGGCCCAGGCCCGCAGCGCGCGTCCGGACGAGGTCCGGTTCCCGGACCCCTACCCGGACCTGTCCGGCCGGCGTGTGCTCGTGATGGAGTTCCTGGAGGGCGACACGCTCAGCGCGATCCGCGCCGAGCGTTCCGAGCGCGACCTCGACGCGCCGATGCGCGCCATCCTCCGCGCCTTCCTGCGCCAGGTCGTCTTCGACGGCCTGTACCACGCGGACCTGCACCCGGGGAACGTCCTGGTGCTGCCCGACGGGCGGCCCGCGTTGATCGACTTCGGATCGGTCGGGAGGCTTGACCCGGGTCTCCGGGACACGGTCCAGGACCTGTTGGCCGCCTACCTGCAGGACGACACGTCGCGGATCGCCGATGCGGTCCTGCGGATGGCACCCGTGCGCGATGCGCACGACGAGCCCGACTTCCGTCGGGACATCGCCCGCTTCGTGGCGGACGAGCTCGGCCCGGGTGCGCGCATCGGCGTCGACACCGTGGACGACGCGGTCGAGGTCTTCGGGCGCTACCGGCTGAAGCCGCCGCCGGACTTCGTCGCCGCGGCACGCGCCCTGGCCATCTTCGAGGGGACGCTCCGCACGCTCGCACCGTCGTTCGACCTGCTCGAGGAGTCCCATGGACTCGCCCGGGAGCAGATCACCGACCAGCTCCGGCCGGGCAAGCTCCGCGACCTGGCGGCGAAGGAGCTGCTCGGCGTCGTGTCGGCCGCTCGTCGCCTGCCCCGCCGGGTGGACCGCATCGGCGAGGCGATCGAGACCGGCCGGTTCACGGTGAACATCCGGCTCTTCGCGGACAGCCGCGACCGGCAGCTCGTGTCCGGCATGATCCGGCGCATCCTGCTCGTGCTGCTCGGTGCGGGGGCGGGGATCCTGGCGATCGTCTACCTGTCGTTGCCGGCACGACCGACGGCGGCCCTGTCCACGGGGGTCGCGGGCGGGTTGCTCGGGGGAGCGGCGGTGGTGCTGCTCGGCTGGGCGGCGATCGACGCCTGGCTCGCTCGACGGCGACGCTGAGCCCGGGCCCGGGCCCGGCGCCCGGCGCCCGCCCGAGACCGGCGCGTCCGGCACGCACGCGCACCGCTCCGGCCGCCGGGCGGGCGTCCGCTACACTCGTCCGGGGCCGTCCGCGGCCCGAGGACACTTCACAACACGACCGAACGGGACACCGACGACTCATGGCCAGTACCACAGACATCAAGAACGGCGCCGTTCTCATCATCGACGGCCAGCTGTGGTCGGTCGTCGAGTTCCAGCACGTCAAGCCGGGCAAGGGCGGCGCGTTCGTCCGCACGAAGCTCAAGAACGTCGTCTCCGGCAAGGTCGTCGACCGCACGTTCAACGCCGGCGCGAAGATCGACACCGCCGTCGTCGACCGTCGTGACTACCAGTTCCTGTACGAGGACGGCGACTCCTACGTGTTCATGGACACCGACACGTACGACCAGATCCCGGTCTCCGCGACCGTGGTCGGCGACGCCAAGAACTACCTGCTCGAGTCCGCGATGGTCACCATCGCGATGAACGAGGGCAACCCGCTGTACGTCGAGCTCCCGACGTCAATCGTCACCGAGGTCGAGACCGAGCCCGGCCTGCAGGGCGACCGTTCCTCCGGCGGCACCAAGGACGCGACCATCATCGCGACCGGCCACCGCATCCAGGTCCCGCTTTACCTGGAGAGCGGCACCCTGGTGAAGATCGACACGCGCGACGGCAGCTTCCTCGGCCGCGTCAACTCCTAGGCGCTGACCGTATGAGTGCTCGTTCGAAGGCCCGCAAGCGCGCCCTCGACATGCTGTACGTCGCCGAGGTGCGCGAGCTGCCGATCGCGGACGTGCTCGCCACCGAGACGGTCCGGCACCTGGACCAGCCGGAGCGCGCCTCCAGCTGGGACTACGCCCGCCAGATCGTCACCGGTGTCGACGATGCCCGCCACGAGATCGACTCCGTCATCGTCGACCACGCCCAGGGCTGGTCGATCGCCCGGATGCCGGTCCTCGACCGCTGCATCCTGCGGATGGCCGTCTGGGAGCTCCGCTTCAACCCGGAGGTGCCCGACGCCGTCGCCATCGCCGAGGCGGTCGAGCTCGCGCAGTCGCTGTCCACCGAGGACTCCGCCGGCTTCGTCAACGGCGTCCTCGGGGCCGTCGCCGGCGGTCGTGCACCGTCCGGTCGGACGGTCGCAGGAGACCAGGAGTCCCGGTAGGGTTGACCACGTCAGCATCCTTTAATGCCGTCCAGTGAGGCGGGGAAGGGGGTCGACGTGGGAACCAGAACGGTCCTGCAACAGCCCGACATCACGCGTGCCCTGACACGCATCGCGCACGAGATCCTCGAAGCCAACCACGGGGGCTCGGACCTCGTGCTCCTCGGCATCCCGACCCGCGGCGCCGTCCTGGCGGAGCGCCTCGGCCGGATCCTGGCCGGCATCGAGCCGGAGTGGTCCTCGGCCGCCGGCGGCATCGGGACGGAGCGTGTCGGCACGCTCGACGTCACCATGCACCGCGACGACCTCGGTCACGGCATCGGCCGCGCGCCGCACCGGACGGTGATCCCCGCTGGCGGCATCGACGGCAAGGTCGTCGTGCTCGTCGACGACGTGCTGTACTCCGGTCGGACCGTCCGCGCCGCACTCGACGCGCTGCAGGGCATCGGCCGGCCGCGTGCCGTCCGGCTCGCCGTGCTCGTCGACCGTGGCCACCGCGAGCTGCCGATCCGCGCGGACCACGTGGGCAAGAACCTGCCGACCGCGTCCGACGAGCGGGTCACGCTGCACCTGGCCGAGACCGACGGCGACGACACCGTGTTCATCGAGCAGGGGGTGGCGTGATGCGGCACCTGCTCTCGACTGCCGACCTGTCCCGCGACCAGGCCGTCCACATCCTCGACGTCGCCGAGGAGATGGCCGAGGTCAACACGCGCGAGGTCCGGAAGCTCCCGGCGCTGCGCGGCAAGACCGTGGTGAACCTGTTCTTCGAGGACTCCACGCGCACGCGCATCTCGTTCGAGGCCGCCGCGAAGCGCCTGTCCGCCGACGTCCTGAACTTCGCCGCGAAGGGCTCGAGCGTCTCCAAGGGCGAATCCCTGAAGGACACCGTGCAGACCCTCGGCGCGATGGGCATCGACGGCATCGTCATGCGCCACGGGGCATCGGGCGCGCCGCGGGTACTCGCCGACGCCGACTGGATCGACGTGCCGGTGGTCAACGCCGGTGACGGCACCCACGAACACCCGACGCAGGCGCTGCTCGACGCCTTCACCATGCGCCGCCGCCTGCACGGTGCCGGCTCGCGCGGCCAGGGCCTCGACGGCGTGCGCGTCCTGATCATCGGCGACGTGCTGCACAGCCGGGTCGCCCGGTCGAACGCCTGGCTGCTCCGCACCCTCGGCGCGAGCGTGACCTTCGCCGCGCCGCCGACGCTGCTGCCCGCCACCCCGTCGCCGTTCGGCGCCGCGGTGCACCACGACCTCGACACGGCCCTCGCCGAGGACCCGGACGTCGTCATGACGCTCCGCATCCAGCAGGAGCGGATGAACGACGCCTTCTTCCCGAACCCGCGCGAGTACACGCGGCACTGGGGCCTGACGGCGGCGCGCTTCGGTCGGCTGTCCGAGCGCACGCTGATCATGCACCCCGGTCCGATGAACCGCGGGCTCGAGATCGCCGGCGTCGCCGCCGACGACCCCCGTTCGACCGTCGTCGAGCAGGTCGAGAACGGCGTCTCGGTCCGGATGGCCGTCCTCTACCTCGCCCTGACGGGCAGTGCCGGAACCGGCACCGACGCGAAGGAGTCCGCCGCATGACCGCTCACCTGATCCGTGGCGCGCAGCTGGTCGACGGCTCGCGTGCCGACATCCGTCTGGAGGCCGGGCGCATCACCGCGGTCGGGTCCGGTCTCGACACGGCCGGCGCCACCACCGTGGACGCGGACGGCCTCATCGCCCTGCCCGGCCTCGTGGACCTCCACACGCACCTGCGCGAGCCCGGTCACGAGGAGTCCGAGACGGTCCTCACCGGCTCGCGTGCCGCGGCCGCCGGTGGCTTCACCGCCGTGAACGCCATGGCCAACTCGAGCCCCGTTGCCGACACCGCCGGGGTCGTCGAGCAGGTCCAGGCCCTCGGCGACGACGCGGGCTACGTGACGGTCCGCCCGATCGGCGCCGTGTCACAGGGGCTGCAGGGCACGCACCTGTCCGAGATCGGCGCGATGGCGACCTCGCGTGCGAAGGTCCGGGTGTTCTCGGACGACGGCTCCTGCGTGGCCGACCCGCTGCTCATGCGCCGCGCACTCGAGTACATCAAGGGCTTCGGCGGGGTGCTCGCGCAGCACGCCCAGGAGCCCCGGCTGACCATCGGCGCGCAGATGAACGAGGGCCGGCTGTCCTCGGAGCTCGGCCTCGCCGGGTGGCCCGCCGTCGCGGAAGAGGCGATCATCGCCCGCGACGTCCTGCTCGCCGACCACGTCGGGGCACGCCTGCACGTCTGCCACGTCTCGACGGCCGGCAGTGTCGAGGTGATCCGGTGGGCGAAGTCCCGCGGCATCGACGTCACGGCCGAGGTCACCCCGCACCACCTGGTGCTCACCGAGGACCTCGTCGCCGGCCACGACGGTGCGCCCGGCTACGACGCCCGCTACAAGGTGAACCCGCCGCTCCGCGCCCGCGAGGACGTCGAGGCGCTCCGCGCGGCCCTGGCCGACGGCACCATCGACATCGTCGCGACCGACCACGCGCCGCACACCGCCGAGGCGAAGTGCTGCGAGTGGCCCGCTGCCGCGAACGGCATGGTCGGCCTCGAATCGGCGCTGAGCGTGGTGCAGTCCGCCGTGGTCGACGACGGCCGGCTGGACTGGGCCGACGTCGCCCGGGTGCTGTCCGAGGCGCCGGCGCGGATCGCCCAGGTCGAGGGGCACGGGCAGCGCATCGCCGAGGGAGCACCCGCCGAGATCACGCTCTACGACCCGTCGGCCAGCCGTGAGTTCGCGGTCACCGACCTCGCCGGGCAGTCGCAGAACTCGCCGTACCTCGGCATGACGCTGCCCGGCCGGGTCGTCGCGACCTTCCACCAGGGGTACGCGACGGTGCTCGACGGCCGGGTCGTCGACGCGGACACGATCGCGGCGCACGCCGCGGCGCTCCGGACAGGGGCGCGCGCATGAGCGGCGACGCGCAGCGCTGGCTTCTCGGCGCGGTGATCCTGCTCGCGGTCGCCGCCCTGTTCGTCGCGATGGCGCGCACCTGGCGGACGCGGACCAGGAAGCAGGCGGAAGCCGTGCCTCCAGTCCGGGTGCCGGCCGACCTGGCACCGGCGGTCGGGTCGTGGGACGGGTTCACCGTCGCGACGACCCGCGCCGACCAGCCGTTGGAACGCATCACCGCAGGCGGCCTCGGGTTCCGCGGCCGCGGCGGGGTGACGGTCCACGCGACCGGCGTGGTGATGCGCCTCGCCGGTACCGACGACCGCTGGATCGCGCGCGACGCGGTCCGCGGCGCCGACCGCTCCACGTGGGCCATCGACCGAGTGGTCGAACCCGGGGGACTGGTCCGTCTGCGATGGACGGCGACCGGCGCCGCAGGTGCGACGGACCTGGACACCTACTTCCGGTTCCCGGAGGGCGACGCAGCCGCGCTGCACGCCCTGCAGGGACTGACCGAGACCGGGCCGCAGGCGACTGCGGCCGATGCTCCGCGAACCGCGGGCGAAGGGAAGAAAGCATGACACGCGAACGGGCCGTCCTGGTCCTCGAAGACGGCACCCGGTACGACGGCTGGGCCTACGGCGCCCGTGGGCGCACGCTCGGCGAGGTGGTCTTCGCGACCGGCATGACCGGCTACCAGGAGACGCTGACCGACCCCTCCTACGCCGGACAGATCGTGGTGCAGACCGCGCCGCACATCGGCAACACCGGGGTGAACGACGAGGACCCCGAGTCCCGTCGCATCTGGGTGGCCGGGTACGTGGTGCGCGACCCCAGCCGCGTGGTGTCGAACCACCGCGCGAACGCCACGCTCGACGACCACCTGGTGCGCGACGGCATCGTCGGCATCTCCGGCATCGACACCCGCGCACTCACGCGCCGCATCCGTGACGCCGGCGCCATGAAGGGCGGCGTCTTCAGCGGTGCGGACGCGGCGCTGTCGGCCGAGTCGCAGCTGGACGCGGTCGTGTCGCAGGCGACGATGGCCGGCGCGAGCTTCTCGGCGGTCGTGTCCACCCCGGAGACCTACGTCGTCCCCGCCGTCGGCGAGCAGATCGGCACCCTGGCCGTGCTCGACCTCGGCGTGAAGGCCTCGACCACCCGGTACCTCGCGGCCCGCGGCTTCGAGGTGCACGTCGTGCCGCAGGACATCTCCGCCGCGGAGCTGGAAGCCCTCGCACCGGACGCCCTGTTCTACTCGAACGGCCCCGGCGACCCCGCCGCGTCGGACGCACAGGTGGAGCTGCTGCAGGACAGCCTGCGCACCGGCCGCCCGTTCTTCGGCATCTGCTTCGGCAACCAGCTGCTCGGCCGTGCGCTCGGCTTCGGCACCTACAAGCTGCCCTTCGGTCACCGCGGCATCAACCAGCCGGTGCTCGACACGACCACGGGCAAGGTCGAGATCACGAGCCAGAACCACGGCTTCGCGGTCGACGCGCCCCTCGGCGAGGTCCTCGAGTCCCCGGCCGGGTTCGGTCGGGTCGAGGTCTCGCACTACTCGCTGAACGACAACGTGGTCGAGGGCCTCCGCGCGCTCGACGTGCCGGCGTTCAGCGTGCAGTACCACCCCGAGGCCGCCGCCGGACCGCACGACAGCATGTACCTCTTCGACCGGTTCGCGGACATGGTGCGCGAGCGTCGCGACGGGGAGCCGCTCGACGCGGCCACCGCCGACGCCACGACCCCCGCAGCAGACATCACCAAGGAAGCGAACTGATGCCCAAGCGCGCAGACATCAACTCCGTCCTCGTCATCGGCTCCGGCCCGATCGTCATCGGTCAGGCCGCCGAGTTCGACTACTCCGGCACCCAGGCGTGCCGCGTCCTCCGGGCCGAGGGCGTCCGGGTCATCCTGGTCAACCCGAACCCGGCGACGATCATGACCGACCCCGACTTCGCCGACGCGACCTACATCGAGCCGATCACGAACGCGTCGCTCGAGGAGATCATCCGCATCGAGAAGCCGGACGCCGTCCTGCCGACCCTCGGCGGCCAGACGGCCCTGAACGCGGCCATCGCGCTCGACGAGGCCGGCATCCTCGCGAAGCACGGCGTCGAGCTCATCGGCGCCAAGGTCGAGGCGATCCAGCGCGGCGAGGACCGCCAGCTCTTCAAGGAGCTCGTGCTCGAGTCCGGTGCCGACGTCGCCCGCAGCCACATCGCGCACACGCTCGAAGAAGCGAAGGAGTTCGCGAAGGACCTCGGGTACCCGCTGGTCGTCCGCCCGTCCTTCACCATGGGCGGCCTCGGCTCGGGCTTCGCCTACAACGAGGCCGAACTCGTCCGCTTCGTCGGCGACGGGCTGCAGTCCAGCCCGACGACCGAGGTCCTGCTCGAGGAGTCCATCCTCGGCTGGAAGGAGTACGAGCTCGAGCTGATGCGCGACAACTACGACAACACCGTCGTCATCTGCTCCATCGAGAACGTCGACCCGGTCGGTGTCCACACCGGTGACTCGATCACGGTCGCCCCCGCGCTGACCCTGACCGACCGCGAGTACCAGAACATGCGGAACATCGGCATCGACATCATCCGTCGCGTCGGCGTCGACACCGGTGGCTGCAACATCCAGTTCGCCGTCGACCCGTCGAACGGCCGCGTCATCGTCATCGAGATGAACCCCCGCGTGTCCCGCTCGTCCGCCCTCGCGTCGAAGGCCACGGGCTTCCCGATCGCCAAGATCGCCGCGAAGCTCGCCATCGGCTACCGGCTCGACGAGATCGAGAACGACATCACGAAGGTCACCCCGGCGAGCTTCGAGCCGACCCTCGACTACGTGGTCGTGAAGACCCCGCGGTTCGCGTTCGAGAAGTTCCCGGCCGCCGACGCCACCCTCACCACGACGATGAAGAGCGTCGGCGAGGCGATGGCCATCGGCCGGAACTACGCCACGGCACTGCAGAAGTCGCTGCGCTCGCTCGAGAAGCGCGGGTCGAGCTTCCACTGGGACACCCCGGCGGCCGAGCTCGACAAGGACGCCCTGCTGGCGAAGTCGTCGATCCCGACCGACGGCCGCATCGTCACGGTCCAGCAGGCGCTGGTCGCGGGCGCCACCGCGGACGAGGTCTTCGAGGCCACCAAGATCGACCCCTGGTTCATCGACCAGATCGTGCTCATCAACGAGGTCGCGGACGAGGTCCGGGCCGCCGACACCCTCGACGCGGACACGATGCGCTGGGCGAAGGAGCACGGCTTCAGCGACACCCAGATCGCGAGCCTGCGCAGCACGGACGCGGCACCGGTCTCCGAGCAGCAGGTCCGTGACGAGCGGCACGCCCAGGGCATCCGACCGGTCTTCAAGACCGTCGACACCTGCGCCGGCGAGTTCCCCGCCCTGACGCCGTACCACTACTCGTCGTACGACACCGAGACCGAGATCACACCGAGCGACCGCAAGAAGGTCGTCATCCTCGGTTCCGGCCCGAACCGCATCGGGCAGGGCGTCGAGTTCGACTACTCGTGCGTGCACGCGTCCTTCGCGCTGAGCGCCGCCGGGCTCGAGACGATCATGATCAACTGCAACCCCGAGACCGTGTCGACCGACTACGACACCTCGGACCGCCTGTACTTCGAGCCGCTGACCGCCGAGGACGTCCTCGAGGTCATCGAGGCCGAGGCCGCGTCCGGCGAACTCGTCGGCGTCGTCGTGCAGCTCGGTGGTCAGACCGCCCTCGGCCTGGCGAAGCCGCTCGAGGCCGCGGGCATCCCGATCCTCGGTACCAGCCCCACCGCGATCGACTCGGCCGAGGAGCGCGGCCAGTTCTCCGCCATCCTCGACGCCGCCGGCCTGCTCGCACCGCGGAACGGCACCGCCCACGACCTGGCGAGCGCGACCACGGTGGCCGAGGAGATCGGGTACCCCGTCCTCGTCCGCCCGTCGTTCGTGCTGGGCGGCCGCGGCATGGAGATCCTCTACGACTCCCCGTCGCTCGCGGACTACTTCGACCGGATGGCCGACCAGGCGATCATCGGCCCGGAGCTCCCGCTGCTGGTCGACCGGTTCCTGGACGACGCCGTGGAGATCGACGTCGACGCGCTCTTCGACGGCGAGCGGCTCTACATCGGCGGCATCATGGAGCACCTCGAAGAGGCCGGCATCCACTCCGGCGACTCGGCCTGCACCCTGCCCCCGGTCGGCCTTGGCCGCGCGGAGATCCAGGGCGTCGTCGACGCGACCGAGAAGATCGCCCGCGGCATCGGCGTGCAGGGCCTGCTCAACGTCCAGTTCGCCATCGGCGCCGGCGTGCTCTACGTCCTCGAGGCGAACCCGCGCGCCAGCCGCACCGTGCCCTTCGTCTCGAAGGCGCTCGGCATCCCGCTGGCCAAGGCCGCGTCCCGCATCATGACCGGCACCACGGTCGCCGAGCTCGTCGCCGAGGGCATGCTGCCCGAGCGTGACGGGGCGTTCGTCCCCGCACAGTCGCCGGTCGCCGTGAAGGAGGCCGTGCTGCCCTTCCGTCGCTTCCGCACCCGTGAAGGCCAGGTCGTCGACTCGGTGCTCAGCCCCGAGATGCGCTCCACCGGCGAGGTCATGGGCATCGACCGCGACTTCCCGCGGGCGTTCCTCAAGTCGCAGGACGCCGCGTACGGCGGCCTGCCGACCAGCGGCACGGTCTTCGTGAGCGTCGCCGACACCGACAAGCGCGCGATCGTGCTGCCGGTGCACCGCCTGCAGCAGCTCGGCTTCACGATCATCGCGACCGAGGGCACGGCGGAGATCCTCCGCCGCAACGGCATCGAGGTCGGGATCGTCGGCAAGTACAGCCAGGGCGGCGAGAGCGTCGTCGACCTGCTCGCCAGGGGCGAGGTCGACATCGTCATCAACACGCCGTCGGGTGCCGCCGGTCGTGCGGACGGGTACGAGATCCGCGCGGCCACGGTCGCGGCGGACAAGCCGCTGTTCACGACGATCGCGCAGATCGGGGCGGCCGTCGCGGCGATCGAGACGATCGGTTCGCCGCTCAACGTCCGCAGCCTGCAGGACTACGCGCTCGAGCGCGCGACCTGGTGACGGCTGCCAGCATGGCAACGACCCGGTCGGGAGGCCCGGCCTCCTTCGGCGACCGCCTCGCGTCCGCCATGGGGGAGCGTTCACCGCTCTGCGTCGGGATCGACCCCCACGCCGCCACCCTGGCGGCGTGGGGGCTCGCCCGCGACGAGCAGGGCCTGACGGCGTTCGGCGCCACCCTGGTCGACGCGGCCGCCGGCCGCGCGGCGATCGTGAAGCCGCAGGTCGCCTTCTTCGAGGCGGCGGGGGTCGTGGGCTACCGTGCGCTCGACGCGACGATCCGCCGGGCACGCGATGCGGGCCTCCTGGTCGTCGCCGACGTGAAGCGGGGCGACATCGGGACCACCGGTGACGACTACGCGCTGGCGTGGCTGGACCGCGACGGGCCGTTCGCGGCCGACGCGATGACGGTGTCGCCGTACCTCGGGTACGGCTCGCTCCGGGGCACGATCGACGTCGCGCGCCGGAACGGTGCCGGCGTCTTCGTGCTCGCGGCGACGAGCAACCCCGAGGCGCGGGTGCTGCAGACCGCGGTGCTCGCGGAAGGACCGCGTACCGGCCGGACGGTCGCGGCCGGTATCGTCTTGGACGTGGCAGACGACAACCGGTCCGTGGGCGATCAGGCCCTCGGCGACGTCGGGCTCGTGCTCGGCGCGACCCTTCACCTCGACGACTTCGGCATCGACGCGGACGCGATCGGCACCGCGCCGGTCCTCGCACCGGGCTTCGGTGCCCAGGGCGCCCGCATCGAGGACCTCCGTGCGCTGTACGGCGCGCGTGCCGAGCAGGTGCTCGTGAGCGAGTCGCGCGGCCTGCTGACCGACGGTCCGGACGGCGTCGCGGCGCTCGTCACCGACCGCGCCGACCGCATCCGCACGGCACTGGCGGCGGCAGCGTGACCGACGAGCACGAGGGCCTGCCCGCCCACCGCACCCCGCCAGAGGTCGACCGCGTCGCCGCGGCGAAGGCCGCGGTGGCCGCGCGACGCGCCCGGGCCGCGGTGAAGGCCGCGATCGCGTCGGGGGAGCGCTCGGCACTCGACGTCGCCCGTGCCGCGTGGGACGACTCGTTGGTCGAGACGACGTCGGCGGAACGCTCGCTGCGGGTCCGTGACCTGCTCGTCAGCCTGCCGGGCATCGGCCCCGCGCGCGCCGAGGCGATCATGGGGACCCTGCGGATCGCCCCCTCGAAGCGCCTCGGTGGCCTGGGGACCCGGCAGCGGACCGCCCTGGCGGACTGGCTCGCCGCCCGCGGGCGCAAGCGTGGTGCCTCGAAGCTCGTCGTGCTCGCCGGACCCACCGCGGTCGGCAAGGGCACGGTCAGCGCGCACATCCGACAGCACTACCCGGACGTCAACCTCAGCGTCTCCGCCACCACCCGGAAGCCGCGCCCCGGCGAGGTCGACGGCGTGCACTACTACTTCGTGGACGACGACGAGTTCGACCGCATGATCCGCGACCGCGAGCTGCTCGAGTGGGCGACCGTCCACAACTCGTACCGCTACGGCACCCCGCGCCCGCCGATCGACCGCGCGCTCGACGCCGGCGAGAAGGTCATGCTCGAGATCGACCTGCAGGGGGCCCGGCAGGTCCGCGACGCCATGCCCGAGGCGGTGCTCGTGTTCCTGCTGCCCCCGACGTGGGAGGAACTGGTGCGCCGGCTGATCGGCCGCGGGACCGAATCCGCGGAGGAACAGGCGCGTCGTCTCGAGACCGCGAAGGTCGAGCTGGCCGCGCAGGACGAGTTCGACGTGCGGATCGTGAACTCCGATGTCGGCACCGCGGCACGTGAGGTCGTAGACTTGTTCTCTGCGCCCTGACGGGTGCACTGACTTCGAGGAGACACCATGGCCAACCCCCAGGGCATCATCGACCCGCCCATCGACGACCTGCTCAGCAAGGTCGAGTCGAAGTACGCGCTCGTCATCTTCGCGTCGAAGCGCGCCCGCCAGATCAACGACTACTACGCCGACCTGCACGAGGGCTCGCTCTTCGACAACGTCGGACCGCTCGTCGACTCGACGATCGACGACAAGCCGCTGTCCGTCGCGCTCCACGAGATCAACGAGGACAAGCTCACCGTCACCAAGCAGCAGCAGCCCACCGACTGATCCCGGTGACTGCAGCTGCTCTCCGCCTCTTCACGTCCGAGTCGGTGACCGAGGGGCACCCCGACAAGATCTGCGACCAGATCTCGGACAGCATCCTCGACGCACTGCTGACGGTCGACCCGAACGCGCGCGTCGCCGTCGAGACGATGGTGACCACCGGGCTCGTGCACGTCGCCGGCGAGGTCACGACCTCCGGCTACGTCGAGATCCCCAAGCTCGTCCGTGACGTCATCACCGGCATCGGCTACAACTCGTCGGACGTCTCGTTCGACGGTGCCACCTGCGGTGTCGAGGTCTCGATCGGCGCGCAGTCGCCCGACATCGCGCAGGGTGTGGACGAGTCGCTCGACTCCCGCACCGGTGCGGTCGACCCGCTCGACCGTCAGGGCGCCGGCGACCAGGGCATCATGTTCGGCTTCGCGACGAACGAGACCCCCGAGTACATGCCGGTCGCGATCTGGCTGGCGCACCGGCTGGCCGAGCGCCTGGCCGCGGTCCGGAAGTCGGGCGAGCTGTCGTTCCTGCGTCCGGACGGCAAGACCCAGGTCACCATCGGGTACGACGGTGTCGTGCCGAAGACCGTCGAGACCGTCGTGCTCTCCACGCAGCACTCGCCGAGCGTCACGCTCGACGAGCTCACCGCGGCGATCACCGAGCACGTGATCCGTCCGGTCCTCGACCTGGTCGACCTCGACTCGTCGCACGTCGACGTCATCGTGAACCCGACCGGTCGCTTCGAGATCGGTGGCCCCCAGGGTGACGCCGGGCTCACCGGCCGCAAGGTGATCGTCGACACCTACGGCGGGGCCTCCCGTCATGGTGGCGGCGCGTTCAGCGGCAAGGACCCGTCGAAGGTCGACCGTTCGGCGGCGTACGCGCTGCGCTGGGTCGCCAAGAACGCGGTCGCCGCGGGGCTCGCCGACCGGCTCGAGGTGCAGGTCGCGTACGCGATCGGCCGTGCGAAGCCCGTCGGGCTGTACGTCGAGACCTTCGGCACCGGACACGTCGACGACGCCACGATCGAGGCCGCCATCCGCCAGGTCTTCGACCTGCGTCCGGCCGCGATCATCCGCGACCTCGACCTGCTCCGACCGATCTACGCGCAGACCGCGACCTACGGCCACTTCGGCCGCGAGCTCCCCGGGTTCACGTGGGAGCAGCTCGACCGTGTCGAGGAACTCCGCGTCGCCGCAGGACTCGTCGCCGCGACCGTCTGAAGCACCGCGTGACCACCGTCGCGCGCGTCGTCCTCGACTCGCCGCTCCCGCAGTTGGACCGTCTGTTCGACTACCGGGTGCCGGCCGAGCTCGAGGACGACTGCGTCGCGGGGGTCCGCGTCAAGGTGCCGCTGCGCACCGGGGCCCGGATGTCCGACGGCTACGTGGTCGAGATCGTCACCGAGGGCGAGTACCCGGGTGAGTTGAGCCAGATCGAGGCCGTCCTGTCCCCGGTGCCCGTGCTCGCGCCGGAGATCTGGACCCTCGCGCGTGCCGTCGCCGACCGCGCCGCGGGCGTCGCCTCGGACGTGCTACGCCTCGCCGTGCCGCCGCGGCAGGTGCGCGCCGAGAAGGCCTGGCTCGCCCGGGACACCGCCTGGTCGCCGCCGCCGGTGACCGCCCCGCCCGTCACCGGCTACGCCGACGGCGTCCTGGAGGCCGTGGTGACGGAGCACGGGCGCGCCGCGGTCGCCGCCGTGCCCCAGCCCGTGGCGGTGGGTGACGCGGACGCACCGGTCTGGGTCCCGGGATGGGCCGCGACACTCGCCCAGGCCGCCGCACACACGGTGGCGGCCGAGCAGTCTGCGGTGATCGCCGTGCCGGACTTCCGCGACGTCATCGACCTCGAGCGCGCCCTGCTCGCCGTGCTGCCGCCGGAACGGGTGGTGCGGTTCGACGCCAAGCAGACGAACGGGCAGCGCGCGAAGGCCCTGCTGCAGGCCCGCACGCACCCGGTGGTCGCGATCGGCAACCGTACGGCGATGTACGCGCCGGCGACGGAGCTCGGCCTGATCGCGATGTGGGACGACGGCGACGCCTCATTCATCGAGCAGCGGGCCCCCTACGTGCACACGCGTGACGTGGCCCTGGTGCGGGCCGCCCAGTCCGGGGCCGCGCTGCTGTTCGTCTCACACGCGCGCAGCACCGACGTGCAACGGCTGGTGGAGCTGCACTGGCTGCAGGACGTCGTGCCCTACCGCGTCAAGACGCCGAAGGTCATCCCCACCGTGCAGCAGACCGGGGCCGAGGGGTTCGCCGCACAGGCCCGCATCCCGAGCTCCGCCTGGCGTGCAGCGCGCGAGGCCAGCCAGCACGGTGCCGTCCTGGTGCAGGTCGCGAGCCCGGGCTTCGGTACGGGGCTGGTCTGCGCCGAGTGCGGCGAACGCGCGCACTGCCGGGTCTGCGGCGGGCCGCTCGGCAGCCCGCACCGCGGCGCCACGCCCCAGTGCCGGTTCTGCGGTGCCCTGGCCGTCGGGTTCCGCTGCCCGACGTGCGGCAACGGCACCGTGAAGCCGGTCGGCCAGGGGGCCCAGCGCACCGCGGAGGAGCTCGGGCGGGCGTTCCCCGGCACCCGGATCATCGTCGCGGACGGATCCCGTCCGCTCGACGAGGTTCCCGCCAAGCCATCGGTCGTCGTCGCCACCCGTGGGGCCGAGCCGTCGGTGCCGGGCGGGTACGCCTGCGTGCTGCTGCTCGACGGCGAGAAGATGCTCGCCCGCGAAGGGCTGCGGGTGCAGGAGGACGTGCTGCGCTTCTGGACGAACGCCGCCGCGAAGTCGGCCCCCGGTGCCGAGGTGTACCTGGTCGGGATCGGTGGGCGGCTGGCCTCGGCGATGGCCCTGTGGCGACTCGACGGACCCGCGCACGACGAGCTGACGGACCGCCGCGAACTCCACTTCCCGCCGGCGGTGCGGGTGGCGACGATGACCGGTACCGACGAAGCCGTCACCGCGGCGGTCGAAGCGCTCGGCGACGCCGTCGTCGGTCCGGTGCTCGGCCCGGTCCCGGTCGAGGACGACGCCCTGCCGGGCACGGTCCGGGCGATCGTGCGGTTCCCGTACGCGCACGGGGCTGAGGTCGCCGCCACGCTCAAGGCCGAGGTCATCCGGCGCTCGTCGACCCGGCGGGTGCTCAAGGGCGGCAACCGACGACGGGCCGCTCCGACGCTGCGGGTGCGGTTGGACGACGCGGAGCCGTTCTCCGAGGTCTGACCGCGCCCGGGTCCGTGTGGGCCCGGGCGCTCCACGACGCAGAACGACACCGCCGACGTCGTGCGACGTCGGCGGTGTCGTTCGGGGTCTGCCGCCGTGCGGCGACCGGCTGGTTCTGGGCCGGTCAGGCGTTGGCGGGCCGACGACGCTCGCGCGGCAGCACGACGCCGAGGGCGACCATGCCGATGGCGAGCACGAGGTGCAGCCAGTTGTCGGCGTTGTTCAGCGGGACGAAGTTCGCACCCGAGCTGTGGCCGGCGGTGAACAGGCCGTAGATCCACAGCACGAAGTAGACGATCCCGCCGATCACCAGGTACATCCGCGAACCGGAGGCACGGTTGGCGGCGAGCAGTCCGACGACGCCGAACAGCAGGTGCACGATGTTGTGCAGCACGGACACCTGGAAGATGCCGAGCAGCATGCCCATCGACTCGTGTCCGGCCCCGGCCAGGTCGCCGGTCGTGATGCCGGGGACGAACCCGGCGATCCCGACGAGCAGGAACACGATGCCGACCACGAGGGCGGCCTTCTGGACGGACGAACCGGCGTAGCGGTTGGTGGCGGTGGTGACGTCGCTCATGGTGTCTCCTGATCTCAGCGCGGTTGCGCGGGGTTGGTGGGCACGCCGTGGGACGGCGGGTTGATCGTCGGACCGGCGGTGGCCGGCGTGACGTCCGCTGGTGCCGAGGCCCCCGCAGACGTCTCGGGGAGGTGCTCCGGCACGGAACCGGTCGGCTCCGCACCGCCGTCCAGGGCCTCGATCCGGTGACGGATCCGCTCCAGCACCGGCAACCGTGCGCCGTGGGCGTGCTCGTGGTCGAGCAGCACCTCGAGCTGCTCGCGGTCGAGAGCCGTCAGGTGCTCCGTCAGGTTGCCGAGCGGGACGTGGTCGAAGTCCGGGATGGGCAGGTCTCGGTCGGTCATGGTGCTCCTTCCGTCGATACCGCCAGAACCTACGCAGCCCACGCTCTGCTGGTGCACAGGCAGTGCCGAGCACCGCGTGCTCCGGACAGGCGGTCGGGGTCGGGTGGGCCCGTCGGCGTGGGAGGATCGAACCCATGCGTCTCGTCGTCGCCGGCAGCCCCGCTGCGGCCGTCCCCACCCTCCGCCGTCTGGCGGCGTCCGACCACGAGATCGTCGCGGTGCTCACGCGGCCGGCCACCCCGCAGGGCCGCAAGCGTGTCCTCACCCCGACCCCGGTGGCCGTCGTCGCCGCGGAGCTCGGACTGCCGGTCATCGAGGCCTCGCGCGTCGACGACGCCGTCACCGCCCGGATCGCGGACCTCGACGTCGACCTCGGCGTGATCGTGGCCTACGGTGCACTGCTCCGCCGCCCGGCGCTCGACGCCCCGAGGCACGGCTGGATCAACCTGCACTTCTCCGACCTGCCGGCGTACCGCGGTGCGGCTCCCGTGCAGCGTGCGGTGATGGCCGGCGACACCCGGACCGCCGCCACCGTCTTCCAGCTGGTCGAGTCGCTGGACGCCGGCCCGGTCTACGCCGCGCGGCCCTTCGAGATCGACCCCGAGGCGACCTCGGGTGAGGTCCTCGCGGCGATGGCCGAGGTCGGCGCCGACGTGGTGGCGGACGTCGTGGACGCCATCGCCGCCGGCACCGCCGTCGCGACCGAGCAGTCCGGCGAGCCCACGGTCGCCCCGAAGCTCACGATCGACGACGGCCGCACCGACTTCGCCGCGCCCGCCACCGTCGTGCACGCGCGGCTGCGCGGGGTCACGCCCGAGCCCGGCGCGTACGCCCACCTGGGTGAGACCCGCGTGAAGCTGCTCCGCAGCACGATCGAGCCTGGAGGCACGCAGGACCCCGCCCCGTCGCTCGCGCCCGGTGCGCTCGCACTCCACGGCGGCCGGCTGCTGGTCGGGACCGCCGACACCCCGCTGGTGCTGCTCGAGGTGCAGCCGGCGGGCAAGAAGGCGATGGACGCCGCCGCCTGGGCCCGTGGCCTCGGCGAACTGGACGGGAAGGTCCTCGCATGAGCCCCCAGACGAAGCCCCAGGGTGCCCGCCGCGGCCCGCGTCCGGCGAGTGCCCGCCGCGTGGCGTTCGACGTGCTCCGCGCCGTGCAGGTCGACGATGCCTACGCGAACCTGCTGCTGCCGACGCGCATCCGCCGCGCCGGGCTCACCGCCCGCGACGCCGGGTTCGCGACCGAGCTCACCTACGGGTCGATCCGGATGCTCGGCCGCTACGACGTGATCATCGCGCTGGCATCCGGTCGCCGGGCCGAGAACATCGAGGCGGACGTCCTCGACGTGATGCGTCTCGGTGCGCACCAGCTGCTCGCCATGCGCACGCCGACGCACGCCGCCGTCGACGCCACGGTCGAACTCGCCCGCGAGGTCGGTGCCCGCCGCGCCACCGGGTTCGTGAACGCCGTGATGCGCAAGATCGCCGCCCGCACCGACCAGGAGTGGGACGCCCTGATCACCGAGGGCCGCGCCGGGGACTCCCTGCTCGCCACCCGCTGGTCGCACCCGGTCTGGGTCGTCTCGGCGCTCCGCGACGCCCTGGCCGCCGAACGCTCCCGTGACGAGCTCGCCGCCCTGCTCGCCGCCGACAACGCCGCCCCCCGGGTGCAGCTCGCGGCCCTGCCCGGACTCGCCACCGACGAGGACATCGCCACGGCGACCGCCCGCACCGCCCGGGACGACGACACCGACGCCGCGTTCGCCGACGCGACCGGTGCGGACGACGTGCCCGCGGCCCTGGTGCCCGTCGACGACGAACCGGAGGCCGACGGCGCGACGGGCACCGTGCCTCCCGTCCGGGCCGACGAGCCCGTCGTGCAGGCGGATGCCGCACCGGTGTCGCCCGTCGGCATCCGCGGCATCAGCGGCGACCCGGCGCGCGTGCCGGGCGTCGCCGCCGGACGCCTGCGCGTGCAGGACGAGGGTTCGCAGCTCGCCGCGCTGGCGCTGAGCCGCTCGTCGGACGTGCGCGCGGGGGAGCGGTGGCTCGACATGTGTGCCGGGCCCGGCGGCAAGGCCGCACTGCTCGCCGCCGAGGCGCAGCAGGGCGGGGCGACCCTGGTCGCCAACGAACTCGTGCCCGCCCGCGCCGGCCTCGTGCGGAACGCGCTCGGTGTGTTCGGCGACCACGTGCGGGTCGTCGAGGGTGATGCCCGTCGGTACGGACGCGACGGCACCGGGATGACCTTCGACCGCATCCTGCTCGACGCCCCGTGCACCGGGCTCGGCGCGCTGCGTCGCCGACCGGAGGCACGCTGGCGGAAGCTCCCCGAGGACGTCGAGGAGCTCGCTGCCCTGCAGACCGAACTGCTCGACGCCGCCGTCCGGGTGCTCGCACCGGGCGGGACCCTGGCGTACGTGACGTGCTCGCCGCACCTGGCCGAGACCCGCGGGCAGGTCGACGCGCTGATGGGGCGGCACGGGGACCGGCTCGAGCAGCTCGACACCGCCGCGATCGTCCGGGGTGTCGCCGCACGCGACCCCGAGATCGCGGACGGCGCCACGGCGCAGCTGTGGCCGCACCGCATCGGGACGGACGCGATGTTCATCGCGCTGTTCCGTCGCGTCGACTGAGGAGGTTGCCCCACTGGAACGCTTCTGATATGTTGGTTCCACAAGACCGGTTCCGCCTGCGAAAGCAGGTCCAGGGCCGGTCCTCTTCGTGTGGGGGTGCGTTGAGCGAGGTCAAGGCGTTCCGGTCGACCAGACAACAGGTCGCGTTGCTCGAGGCCCGCGGGATGGATGTCGGGGACCACGATGTCGCGGTCGAACTGCTGCGGCGGGTCAGCTACTACCGCCTCAGCGGGTACTGGTACTCGTTCCGTCAGCTGCGGTCCGGGCGCCGGAGCGACGACTTCGCGGCGGGCACGCGCCTGGCTGACGTGGTCTCCCTGTCCGACTTCGACGCCCGCCTCCGGACCACGGTCTTCGACGCGATCGCGCCGATCGAACTCGCCGTCCGAGCCGCACTCGGCCATGAACTGGGGCGGCTCGATCCGTGTGCCCACCTGGAACCGGCGCTGCTCGGCGTGCTCGCCCGGTCGGGTGACCAGTACGCCGACTGGCGCCGTCGCCACGACCGTGAGGTCGGGCGGTCCCGAGAGGACTTCGTGGAGCACCACCGGCTCGCGTACGGCGGGACCCTGCCCGTGTGGGCCGCCGTCGAGCTCATGGACTGGGGGAGTCTGAGCCGGCTCTTCGGGTTCGCACCGCCGATGGTGCAGACCGAGGTCGCCGGAGCGTTCGGGCTGAGGCCGCCGCAGTTCTCCTCGTGGCTCCGTGCGCTGAACGTCGTCCGCAACGCCTGTGCCCACCACGGGCGGTTGTTCAACCGGGTGTACCCGAAACGCCCCCGCCTGCCGCGCGGAGGGACGCACGACGGACTCGACCTCGCCGCCCACGCGATGAACCGGACCTACGGCCAGCTGACGCTGGTGCAGTACCTCCGGCAAGCCAGCGGCATCGGGCCGTCCCGGCTGCTCGCCGGAGCGATGGCTGCCTACCCGCCGATCGCGCTGGTCCCCTTCGAGCAGACGGGGGCGCCAGCGGACTGGAACGCGACGTCGCTGTGGCGATGACCGCGGGCCTCCAGTGGCACGCCGGTAGGCTTGCCCGGTGACGATCCGCATCTCGCCGAGCATCCTGTCCGCCGACTTCGCGAACCTCGAGCGCGAACTCCAGCGCATCGAGACCGCTGACCTGGTGCACGTCGACGTGATGGACAACCACTTCGTCCCGAACCTGACGCTCGGGCTGCCGATCGTGCAGCGCCTGCAGCAGGTGTCGCCGGTGCCGCTCGACGTGCACCTGATGATCACCGACGCCGACCGCAACGCGCCGAAGTACGCCGAGACGGGTGCGTCGAGCGTCACGTTCCACTTCGAGGCAGCCGACGACCCGGTGGCGACCGCCGCGGCGATCCGGTCGAACGGTGCCCGCGCCGCCGTCGCCGTGAAGCCCGGCACCCCGATCACGCAGGTGCTGCACCACCTCGACGCCTACGACATGATCCTGCTCATGACCGTCGAGCCCGGGTTCGGCGGCCAGTCCTTCATGCCGTCCGTGATGCCGAAGCTCGCCGACGCCCGCGCCGCCGTCGATGCCTCCGGGCTCGACGTGTGGCTCGAGGTGGACGGCGGGATCGCCGTCGACACCGTGCCCGAGGCCGTCCGGAGCGGTGCCGACACGCTGGTCGCGGGCTCCGCGGTGTACGGCGGCGAACCCGCCGCGCGCATCGCCGACCTGCGCGAGGCCGCCGCTCGGGCGCGCTCGTGACCGGGGGAGCGCCGGACGGTACCGGCGTCACCGGGGCGACCACTGCCTCCCGTCCGGACGGTGCGTCGGAAGCGTCAGCGGAGACCGGTAGCCTGGACCCCGTGAAGACGTTCGACGACCTGTTCCAGGAGCTCACCGAGAAGGCGCGCACGCGCCCCGAGGGCTCCGGCACCGTCGCCGAACTGGACGCCGGCGTGCACCAGATCGGCAAGAAGATCGTGGAAGAAGCCGCCGAGGTCTGGATGGCGGCCGAGTACGAGGGCGACGAGCGGACCTCGGAGGAGATCTCCCAGCTGATCTACCACCTCCAGGTCCTCATGGTCGCCAAGGGGCTCACCCCGGCGGACGTCTGGCGACATCTGTAGGAAGCGCCGCCCGGCGCACCGACGACCGCCGACGACCCCACAGAAAGCAGACCCACTGATGCTCCGCATCGCCGTGCCCAACAAGGGCTCCCTGTCCGAGACCGCGTCCGACATGCTGCGGGAGGCCGGGTACGCCGGCCGCCGCGACCCGAAGGCGCTGCACCTGCTCGACGAGCGCAACGGCGTCGAGTTCTTCTTCCTCCGCCCGCGGGACATCGCCACGTACGTGGGGTCCGGCGCACTCGACGTCGGCATCACCGGCCGCGACCTGCTGCTCGACTCCGGGTCCGAGGCGCACGAGGTCGACGCGCTCGGCTTCGCCGACTCCACCTTCCGGTTCGCCGGCACGCCCGGTCGGTTCGGCTCGCTGCAGGACCTCGACGGCGTCCGGGTCGCCACGAGCTACCCCGGCCTGGTCGGGGCCTTCCTCGCCGAGCACGGCGTCAGCTCCACGCTCGTGAAGCTCGACGGCGCGGTCGAGAGCGCCGTCCGGCTCGGGGTCGCCGACGCCGTGGCCGACGTCGTATCGACGGGCAGCACGCTCCGGCAGGCGGGCCTCGAGATCTTCGGCCCGGTGATCCTCGAGTCGACCGCGGTGCTCGTCTCCACCGACGAGACCATCCCCGGCATCGACGTGCTCCGCCGACGCCTGCAGGGCGTGCTCGTCGCCCGTGGCTACGTGATGCTCGACTACGACGTCCCCACGGCCCTGCTCGAGCAGGCGACCGCGGTGGCGTCCGGCATCGAGTCGCCCACCGTGTCGCCGCTGCACGACCGCGACTGGGCCGCGGTCCGCGTGATGATCCCGCGCGACGACGCGAACCTCATCATGGACGCGCTCTACGACCTCGGCGCCCGGGCGATCCTCGTCAGCCCGATCCACGCCGCACGCCTGTGACCGCCGGTGGCGTGTCGGTCCGGGTCATCCCGTGCCTCGACGTCAAGGGCGGCCGCGTCGTCAAGGGCGTGAACTTCCTCGACCTGCAGGACGCCGGTGACCCCGTCGAACTCGCGGCTCGGTACTACGAGCAGGGTGCCGACGAGCTGACCTTCCTCGACGTCGGCGCCACGGTCGAGAACCGGGCGACGATGTACGACACCGTGACCCGGACGGCCGAGCAGGTCTTCATCCCGCTCACCGTCGGCGGCGGGGTGCGCAGTGTGGACGACGTCTCGCGGCTGCAGCAGTGCGGCGCGGACAAGATCGGCGTGAACAGCGCAGCGATCGCCCGGCACGAGCTCATCGGCGAGATCGCCGACCGGTTCGGTGCCCAGGCCGTCGTGCTGTCGCTCGACGTCAAGCGCTCCGACCGGATGCCCTCGGGCTTCGTGGTCACCACCCACGGCGGGCGGACCGAGTCCGACCTCGACGCCATCGCGTGGGCACGCGAGGCCGTCGAGCGGGGCGCGGGGGAGCTGCTCGTCAACTCCATCGACGCCGACGGCACGAAGAACGGGTTCGACCTCGAACTCGTGGCCGCGGTGCGCGCCGTCTCGTCGGTCCCGGTGATCGCCTCGGGAGGCGCGGGTCGCGTCGAGCACTTCGCCCCGGCCGTCGACGCGGGTGCGGATGCAGTCCTCGCCGCCAGCGTATTCCACCGTGGCGAGATGACCGTGGGGGACGTCAAGGCCGCGCTCCGCGCGACCGGTCACGCCGTCCGCTGATCCGCCGCCGTAGGCTAGGAGCCTCATGACCGACAGCACCAGCACCGACACCGAGGCGGTCCTCGACCGCGCACACTTCGGTGCGGACGGCCTGCTCCCCGCCATCGTGCAGGAGGAATCGTCGAAGGACGTCCTCATGCTCGGCTACATGGACCGGGAAGCCCTCCGCCGCACCCTCACCGAAGGCCGTGTGACCTTCTGGTCGCGGTCGCGGAACGAGTACTGGCGGAAGGGCGACACGTCGGGACACGCGCAGTACGTCCGCGGTGCTGCGCTGGACTGCGACGACGACACGCTCCTCGTCACGGTGCAGCAGGTCGGGGCGGCGTGCCACACCGGTGCGCACCGGTGCTTCGACGTCGACCCGCTCGCGCCCGTGACCATGTCCGCCCCGGCGGACACGGCCGTGGAGCCGACCCGATGACCACCGCGACGATCTCCGAGGCCCCGCACACGACCTCCCGACCGGAGTTCGACGGCCTGCTCGGCGACCACCGCGTCCTGCCGGTCGTCCGTGCGCTGTACGGCGACAGCGAGACGCCGGTCGGCGTCTACCGCAAGCTCGCCGACGGCCGCCCCGGGTCCTTCCTGCTCGAGTCCGCCGGTCAGGGTGGCCTGTGGTCGCGCTGGTCGTTCGTCGGCGTGCGGAGCTTCGGCGTCCTGACCCAGGAGGGCGACCGCGCGGCCTGGATCGACACCGGCATCGACGCCGAGCGCGCCGTCGGGTCGCTCGACGGTGCCCCGCTCGAGGTCCTCGCACGGTTGCACGAGCGCTGGGCGACGCCCCGCGTGCCCGGCTCGCCGCCGCTCGTCGGCGGGACCGTCGGCTTCATCGGGTGGGAGGCCGTGCGCCAGCTCGAGCACCTGCCGAACGTGCCGCCGGCCGACTTCGACGTGCCCGGACAGGCGCTGTCGTTCGTCTCCGAGCTCGCCGCGCTCGACCACCGCACCGGTCTCGTGCTGCTGGTCGCGAGCGTGCTGAACGACGGCACCGACGACGCGGACACCCTCTGGACGGACGCGCAGCAGCGACTCGACCGCATGCAGGGCGACCTGGTGCAGCCGAGCATCGCGACCGTGGCCGAGGCCTTCGAGATCGCCGAGCCGACCCCCACCCACCGCACGAGCCCGGCCGACTACATGGCGGCCGTCGAGCGCTCGAAGGGCTTCATCCGCGACGGTGACGTGTTCCAGGTCGTCATCTCGCAGCGGTTCGACCACGAGGTCACGGCGGACCCGCTCGACGTCTACCGGGTGCTCCGGACGCTGAACCCGAGTCCGTACATGTACTTCCTCGCCCTCGCGGACACCGCCGACGAGCGGTTCTGGATCGTCGGCGCATCGCCGGAGGCGCTGGTCAAGGTGCAGGGCGACCGCGCCATCACGCACCCGATCGCCGGGTCCCGCCCGCGCGGTGCCACCCCGGAAGCGGACGTCCACCTCGGCGAGGACCTGCTCGGCGACCCGAAGGAGCGCGCCGAGCACCTGATGCTCGTCGACCTCGCACGCAACGACCTGCAGAAGGTGTGCGAGCCCGGCACCGTCAGCGTCACCGAGTTCATGACCGTCGAGCGGTTCAGCCACATCATGCACCTGGTGTCGAGCGTCGAGGGGCGGGTGCGCCCCGACGCCTCGGCGATCGACGTGTTCCGCGCGACGTTCCCGGCCGGCACGCTCTCGGGCGCGCCGAAGCCGCGTGCGCTCGAGATCATCGACGAGCTCGAACCGGCGAAGCGCGGTGCGTACGCCGGTGTCGTCGGGTACTTCGACTTCGCGGGTGACGCCGACCTGGCGATCGCGATCCGCACCGCCCTGATCAAGGACGGCGTGGCCCGCGTGCAGGCCGGGGCCGGACTCGTGGCGGACTCCGACCCGGAGACCGAGCACGTCGAGGCGGTCAACAAGGCCGCGGCTCCGCTGCGTGCCGTCGCCACGGCGAACCGGATGCGCGAGGTCCGCTCGTGAAGCGTTCTCGTCCGATCGTCGTCGTCGCCGGGCTCCTGGTCGCCGGCGTCATCATGCTCGCCTGGACCCAGACCTGGTTCACCGTCCGCCTGCACGCGGGTGCCGCCGTCACCTCGACGGTCTCGGCCGACGGGGCGGCGGTCGTGCCGCAGTACACCGCGTTGGCGATCGCGAGCCTCGCGCTCTTCCTGGCGATGACCATCGCCGGACGGGTGCTGCGCATCGTGCTCGCCGCCGTCGAGATCCTGCTCGGCCTCGGCGTGGTCGTCAGCGGCATCACCGCCCTCGGCGACCCGATCGCCGCCGCACGCGGTGCCGTCGGCGAGGTCGCCGGGGTCAGTGACCTCGGTGCCGTCCGCGGTGTCGTGTCGAGCGTCTCCGTGAGCCCGTGGCCCGCCGTCGGGATCGTGGGTGGCGTGCTCGCCGTGCTGCTCGGCGTGGTCGTCATCGTGGTCCAGCGCGCCTGGCCCGGCCCGAGCCGGAAGTACGGTGCCGCCACCGCCGGAGCCGCCGCAGCAGCACGTGCAGCAGCTCCCGTCCAGCGCGACGCGGTCGTCGACTGGGACGACCTGAGCGCGGGTGTGGACCCGACCACCGCCGACGGCGCGGGCGCGGGGGCGCCGAGTGACGACACGGTAGGATCGACAGGGCGTCGCTCGACCGACGACGCCGGAGCAGAACGAGGAGCACCGTGAGCAACACTGAGCCCGCAGAACTCGGCGAAGGCCACTCGCCGGCCGCCTGGACCGCCGTCGTGATCATGCTGATCGGATTCGCGGCAGGCACGCTGTTCTTCTGGTTCGACCAGCCGTGGGGCGTCTGGGCCTCCGCTGGCGTCGTCCTCATCGGCCTCATCGTCGGTGGCGTGATGAAGAAGGCCGGCTACGGCGTCGACGGTCCGAAGTTCGTCCCCAAGCACCACGGCGAGTAGGGGTCTCCCGATGCCGAACGTGCTCGAGACCCTCGTCGCGGGCGCGCTCGAGGACGCCGCCGCCCGTCGTGTCGACCGTCCGTACTCGGACGTCGAACGCGACCTCGACCGGGTGGCGTCGCCGCTCGACGCCCTCGCGTTCCTCAGCCCGGGTGACCGGGTGAAGATCATCGCCGAGGTCAAGCGCGCCAGCCCGTCCCGCGGGTCGATGGCCGCGATCGCCGACCCGGCCGCCCTCGCCGCCGACTACGAGCGTGGCGGGGCCTCGACGATCAGCGTCCTGACCGAGGGCCGCAAGTTCCTCGGCAGCCTCGCCGACCTCGAAGCCGTGAAGGCCCGCGTCGGGGTGCCCGTGCTGCGCAAGGACTTCATCGCCGACCCGTACCAGGTGATCGAGGCCCGGGCGTCCGGTGCCGACGTCGTGCTGCTCATCGTGGCGGCGCTCGAGCAGGCCCGTCTTGTTGAGCTGCACACCCTGGCCGAAGAACTCGGCATGCGCGTGCTGGTCGAGGCGCACTCCGGTGACGAGGTCACGCGTGGCCTCGACGCCGGTGCCCGCATCCTCGGCGTCAACGCGCGGGACCTCACCGACTTCTCGCTCGACCGCGACCTGTTCGGGTCGCTCGCTGACCGCATCCCCTCCGGGGTCGTGCGGGTCGCCGAGTCCGCGGTCTCCGGTCCGGCCGACGTCGCCCACTACCGGGCGGCCGGCGCCGACGTCGTGCTGGTCGGCGAAGCGCTCGTGACGGGGGACGACCCCGCCGCGACCCTGGCGTCGTTCGTCGACGCCGCCGACCGGGCCTGACCGGCCCACCAGGCCGCCGAGCCGCGGCCTGGTCCGCTCCATGCATCGAGGCCGCCGACCGCGGCCGCACGTTCCACCCGTCCGACGCGGCCGACCAGCCGCGTCGGACTCGTCCCGGGAGACACATCGTGACCTCACTCCGCGACCTGCACGGCCCCTACTTCGGTGACTTCGGCGGACGCTTCGTCCCCGAGTCCCTCGTCCTCGCGCTCGACGAGCTCGAGGCCGCCTTCCGCCAGGCCTGGGCGGACCCGGCGTTCCGTGCGGAGCTCGACGAGCTGCAGCGCGACTACACCGGGCGCCCCTCGATCATCACCGAGGTGCCGCGCTTCGCGAAGCACGCCGGTGGCGCCCGGGTCATCCTGAAGCGCGAGGACCTGAACCACACCGGGTCCCACAAGATCAACAACGTCCTCGGCCAGGCACTCGTCGCCCGTCGGCTCGGCAAGACCCGCCTGATCGCGGAGACCGGTGCCGGCCAGCACGGCGTCGCGACGGCGACCGCCGCAGCCCTGTTCGGCATGGAGTGCGTCGTCTACATGGGCGCCGTGGACACCGAGCGACAGGCCCTCAACGTGGCCCGGATGCGCCTGCTCGGTGCCGAGGTGATCCCGGTCGAGACCGGTTCGCGCACCCTGAAGGACGCCATCAACGACGCCCTGCGCGACTGGGTCGCCAACGTCGAGTCGACGCACTACCTGCTCGGCACGGTCGCCGGTCCGCACCCGTTCCCCGAGATGGTGCGCGAGTTCCACAAGGTCATCGGCGAGGAAGCACGCCAGCAGGTCCTCGACCGCGTCGGTCGCCTGCCGGACGCCGTCGCAGCGTGCGTCGGCGGCGGCTCGAACGCGATGGGCATCTTCGAGGCGTTCCTCGACGACGAGTCCGTCGCACTGCACGGCTTCGAGGCCGGCGGCGACGGCGTCGAGACCGGTCGGCACGCGGCGAGCATCACGCTCGGTCGCGAGGGCGTCCTGCAGGGCGCGAAGTCGTACCTGATGCAGGACGAGGACGGCCAGACGATCGAGAGCCACAGCATCTCCGCCGGACTCGACTACCCGAGCGTCGGACCAGAGCACGCGTACCTGGCGTCGATCGGCCGCGCGAAGTACCAGCCGATCACCGACACCGAAGCCATGGAGGCGTTCCGCCTGCTGAGCCAGACCGAGGGCATCATCCCGGCGATCGAGTCGTCCCACGCCCTCGCCGGTGCGATGAAGCTCGGCAAGGAGCTCGGGCCCGAGGGCGTCGTGCTCGTGAACCTGTCCGGCCGCGGTGACAAGGACGTCGCGTCCGCCAGTCGCTACTTCGGCATCCTCGACGAGAACGCGGTGCAGCTGTGACCACGAACAAGACCGTCGCCCAGACGATCGACGCCGCCAACGCCGAGCGCGCCGGAGCCGTCGTCGGCTACCTGCCCGCCGGGTACCCGAACCTGCAGACCAGCGTCGACGCCGCCGTCGCCCTCGCCGAGAACGGCGTGGACGTCATCGAGTTCGGTCTGCCGTACTCCGACCCCGTGATGGACGGCCCCGTGATCCAGCGGGCAGCCGAGGAGAGCCTGGCGAACGGCTTCCGGGTCGCACAGGTCTTCGACGCCGTGCAGCAGATCACCGAGCGGGCCGACGTGCCGGTCCTCGTCATGACCTACTGGAACCCGGTGCTGCGCTACGGCGTGGACCGCTTCGCCGACGACCTCGTCGCCGCCGGTGCAGCCGGCCTCATCACGCCCGACCTCATCCCCGACGAGGCCTCCGCGTGGACCGAGGCCTCGGAGCGGACCGGGCTCGACCGGGTCTTCCTCGCCGCACCGTCCTCGTCGGACGAGCGCATGCGCCAGGCGGTCGAGGCCAGCCGTGGGTTCGTGTACGCCGTCTCGACGATGGGTGTGACCGGTGCCCGGGTCGGCGTCGACGTCGCCGCCCGCACGGTGGTGTCGCGTCTGCGCGACGCCGGGGTCGAGCGCACCTGCGTCGGTCTCGGGATCTCGACGGCCGAGCAGGTCGGTGAGGTCCTCGAGTACGCCGACGGTGCCATCGTCGGGTCCGCGTTCGTCCGTGCGCTGGCCGACCTCGGTGTGCAGGGTGTGGCCGACCGTGCCGCCGACCTCGCCACCGGCGCCCGCCGCCGCTAGTCCAGTTCCTGTCCGGCCCGCGAGCCGCGCTACAGTGAGCGAGGCCGACGCCACGTCGACCGCGCCCCGTCAGTTCCGAAAGGCGACAGCACCTCCATGCCCCTCCTGAGCATCCCGAGCCCGAGCACCGCCTGGCAGTACTTCGACCTGACCGCCTGGCTGCGCGACGCGTTCGGCTGGTCGCTGCCCCTCGACTTCCGCATCCACGCGTACGCGATCTGCATCCTGATCGGGATCGTGGCCGCGGTCGTCCTGGCGAACCGACGACTCAACGCCCGTGGCGTCGAGCGCTGGATCATCATCGACATCGCGATCTGGGCCGTGCCCGCCGGCATCATCGGCGGTCGTCTCTTCCACGTGTTCACCCACGTGTCCGACTACTTCGGCCCCGGCATCGACCCACTGTCCTTCCTGTACATCTGGGAGGGCGGGCTCGCCATCTTCGGGGCGCTCATCCTCGGGTCGGTCGGTGCGTGGATCGGCTGCCGTCAGGTGGGCCTGCGGTTCACGTCGTTCATCGACGCGGTCGTGCCGGGCGTCCTGCTCGCACAGGCCTTCGGTCGCCTGGGCAACTACTTCAACCAGGAGCTCTTCGGCATGCCGACGAGCCTGCCCTGGGGCCTCGAGATCGACTCGAGCAACGCCGCGTTCCCGAAGGGCCTGCCCGAGGGCACGCTGTTCCACCCGACGTTCCTGTACGAGATCATCTGGAACGTCCTCGGTGTGGTCGTCATCCTCTTCCTGGCGCGCAAGTTCACCCTGCAGTGGGGCAAGGTCCTCGGCCTGTACCTGATCTGGTACGGCGCCGGGCGCTCGGTGCTCGAGTCCATCCGCGTCGACACGAGCGAGACCTTCTTCGGCGTCCGTACCAACGTGTGGGTGGCCCTCGCCGCGGTCGTGATCGGCATCCTGATCTTCGTGGTGCAGAGCCGTCGCCACACCGGCAAGGAGCCGAGCCCGTACCTGCCGGGTCGCGGGCCCCGTCCGACCTCCGTTGTAGACTCCGAGGACACCTTCTCGGAGCACGATGACGACGCAGCAGACGGCGTCACGAGCGACGAACCGGTCACGACCACTCGCTGATCCCGTGGGGGAGCACCCGCTCCCGACGACCACCGGTCACGTGCAGCACCACCAGCAGCAGCAGCAGCACCAGACGGTCTCCGCCACAAGCGGGGCCCAGCAACCTCGCCGGCCGGCAGGGCAACTCACTGACGGCGGGCACGGGCACCAGTCCCGCCCGCTCGGGCGGAACGCACCACCGGGCCACCGCTGTCCCTGTTCCACTTCCTCGTGAGGACGGTTCCCCATGGCGCTCCAGCCAACCCAGCCCTCGGCACCGACGAGCCTCGTGCCGCCGCACCGCCGCTTCTCCGCGATCCCGGACGCCACGGGCATGTACGACCCGGCGAACGAGAAGGACGCCTGCGGTCTCGCGATGGTCGCGACCCTGCGCGGCACGCCCGGGCACGACATCGTCGACGCGGCCCTCGGTGCGCTCCGGAACCTCGAGCACCGCGGTGCCGTGGGGTCCGACGCTGGCACCGGTGACGGCGCGGGCATCCTGTGCCAGGTGCCCGACGAGTTCCTGCGGGCCGTCGTGCCGTTCGAGCTGCCGGCAGCGGGGGAGTACGCCGTCGGCACCGCCTACCTGCCCCTGGACGACGACGCCCGCCACGCGGTGAAGGGCGCCGTCGAGCGACTCGCCCGCGAAGAGGGCCTGAAGGTCCTCGGGTGGCGCGAGGTCCCGGTGCGTCCGGAGGTCCTCGGCACGCTCGCCCGTGCCGCGATGCCGGCGTTCGAGCAGCTCTTCGTCGCCTCCATCCGGCACGACGTGCACGGTGCCTCGTGGAGCGGCATCGCGCTGGACCGTCAGGCCTTCCGCCTCCGCAAGCGCGCCGAGCACGACAACGACCTGTACTTCATGTCGCTGTCGAGCCGCACCATGGTCTACAAGGGCATGGTCACGACGCTCCAGCTCGAGCCGTTCTACCCGGACCTCAGCGACGAGCGCTTCGCGTCGAAGCTCGCGATCGTGCACTCGCGCTACTCCACCAACACGTTCCCGTCATGGCCGCTCGCGCAGCCGTTCCGGACGATCGCCCACAACGGTGAGATCAACACCGTGCGCGGCAACCGGAACTGGATGCGCGCCCGCCAGTCGCAGCTCGAGAGCGAACTGCTCGGCGACATGGCCCCGCTGCTGCCCATCGTGAGCCCGGGGGCGAGCGACTCGGCCTCGTTCGACGAGGTCCTCGAGCTGCTGACCCTGACCGGCCGGACCCTGCCGCACGCCGTGTCGATGATGGTGCCCGAGGCGTGGGAGAACCAGGTCGGCATGGACCCGGACCTCCGCGCGTTCTACGAGTACCACTCGATGCTCATGGAGCCGTGGGACGGCCCCGCCGCGATCACCTTCACCGACGGCTCACTCGTCGGCGCCACCCTCGACCGCAACGGCCTGCGCCCCGGACGCTTCCTGGTCACCGACGACGGCCTCATCGTGATGGGCTCCGAGACCGGGGTCATCGACGTGCCGGCCGCCAAGGTCGTGCGCAAGGGTCGCCTGCGTCCGGGCCGGATGTTCCTGGTGGACACCGAGGCCGGCCGCATCATCGAGGACGACGAGGTCAAGCGCGAGCTCGCCGCCGCCGGTCCCTGGGGCGACTGGCTCGAAGCCGGCCGCATCAACCTCAACGACCTGCCGGAGCGCGAGCACATCGTGCACACCCCGGCCTCGGTCACCCGTCGGCAGCGCGCGTTCGGGTACACCGAGGAAGAAGTCCGCATCCTGCTGCGCCCGATGGCGGCAGCGGGTGCCGAACCCCTCGGGGCGATGGGATCGGACACCCCGATCGCCGTGCTGTCGGAGCGTCCACGCCTGCTCTTCGACTACTTCACGCAGCAGTTCGCGCAGGTGACCAACCCGCCGCTCGACTCGATCCGCGAGCAGGTCATCACGTCGATGGGGATGGGACTCGGTCCGGAGCGCAACCTGCTCTCCGCCGGTCCCGAGCACGCGAAGCAGATCACGCTCGACTTCCCGGTGATCGACAACGACCAGCTCGCCAAGGTCCAGCACTTCGAGACCGAGTCGGGTCGCCACCTGACCGTCACGATCAAGGGCCTGTACCGCGTCGACGCCGGCAAGAAGGCGATGCAGAAGCGCATCGCCGCCGTGTGCGACGAGGTCGACGCCGCGATCGAGTCCGGCAAGCAGTTCATCGTGCTGTCCGACCGCGACGGCAACTCCGAGCAGGCACCGGTGCCGAGCCTCCTGCTCCTCGCCGCGGTCCACCACCACCTGATCCGCACCGAGCAGCGCATGAAGGTCGGGCTGATCGTCGAGGCCGGCGACGTGCGCGAGGTCCACCACGTGGCGACCCTCATCGGGTACGGCGCCTCGGCGATCAACCCGTACCTGGCGATGGAGACCTGCGAGAACCTGGTCCGCGCCGGCATGATCCCCGGGATCACCCCGGAGCAGGCCGTCAAGAACGTCATCAAGGCGCTCGGCAAGGGCGTGCTGAAGATCATGTCGAAGATGGGCATCTCCACGGTGTCCAGCTACGCCGGTGCGCAGGCGTTCGAGGCCGTCGGGCTCAGCCAGGAGTTCGTCGACAAGTACTTCACGGGCACCTCGTCGATCCTGGGTGGCGTCGACATCGACGTCATCGCCAAGGAGAACGCCGAGCGGCACGCCCAGGCGTACCCGCAGGACGGCGCGGTGCTCTCGCACGAGCGACTGCAGATCGGTGGCGAGTACCAGTGGCGCCGTCAGGGCCCGCCGCACCTGTTCAACCCGGACACGGTGTTCCGCCTGCAGCACGCCACCCGTGCCCGCCGCTACGACATCTTCCGCGAGTACTCGAGCGCCGTGGACGACCAGTCCGAACAGCTCATGACGCTCCGCGGGCTGTTCCGGTTCAAGCAGGGCGCTCGGAAGCCCATCGCGCTCGACGAGGTCGAGTCGATCGAGTCGATCGTCAAGCGGTTCAACACCGGTGCGATGTCCTACGGGTCCATCTCGAAGGAGGCCCACGAGACGCTCGCCATCGCGATGAACCGACTCGGTGGCCGGTCGAACACGGGTGAGGGCGGCGAGGACGTCGACCGCCTGCTCGACCCCGAGCGCCGCAGCGCGATCAAGCAGGTCGCCTCCGGCCGGTTCGGCGTGACGAGCATGTACCTCACGCACGCCACCGACATCCAGCTCAAGATGGCGCAGGGCGCGAAGCCCGGCGAGGGCGGTCAGCTGCCCCCGGCCAAGGTCTACCCGTGGGTGGCCCGCACCCGGCACGCCACCGCGGGCGTCGGCCTCATCTCGCCGCCGCCGCACCACGACATCTACTCCATCGAGGACCTCAAGCAGCTGATCTTCGACGTCAAGCGCGCCAACCCGGCCGCCCGCGTCCACGTGAAGCTCGTGAGCCAGTCCGGCATCGGTGCGGTCGCGGCCGGCGTGACGAAGGCCCTGGCCGACGTCGTGCTCGTGTCCGGCCACGACGGCGGCACCGGCGCGAGCCCGCTCAACTCGCTCAAGCACGCCGGCACCCCGTGGGAGATCGGCCTGGCCGAGACCCAGCAGACGCTCATGCTGAACGGCATGCGTGACCGCGTCGTCGTGCAGGTGGACGGGCAGATGAAGACCGGACGCGACGTGGTCGTGGCCGCGTTGCTCGGGGCCGAGGAGTACGGCTTCGCGACCGCCCCGCTCGTGGTCGAGGGCTGCATCCTGATGCGCGTCTGCCACCTGGACACCTGCCCGGTCGGCGTCGCCACGCAGAACCCCGAGCTCCGCAAGCGGTTCTCCGGCAAGCCCGAGTTCGTCGTGAACTTCTTCGAGTTCATCGCGCAAGAGGTCCGCGAGCTCCTCGCCGAGCTCGGCTTCCGCAGCCTCGACGAGGCGATCGGGCAGACCGACGCGCTCGACGTCGACCGTGCCGTCGAGCACTGGAAGGCCTCGGGGCTCGACCTCGCGCCGGTGCTCAAGGGACCGCACTTCGACGACGCCGAACCGCGCCGCCACCACCGCGAGCAGGACCACGAGCTGGACCAGCACTTCGACGTGCAGCTCATCCAGCAGACCGCGGACGTGCTCGATCACGGCGGTTCGATCGCGCTCGACCTGCCCATCCGCAACACCGAGCGCGCCGTCGGCACCATGCTCGGCCACCAGGTGACCCTGCGGCACGGCGAGCACGGCCTGCCGAACGGCTCGATCGACGTGACGCTGCGCGGTTCCGCCGGGCAGTCGCTCGGTGCGTTCCTGCCGGCAGGCATCACGCTGCGGCTCATCGGCGACAGCAACGACTACGTCGGCAAGGGGCTCTCCGGCGGCCAGATCGTCGTCCGTCCCGACGCCGGCTCGGGCTTCGACCCGGCCGAGAACGTCATCGCCGGCAACGTCATCGGGTACGGCGCCACCCAGGGCAGCATGTTCATCCGCGGCATCGTGGGCGAGCGGTTCCTGGTGCGGAACTCCGGTGCCACGGCCGTCGTCGAGGGCGTGGGCGACCACGCGCTCGAGTACATGACGGGCGGGCTCGCGCTCATCCTCGGCGAGACCGGCCGGAACCTCGGTGCCGGCATGTCCGGTGGAACGGCGTACGTCCGAGGCCTGCGCCAGGAACACGTCAACACCGACGCCCTGGCGTCCGGCGAACTCCGGCTCGAGGCGCTCGACAGCGCCGACGTCGAGATCGTCACCGACCTGCTCACCCGGCACGCCGACGAGACGGGGTCGACGCTCGCGTCCGACCTGCTGGCGTCCGGAGACCTGAGCGACTTCGTCAAGGTGCTGCCGCGCGACTACGCGGCGGTGCTCGAGACGCGCAGACAGGCCGTCGACGAGGGGCTCGACCCCGACGGTGACATCGTTTGGAACAGGATCATGGAGGTGACCGGTGGCTGAGCGTCACGCACGTCCGGAACAGGCAGTGCCCGACACGACCTCGGAGGTGACCGGTGGCTGACCCCAAGGGATTCCTGAAGGTCCAGGAACGCGAACTCCCGCCCCGGCGACCCGTGCCCGTGCGGCTCATGGACTGGAAAGAGGTCTACGAGCAGCAGGAGTCCGGTGTCCTGAAGCGCCAGGCCGGCCGCTGCATGGACTGCGGCGTGCCGTTCTGCCACCAGGGCTGCCCGCTCGGCAACCTGATCCCGGAGTGGAACGACCTGACCTGGCGCGGTGAGGGCCGCCAGGCGATCGAGCGCCTGCACGAGACGAACAACTTCCCGGAGTTCACGGGTCGGCTCTGCCCGGCACCGTGCGAGTCGTCGTGCGTGCTCGGCATCAACCAGCCCCCGGTGACGATCAAGCAGGTCGAGGTCTCGATCATCGACCAGGCGTTCCAGAACGGCTGGGTCACCCCGCACCCGCCGGAGCGCCTGACGGGCAAGACCGTCGCCGTCGTGGGCTCCGGCCCCGCCGGGCTCGCCGCCGCGCAGCAGCTCACGCGTGCCGGCCACACGGTCGCCGTCTACGAGCGGGACGACCGCATCGGCGGCCTGCTCCGCTACGGCATCCCGGACTTCAAGATGGAGAAGCGCCAGATCGACGCGCGCCTCGCCCAGATGCAGGCCGAGGGCACCCGGTTCCGTGCCGGGGTCGAGATCGGCAAGGACATCACCTGGGACGACCTGAAGTCGCGCTACGACGCGGTCGTCGTCGCCACCGGTGCGACGGTGCCGCGCGACCTGCCGATCCCGGGGCGCGACCTCGAGGGCGTGCACTTCGCCATGGACTACCTGGTCCAGCAGAACAAGGCGAACGCGGGCACGACGGTCGACAACCAGATCACGGCAGAGGGCAAGCACGTCGTCGTCATCGGCGGCGGCGACACCGGTGCGGACTGCATCGGGACCGCTCACCGCCAGGGTGCGCTGAGCGTGACGAACCTGGCGATCGGCAAGCAGCCGCCGCTCGAGCGTCCGTCCGACCAGCCGTGGCCGATGTTCCCGACCGTGTTCGAGATCACGAGCGCCCACGAAGAGGGCGGCGAGCGGCACTTCCTCGCCTCGACCGTCGAGTTCCTGTCGAACGACGCCGGCGAGGTCCGCGCACTCCGGGTCGCGGAGACCGAGTACCTCGACGGCCGGCGGGTCCCGAAGGCGGGCAGCGAGCGGGAGATCCCGGCCGACCTGGTCCTCATCGCGATGGGCTTCACCGGCCCCGAGTCGGACACGATCGAGCCCCAGCTCGGTCTGCCGACCACGGTCTCCGGGTCGCTCGACCGCCGTGCCGACTACGCGACCAACGAGGCCGGCGTGTTCGTCGCCGGCGACGCGGGTCGCGGGCAGTCGCTCATCGTGTGGGCGATCGCCGAGGGCCGTGCCGCGGCCGCCCAGGTCGACGAGTACCTCGAGGGTTCCACGATCCTGCCGGCACCGGTCAAGGCGACCGACCGGGCGATCTCCGTCTGATGTCGGACGATCACGGAATGTCGGACGCGCACCAGATGTCGGACCGCCGCCAGACGGCGGACCGTCTCCACCAGATGCTCACGCTCCCGTGAGCGTGAGGCCACCAGCACTCGGTAGGGTGCTGGTGGCCTCGCTTCGTTCCGCGCGGCCCCACAGCGCGGAAACCCAAGCTCCATCCACCACCACGAAGGAATCCATTGAGACGCGCAAAGATCGTTTCGACGCTCGGACCGGCAACGTCGGACTACGAGACCGTCAAGGAGATCATCGAAGCGGGCGTCGACGTCGCCCGCCTCAACCTCAGCCACGGTGACTACAGCGTCCACGAGGCCAACTACGTCAACGTCCGTCGTGCCGCCGAAGAACTCGGCAAGCCCGTCGCGATCCTCGTCGACCTGCAGGGTCCGAAGATCCGTCTGGCACGCTTCGCCGACGGCCCGCACGACCTCGCGGTCGGTGACATCTTCACCATCACGACCGAGGACGTCCCCGGCTCGAAGGAGATCTGCGGCACGACGTTCAAGGGCCTGCCGCAGGACGTCAAGCCCGGCGACCCGCTGCTCATCGACGACGGCCGTGTCCGCCTCCGTGTCCTCGACACCGACGGCGTTCGGGTCCGCACCGAGGTCGTCGTCCCCGGCACGGTGTCCAACAACAAGGGCATCAACCTGCCCGGCGTCGCCGTCAACGTCCCCGCGCTGAGCGAGAAGGACGAAGCCGACCTGCGCTGGGCGATCCGCCAGGGCGCCGACCTCATCGCGCTGTCGTTCGTGCGCAACGCGAGCGACGTCGTGCGTGCCCACGAGATCATGGACGAAGAGGGCAAGCGCCTGCCGGTCATCGCCAAGGTCGAGAAGCCCCAGGCCGTCGACGCGCTCGAGGAGATCATCGACGCCTTCGACAGCATCATGGTCGCCCGCGGTGACCTCGGCGTCGAGCTCCCGCTCGAGGCCGTCCCGATCGTGCAGAAGCGCGCCGTCGAGCTGTCCCGCCGCATGGCCAAGCCGGTCATCGTCGCGACGCAGATGCTCGAGTCGATGATCTCGTCGCCGATCCCCACCCGCGCCGAGACCTCCGACGTCGCGAACGCCGTCCTCGACGGTGCCGACGCGGTCATGCTGTCCGGTGAGACGAGCGTCGGTGAGTACCCGGTGCAGACCGTCCGCACCATGGCCCGCATCGTCGAGTCCACCGAGGACCACGGTCTCGAGCGCATCGCCCCGCTCGGCACCAAGCCGCGCACCCTCGGCGGTGCGATCACCCTCGCCGCCGTCGAGATCGCCGAGTTCACCGAGGCGTCGTACCTCTGCGTCTTCACCGAGTCCGGCGACTCGGCCCGCCGCATGTCGCGCCTGCGCCACGGTCTGCCGATCATCGCCTTCACCCCGAACGAGGCCACGCGCCGCCGGATGGCCCTCACCTGGGGTGTCCGTTCGTTCCTGGTGGAGCGGAAGACCCACACCGACGAGCTCTTCTCGCAGGTGGACGACGTCCTCCTCGAGAACGGCCTGGCCGCCCCCGGCGACCGCGTCATCGTGACGGCCGGGTCCCCTCCCGGCATCGAGGGCTCGACGAACGACCTGCGCGTGCACCGGGTGGGCGACGCCCACGCCGAGGCCGCCCCGGCCTACGTCCGGGACTGATCCGAGGGATCCGTCGCCACCAGGGCGCGGACTGGAGGCCCGGCGCGAGCAGCGCCGACCGCTTCCGGTCCGCGCCCTGCCGCGTCTCCACGGCCCTGGTGGTGACCGGACGTCGGCCGCAGGCGGCAGGATGGTCGCTGTGAGCCTCCGATCCGACACACCGGCGCCGCGCGCCGACGTCCGCCGCTGGCGTCGCTACCTGGCCGACGAACGTGCCGAGGCGGCCGTGTACCGCAACCTCGCTGCCCGCCGTTCCGGCGAGGAGCGCGAGATCCTCGCCGCGCTGGCCGAGGCCGAGGGACGGCACGCCGACCACTGGCTCGACCTGCTCGGCGACGACGTCGGACGGCCCCAGCGGGGGAGCCTGCGCACCCGGGTGCTCGCCGTGCTGGCCAAGCGGTTCGGGTCGGTCTTCGTCCTCGCGCTCATGCAGCGCGCCGAGGACCGCTCGCCGTACGCCGACGACTCGGACGCGACCGCGCGGATGGCCGCCGACGAGCGGATCCACGGCGAGGTCGTGCGCGGGCTCGCGAACCGGGGCCGGATGCGGCTGTCCGGCACGTTCCGGGCGGCGGTGTTCGGCGCGAACGACGGTCTGGTGTCCAACCTGGCGCTCATCATCGGCATCAGTGCCTCGGGGGCCGACCGGCACTTCGTGCTGCTGAGCGGCATCGCCGGCCTGCTCGCCGGCGCGTTGTCGATGGGGGCGGGGGAGTACGTCTCCGTCCGGTCGCAACGCGAACTGCTCGAGGCGTCCGCGCCGCACCCCGCGGCCGGCAAGGCGGTGTCGGACCTCGACGTCGACGCGAACGAGCTCGCGCTGGTCTACCGCGCGCGCGGGATGTCCGAGGCCGAGGCGACCGAGCACGCCGCGCAGGTGCTGTCCGGCATCGGCGAGCGGCGGCCGGCGACCGGTTCGACCGCGGTCACGGACGACCACGAGGCGGTCGGTACCGGGCTGAGCGCCGCGGTGTCGAGCTTCTGCTTCTTCGCCTCGGGCGCGATCATCCCGGTGCTGCCGTTCCTGTTCGGCATGCAGGGGTGGCCGGCGATCGCGGTGGCCGGCGGGCTGGTGGGCATCGCCCTGCTCGGCACCGGCGCCGTCGTCGGCGTGCTCAGCGGCGCCTCGCCCACCAAGCGCGCGTTCCGGCAGCTCGCGATCGGCTTCGGCGCGGCGGTCGTCACCTACGTGCTCGGGTTGCTGTTCGGGACCGGCTCCGCGTGACCTTGGTATTCATATACGAGATGTGAGATGCTGTTGGGATGGCATCCGATCGTCTTCCCCGGCTCGACCTCGCCCACGTGGACGGACTCCGGGGGATCCTCGCGATCCTCGTCGTCCTGGCGCACACCGCTCGGTTCACCGGGGTGGCCGGAGCGCTCGAGGAATCGATGCCCGTCGTCTGGCGCCTGCTCGACGCCGGCGACGTACGGGTCCCCGCCTTCGTCGCGATCTCCGGGTTCACGCTCATGATCGCGGTGGCTGGACGGCGGGACCTCGCCCTCGGCAGCAGCTACGTGGTGTTCGCGCAGCGGCGCATCCGACGGCTCGTGCCGCCCTACCTCGCCGCGCTGCTGGTCTCGCTCGCACTCATCGCGTTCGTGCCGGTGATGGGGGTCCCGCACGGCACGCTCTGGGACGACAAGCTCCCCGTGACTTTGCAGAGCATCGTGGCGCACGTCTTCCTGGTGCACAACTTCTCGCCGGACTGGATCACGACCATCAACGGGACGCTGTGGAGCCTGCCGATCGAGATGCAGCTCATGCTCCTGATGCCGGTGCTCCTGGTCGTCTGGCGACGCGTGCCGCCGCTCGTCCTCGTCGCACTGCTGTTCGTGTTGGCCGCGGTCTCCGTCCGGACCGGGGTCGGCGCGTGGTCGGCGCCCCACTTCCTGGGCATCTTCGCCCTGGGCATGTACGGCGCGTCCCTGGTCGTCGGCCCCGAGGATGAGCTGCGCCGCCGACGTCCCCGCCTCGCGCGGGCGCTCCTGCGTCACCAGCGCTCGACGCTGGTCGTCGCCACCATGGTGCTGGTCGCGGCGTACGGCCTGGTCGTCGTGGCGCCCGGCGCCGTGTCCGGGGTCACGGTGGGTGTCGTGGTCGGCGTCGGATCGACCCTGCTCCTGATGGTCCTCGCCGAGGGGCAGCGGACGGGGCGCGCCGGGACGCACCGCGCGCGTGGGGTGCTCGGCGGCCGGCGCCTGGTCCAGTTCGGCCTGGTGTCGTACAGCGTGTACCTGGTGCACAGCCCCTTGCTCGCGCTCGGGAACCTGCTCCTCCTGCCGCTCGACCTGCCGACCCCGGTGCAGTTCGCGCTGATGCTGTTCGGTGTCGCCCCCGTCGCCGTCGCGCTCTGCGTGCTGTTCGCCGTGGTGGTAGAGCGTCCGTTCATGAACTCGCACCAACGCGCGCTGCTCGAGGGCGCCTTCGGCCGCCGCCGCCGCCGCGACGGCGGTCAGCGTCGGACGGCGGCGCGCGGGGGGAGCAGCAGCAGCGCAGCGGCGCCGACGACGATGAGCGCGATGCCGGCGAACACCATGAAGACCGCGAGCGCGAGCCCCGGGGCGACGAGCACGGCCACGCCGCCGAGGATCGACAGCACCCCGCTCACGAGCGTCGGCACGCGCGACGATCCCGGGTGCCCGACGAACCCACCGACGATCGACACGATCCCCTCGATCACGAACCCGACACCGGCGAGCACCGCGTAGACGACGAGCGGGATCGCCGGGTCGAGCAGGGTCACGAGCCCCGCGACCGCGACCAGGCCGCCGACGATGCCGGACGTCCACCGCCACACCGGCCGGGTGCCGTGCCCACGCACCGCGGCGAAGACGCGGAGCGCTCCGGCCACGACGAGGTACACGCCGAACAACAGCGCCACGAGCACGAGCGACGGGCGGGGCCAGACGATGGCCACGATGCCCAGTGCGATGGCGACGACGGCGGTGACGACGACGAACACCCGGAACGTCCTGACGGCACGAGAATCCACGAGCGCTCCTCCCTGATCGCCAGCGCTGGTGTCCAGCACGCTACCCGTCGGAGCCGCGGGCCGTGCAACGACCTGCAACCCCCGCGGTCGTACGGTGCGGAGCAGGCGCGCGACCCGTGCGCCCCGACAGCGTCGTCGAAAGGGCACCACCATGACCATCGCACCCTCGCCCACCAGCTACGCCGCACCTGGCGAGCCCGGCTCCCTGGTCGAGTACCGATCCCGGTACGACCACTTCATCGGCGGGGAGTACGTGCCGTCCGCCAGCGGGCAGTACTTCGAGAACCCCACCCCCGTCACGGGCAAGGTGTTCACCGAGGTGGCCCGCGGTGACTCCACGGACGTCGACCGGGCCGTCGCCGCCGGATGGAAGGCGTTCCCGGCCTGGGGACGGACGAGCGCGGCCGAACGTGCCGTCATCCTCAACAAGATCGCGGACCGCATGGAGGAGCACCTCGAGATGCTCGCCGTCGCCGAGACGTGGGAGAACGGCAAGCCGATCCGCGAGACCCTCGGCGCCGACATCCCGCTCGCGATCGACCACTTCCGGTACTTCGCCGGGGCGATCCGCGCACAGGAGGGCTCCGCCGGCGAGATCGACCACGACACCGTGGCCTACCACTTCCACGAGCCGCTCGGCGTGGTCGGGCAGATCATCCCCTGGAACTTCCCGATCCTGATGGCGGTGTGGAAGCTCGCACCGGCCCTCGCCGCCGGCAACTGCGTCGTGCTGAAGCCCGCCGAGCAGACCCCGGCGTCCATCCACGTGCTCGTCGAGCTCATCCGCGACCTGCTGCCCGCCGGGGTGCTCAACGTGGTCAACGGCTTCGGTATCGAGGTCGGCGCACCGCTCGCGCAGCACCCGGACATCCGGAAGATCGCCTTCACGGGGGAGACCACGACCGGGCGGCTGATCATGCAGTACGCCTCGCAGAGCCTCATCCCGGTGACGCTCGAGCTCGGCGGCAAGAGCCCGAACGTGTTCTTCCCCGACGTGGCGGCCGAGAAGGACTCCTTCTACGACAAGGCGCTCGAGGGCTTCACGTTCTTCAACCTCAACCAGGGCGAGGTCTGCACGTGTCCGTCCCGGGCACTCGTGGCGGAGGAGATCTACGACGGGTTCGTCGCCGACGGCCTGGAGCGCGTCCGTGCCGTCAAGCAGGGACACCCGCTCGACCTGTCGACGATGATCGGCGCCCAGGCGTCCAACGACCAGCTCGAGAAGATCCTGAGCTACATCGACATCGGCAAGCAGGAGGGTGCGAAGCTCCTGACCGGTGGCGAGCGCGCCGACCTGGGCGGCGAACTCTCCGGTGGCTACTACGTCACGCCGACGGTGTTCGAGGGCGACAACTCGATGCGGATCTTCCAGGAGGAGATCTTCGGGCCCGTGCTCGCGCTGACGTCCTTCAGCGGCTACGACGACGCGATCGCCACGGCCAACGACACCCTGTACGGGCTCGGCGCCGGGGTGTGGAGCCGGGACGTCACGACCCTGTACCGCGCCGGACGGGACATCCAGGCCGGGCGCGTGTGGTCGAACACGTACCACCAGTACCCGGCGGGTGCGGCCTTCGGCGGCTACAAGCAGTCCGGCATCGGGCGCGAGAACCACAAGATGATGCTCGACCACTACCAGCAGACGAAGAACCTGCTCGTCTCGTACGCCGATGGACCGATGGGCTTCTTCTGATGCCCGACACCGCACGCGTCGCGGTGACGCCGGCGGCGGGGGAGCTCCTGCACACCCTCACCGCCCGGCACGGCCCGCTGATGTTCCACCAGTCCGGCGGCTGCTGCGACGGCTCGAGTCCGATGTGCTACCCCGTCGGCATGTTCCGGACCGGTCCGGGGGACGTCCTGCTCGGCGCGTTGCAGGTGGACGGCCTCGAGCCGGTCGAGGTCTACATGTCGGTGTCGCAGTTCGAGTACTGGAAGTACACGCACCTGACGATCGACGTCGTCGACGGTCGGGGCGGCGGGTTCTCGGTCGAGGTCCCCGAGGGCAAACGGTTCCTCACCCGGTCGCGGTTGTTCGACGAGGTCGAGCTCGCCGATCTCGGCCTGGTCCCGCGGGTGGCCCGGACGTAGGCTGACCGCACGCGTCGCGACGGAGCGGCGGGTGGGGTCGATCGGAGGACGCATGCGCGCACCCGGTCGGCTCCGCCCGCTCGTCGCCGCATCGTGGCAGCGGTCCGCCCGGGTCGACCCCGACGCCACCCCGGTCCTCGCCCTCGGCGACGACGAACTCGACGCCGTCCGGCACGACGGCCCCCTCGCCACCCTGCTGCCGGTGGTCCGCCGGCTGCTGCTCGACGACTCCCGCTCGGCCGGGTGCGTCGTCGCCGTCGCGGACGCCGCGGGCCGTCTCGTCTGGGTCGACGGCGCCCGCTCCACGCGTCGCGCCGCCGAGGACATGGGCTTCGTCCCCGGGGCCGACTGGTCGGAGGACCGCGTCGGCACCAGCGCGCCCGGCACGGCACTGCGCCTCGACCGTCCGGTGCAGATCCGCTCCGACGAGCACTACGCGAACGCCGTCAAACCGTTCTCGTGCACGGCGGTCCCGGTGCACGACGCGAGCGGTGCGACCGTCGGCGTGCTCGACCTGACGGGCGACGACCGCGCCGTCGAGCGGCACACGCTGTCGCTGCTCGCCGCCACGGTCGCCGCAGCCGAGGCCCAACTCGCCCTGGCTGCGGTCCGCCCCCGGGCACGGACACCCCGCGTACCGTCGGCCGAGCTGACCGTGCTCGGGACCGACACCGCCGTGCTCCGGATCGCCGACCGCCGGGTCGAGCTGTCCGCGCGGCACTCGGAACTGCTCGTCGTGCTCGCCGCGCACCCCGCCGGCCTCGCAGCGACCGACCTCGCCGCCGCCGTCTACGGCGACCCGGGCGCGGTCGTCACCCTGCGCGCCGAGGTCGTCCGGCTGCGCCGGGTCCTCGCGCAGCACGCGCCGGACGTGGCCGTGACGTCGCGGCCGTACCGGGTGACCGGGGTCCGGACCGACGTCGACGGCGTGCTGTCCGCGCTCGAACGCGGGGCGCGCCTCCAGGCCGTCGACCGGTACGCCGGACCGGTCCTGCCGGGCTCCGCCGCACCCGGCGTCGACGCGGTCCGTGACCTGGTGCGGCTGCGGTTCCGCGAGTCGGTCGTCGCCGACGGCGGCGTCGACGCCCTGCTCGCGTGGGCGCGCACCCCGGACGGTGCGACCGACGCGCTCGTGCTGCGCGCGCTGCTCGCGGTGCTGCCGCGGCGGTCGCCGCGACGGGCCGGTCTCGTGGCGGCGATCGAGGCGCTCGAGGGCTCCTGAGACGGTCGACGACGGGCCGGGAGGCGCGGGTCGGGCTGGTAGTGTTGGCCTCCTCGCGAGTGTGGTGGAATCGGCAGACACGGGGCACTCAAAATGCTCTGCCTCACGGCGTGCGGGTTCAAGTCCCGCCACTCGTACCAAGCATCGATCTGCGACTGATCGATCTGCGTGGTCTGGGATACGGCACTTCCGTCGTCTAGTAGGCTTTCGTCCGTGAGTGACACAGAAGCAACAGCACCAGCACCCCGTCGCGTCGTCGTCGCCGAGGACGAGTCGCTCATCCGCCTCGACATCGTGGAGATCCTCCGCGACAACGGGTTCGACGTGGTCGGTGAAGCCGGTGACGGTGAGACCGCCGTCCAGCTCGCGACCGACCTCCGCCCCGACCTCGTCGTGATGGACGTCAAGATGCCCCAGCTCGACGGCATCTCCGCAGCCGAGAAGCTGTCCAAGAACCACATCGCGCCCGTCGTCCTGCTGACGGCGTTCAGCCAGAAGGACCTCGTCGAGCGTGCGACCGAGGCCGGTGCGCTCGCCTACGTGGTCAAGCCCTTCACCCCGAACGACCTGCTCCCCGCGATCGAGATCGCCCTCTCGCGGTACCAGCAGATCATCACGCTCGAGGCCGAGGTCGCCGACCTCGTCGAGCGCTTCGAGACCCGCAAGCTCGTCGACCGCGCCAAGGGCCTGCTGAACGAAAAGATGGGCCTCACCGAGCCCGAGGCGTTCCGCTGGATCCAGAAGGCCTCGATGGACCGCCGCCTGACCATGCACGACGTCGCCAAGGCGATCATCGAGCAGCTCAGCGCCAAGAAGTAGTCCAGCGCACCACCGTCGCTCACGGAACGCCGTCGGACCCCCTGGGGTCGGCGGCGTTCCTGCGTCCGGGGGCGGGGCGTGTGCCGCGACCACCTGGCAGGCTGGAGCCATGGACGACGTGGTGATCCGGGCCTCCCGGCCTGACGACATGCCGGCGGTGGCGGACCTGCGGTGGCGGTGGAGCGTCGACGAGGACGGCCGCTCACCGGTGCAGACGCCGGGGGAGTACCGCAGGGCGATGACGGACTTCGCCGCCCGTCACCGGGAGTCGCACCGGTGCGTGGTCGCCGAGCGGGACGGCGTGGTGCTCGGCATGGCGTGGCTGGCGGTCCACCCGCGCCCGCCGGCGCCGCACGTCGACGGTGACCGGTTCGCCGCCGAGCTGCAGACGGTCTACGTGCACCCGGAGCTGCGTGGTTCCGGCGTCGCCGGACGCCTCGTGACGGCGCTGCTCGAGCTCGCCGACGAGCTCGGCGTGGAGCGGACGTCGGTGCACTCGAGCGTGGACGGCGAACGGCTCTACCGGCGGCTTGGGTTCGGCGACGCCCGCCTGCTGCTGCAGCGGCCGCCGGAGGACTGAGTCGTCGGTCCGTCGCTCCGTCGCTCCGTCGGTCAGCGTCGCTCGCGGATCATGTTCGTGATCCGCACGGTGGAGCAGCGACGACCCTGGTCGTCGGTCAGGACGATCTCGTGGGTGGTGAGCGTGCCGCCCAGGTGGATGGCGGTGCACGTGCCCGTGACGATGCCGCTCGTGGCGCTGCGGGAGTGCGAGGCGCTGAGCTCGATGCCGACGGCGTAGCGGCCGGGCCCGGCGTGCACGTTCGCGGCCATCGAACCGAGGCTCTCCGCGAGGACGACGTAGGCACCGCCGTGCAGCAGGCCGACCGGCTGGCGGTTGCCCTCGACGGGGATCGAACCGACCGCCCGCTCGGCCGAGAGCTCGGTGATGACCATGCCCATCTTCTCGGCCAGCTCGCCCATGCCGCGTTCGTCGATGCGGGGATCGATCGTGGTCGATGTGGTGTCGTCGGTCACGGTCTGCGTCGACCTTCCGTGTCAGCGGGCGTCGGTAGGCTGTCCGGGTGTCGGACTCCGCAAAGCCTACCCTCATGGTCATCGACGGCCACTCGCTCGCCTTCCGGGCCTTCTACGCGCTGCCGGTCGACAGCTTCGTGAACCGCGAGGGGCAGCACACCAACGCGATCCACGGCTTCATCTCGATGCTGCTGATGCTCCTGCAGCGCGAGAAGCCCACCCACCTGGCGGTGGCGTTCGACATCTCCCGGTTCTCGTTCCGAACGCGTGAGTACGCCGAGTACAAGGGCACCCGCTCCGAGACCCCGGCCGAGTTCAAGGGCCAGATCCCGCTCCTGCAGCAGGCGCTCGAGGCGATGGGCATCACCACCGTCACGAAAGAGGACTACGAGGCCGACGACATCCTCGCGACCCTCTCCAAGCAGGGCGCCGACCAGGGCTTCAAGGTCTACGTGGTCTCCGGTGACCGCGACTCGATCCAGCTCGTCAACGACGACGTCACGCTGCTCTACCCGTCCGTCCGCGGTGTCTCCGAACTCACCCGCTACGACCGCGACAAGGTCTACGAGCGCTACGGCATCGAGCCCCACCAGTACCCGGACATCGCCGCACTCGTCGGCGAGACCAGCGACAACCTGATCGGCATCGACAAGGTCGGCGAGAAGACCGCGGTCAAGTGGGTCACTCAGTACGGGTCGCTCGACGGCGTCCTCGAGCACGCCGACGAGATCAAGGGCGTCGTCGGCAACAACCTGCGCGAGCAGCAGGACCGGGCGATCCGGAACCGCCGGCTCAACCGCCTGGTCACCGACGTCGAGCTGCCCGTCGGTCCCGCCGACGTCGCACTCCGCCCGGTCGACGAGACCGCGGTGCGCGAGCTCTTCGCCAAGCTGCAGTTCCGCACGCTGCTCGACCGCGTCTTCAAGGTGGCCGGGTCGGGCGACCCCGCCGAGCCCGCGGCCGAGGGCACCATCGATGACGGCGCGCCGACGCCGCCGCCCGTCAAGACCCTGATCGACGAAGAGCTCGGCTACTGGCTCGAGCGCCGCAACGCGACCGAGGCGGCGAACGGCTACGGCGTCGCGGTCGAGGTCATCGACGGACGCCTCAGCGCCATCGGCATCGCGACCCACGACGACGCCGTGCTGGTACCGGGCGGCAGCGGCGCGCAGGACTACGAGCAGCTCTCGGCCTGGTTCGCCTCCGACGCCCCGAAGCACTTCCACGACGCCAAGGCCGCCATCAAGGCGCTCGGCACCGCCGGCTTCGTCGTGAACGGCATCGCCGGCGACGCACGCATCATGGGGTGGCTCGCGCAGCCCGGCAAGCAGGGACAGCCACTGTCCGACCTCGTCTACCAGGAGCTCGGCGAAGAACTGCCGACGGCTGACCCCAACCAGCTGGTCCCCGAGACCGACCCGGTCAACGTCGGGGTGCACGCGTGGTTCGTGCTCCGCGTCACCACGGCCCTGCGCGCCCGGATCGACGCGTCCTCGCTGCAGGTCCTCGACGACATCGAGCTGCCGCTCGTGTCGGTGCTGGCCGGCATGGAGACCATCGGCGTCGGCATCGACCGCCCGGTGCTCACCGGCCTGTCGAAGGAACTCGGGGAGCGCGCCGCCGAACTCGCGCAGCAGGCCTTCGCCGAGATCGGGCACGAGGTCAACCTCGGATCGCCGAAGCAGCTGCAGGAAGTCCTGTTCACCGAGCTCGCGATGCCGAAGACCCGCAAGACCAAGACCGGGTTCTCGACCGACGCCGCGAGCCTGGCCGACCTGCAGGAACAGCACCCGCACCCGTTCCTCGGGCTCCTGCTGCAGCACCGCGACGCCACGAAGCTCCGGCAGATCGTCGACACGCTCGACGCCGCCGTGGTCGACGGGCGTATCCACACCCGCTACGAGCAGACCGGTACGAGCACCGGCCGGGTCTCGTCGACCGACCCGAACCTGCAGAACATCCCGGTGAAGACGGCCGTCGGTCGCCGGATCCGGTCGGCGTTCGCGGTGGCCGAGCCGTACACGACGCTCGTCACCGCCGACTACTCGCAGATCGAGATGCGGATCATGGCGCACCTCTCCGGCGACCCGGGGCTCATCCAGGCCTTCAACGAGGGCGAGGACCTGCACCGCTTCGTCGGCGCCCGGGTGTTCGGCGTCGACCCGTCCGAGGTCTCCAACGAGATGCGCACCAAGGTCAAGGCGATGTCCTACGGCCTGGCCTACGGGCTGAGCGCCTTCGGTCTGTCGAAGCAGCTGCGCATCGAGCAGTCCGAGGCCCGCACCCTGATGACCGAGTACTTCGCTCGCTTCGGCGCTGTGCGCGACTACCTGCGCAACGTCGTCGAGCAGGCGCGCGAGGACGGCTACACCGAGACGATCTTCGGTCGCCGTCGCCCGTTCCCCGACCTGAAGAGCCCGAACCGGGTCCTGCGCGAGAACGCCGAACGCGCCGCGCTGAACGCCCCGATCCAGGGGTCGGCCGCCGACATCATCAAGATCGCGATGCTCGGGGTCGCCGATGACCTGCGCGACGGCGAGCTGCAGTCGCACCTGCTGCTCCAGGTGCACGACGAGCTCATCCTCGAGGTCGCGCCCGGGGAGCAGGAGCGTGTCGAGGAGATCCTCCGCACCCGGATGGGCAGCGCCGCCGAGCTGAGCGTCCCGCTCGACGTCTCGGTCGGCGTGGGGCCGAACTGGGAGAGCGCCGCCCACTGACCCGGGCGGCTCGGGGGTCCTGCCGACCCGCGGGTCGGTAGGGTCGGGGCATGAGCGAAGAGCGTCCTGTCCGCCAGCCGTCCGCCGTCGACCGCGTCGCCGAGGACTGGGTCACCACCCTCGTCGACCTCGACCCGACGACCGCCACGTACATCGGCGTCCCGGGGCGCACGGGGGAGTACGGCGACACCTCGCCCGCCGGCGCCGCCGCGATGGCCGAGGCCGCGCGCGGTGCGAAGCGTGCGCTCGACGCCGCTCCCGCCGTCGACTCGGTGGACCTGGTGACGAAGGCCGACCTCGGCGCCGAGCTGGACCTGGTGCAGGAGTCGTACGAGCGCAAGCTGCACCTCCGCGACCTCAACGTCATCGCGAGCCCGGCGCAGTCGGTGCGGGAGATCATCGACCTGATGCCGACCGCGACCGAGGGCGACTGGCAGGACATCGCGAGTCGGCTGCAGGCGCTGCCGGATGCGCTCGAGGGCATCCGCGAGACCCTGCTCGAGGGCACGCGTGAAGGCGTCACCCCGGCGAAGCGCCAGGTCGCGCTCATCGCCGAGCAGGCGGCGCGCACCGGCGCCGACGGCGGGATGTTCCGTCAGCTGGCCGACTCCGCCGCGTTCGAGGGCGACGTCCCCGTGCCGGAGACGCTCCGAGCAGACCTGCACCGCGGTGCCGAGGTCGCCGCGGCGGCCTACCGCTCGTTCGGACAGTTCCTGGAGCACGAGCTGCTGCCGCTCGCCACCCCCGTCGACGCCGTCGGTCGCGAAGCATACGAGCTGCACTCGCGCCGGTTCCTCGGCGCGGTCGTCGACCTCGACGAGACGTACGAGTGGGGCCTCGAGGAACTCGCGCGCATGCGGGACGAGCAGGAGCGCATCGCCGACCGCATCGAGTCCGGTGCGAGCGTCGCCCGGGCGATCGAGGTGCTCGACACCGACCCGTCCCGGATCCTGCACGGCACCGACGCGCTGCAGCGGTGGATGCAGGAGACGAGTGACGCGTCGATCGCCGCGATGGCCGGGACCTACTTCGACATCCCGGACCCGATCCGTCGCCTCGAGTGCCGGATCGCCCCCACGCAGGAGGGCGGCATCTACTACAGCGGCCCCTCCGACGACTTCTCCCGTGCCGGCCGCATGTGGTGGTCCGTCCCCGAGGGCGTCACCGAGTTCGGCACCTGGCGCGAGAAGACGACGGTCTACCACGAGGGTGTCCCCGGACACCACCTGCAGATCAGCCAGGGCGTCTACAACCGCGGCGAACTGAACACGTGGCGCCGGCAGCTGTCCGGGTCCTCCGGGCACGTCGAGGGCTGGGCGCTGTACGCCGAACGGCTGATGGAGCAGCTCGGGTTCCTCGACGACGACGGCGACCGCCTCGGCATGCTCGACGGGCAGCGGATGCGGGCGGACCGCGTCGTGCTCGACATCGGCGTGCACCTGCAGAAGACGAACCCCGACGGCGGCGGCTGGACGTGGGAGTACGCGCTCGACTTCATGGGGCAGAACGTGAACATGGACCCCGCGTTCGTCCGGTTCGAGGTCGCCCGGTACTTCGGGTGGCCGGGGCAGGCCCCCTCGTACAAGGTGGGTCAGCGCGTCTGGGAGTCCATCCGCGACGAGGTCGCCGCCCGCGAGGGAGCCGACTTCGACCTGAAGGCGTTCCACCACCGTGCGCTCTCGCTCGGCAGCATCGGCCTCGACACCCTGCGGACCGCCCTGGTCGGGTGACGCGCCGTCGACACGCCCGGTTGTGGGGCCTCCGCCGGTGCGGTTAGACTTGTGCGGCGCAATCCGCGCCACTCAATCAATCGCCACGGCGGTGCACCACGGGGGCCGAGTCCCCGCACGCCATGGCCCGACTCATGTCCGTTCGGAGCAATCTCTACATGACAACCACTACGACCAAGGCTCCTAAGCAGGTCGCCATCAACGACATCGGTTCGGCTGATGACTTCCTGGCCGAGGTCGAGAAGACCCTGAAGTTCTTCAACGACGGTGATCTCATCTCCGGCACCGTCGTGAAGATCGACCGCGACGAGGTCCTCCTCGACGTCGGTTACAAGACCGAGGGCGTCATCCCCTCGCGCGAGCTCTCGATCAAGCACGACGTCGACCCCAACGAGGTCGTCGAGGTCGGCGACGAGGTCGAGGCCCTGGTTCTCCAGAAGGAGGACAAGGAAGGCCGCCTCATCCTGTCGAAGAAGCGCGCGCAGTACGAGCGTGCGTGGGGCGACGTCGAGAAGATCAAGGAGTCCGACGGCGTCGTGACCGGGACGGTCATCGAGGTCGTCAAGGGCGGTCTCATCGTCGACATCGGCCTCCGTGGCTTCCTCCCCGCCTCGCTCATCGAGCTCCGTCGTGTCCGCGACCTGACGCCGTACCTCGGCCAGGAGATCGAGGCCAAGATCCTCGAGCTCGACAAGAACCGCAACAACGTGGTCCTGTCGCGCCGTGCACTCCTCGAGCAGACGCAGTCCGAGTCCCGGACGACGTTCCTCAACAACCTCCACAAGGGCCAGGTCCGCAAGGGCATCGTGTCCTCGATCGTCAACTTCGGTGCGTTCGTGGACCTCGGCGGCGTCGACGGTCTCGTCCACGTCTCCGAGCTCAGCTGGAAGCACATCGAGCACGCCAGCGAGGTCGTCGAGGTCGGTCAGGAAGTCACCGTCGAGATCCTCGAGGTCGACCTGGACCGCGAGCGCGTGTCGCTCTCGCTCAAGGCGACGCAGGAGGACCCGTGGCAGGTCTTCGCCCGCACCCACGCGATCGGTCAGATCGCACCGGGCAAGGTCACGAAGCTCGTCCCGTTCGGTGCCTTCGTCCGCGTTGCCGACGGCATCGAGGGCCTCGTGCACATCTCGGAGCTCTCGAACAAGCACGTCGAGCTCGCCGAGCAGGTCGTCTCGGTCAACGACGAGGTCTTCGTCAAGATCATCGACATCGACCTCGACCGTCGCCGCATCTCGCTCAGCCTCAAGCAGGCGAACGAGGGCGTCGACCCGGAGAGCGACGAGTTCGACCCGGCGCTCTACGGCATGCCGACCGAGTACGACGACAAGGGTGACTACAAGTACCCCGAGGGCTTCGACCCGGAGACCAACGAGTGGCTCGAGGGCTACGACACGCAGCGCACCGAGTGGGAGGGCCAGTACGCGGCCGCCCAGGGGCGTTGGGAAGCCCACAAGGCGCAGGTCGCGAAGACCATCGCCGACGAGGCGCAGGGTGGCTTCGACCTCCCGGCCACGGCTTCCTCGTCGTCGTCGACCTCGTCGTTCGCCGGCGAGACGGGTGGCGCAAGCCCCCTGGCCGACGACGCGTCGCTCGCTGCACTCCGCGAGAAGCTCAGCTCGACCAACAACTGATCGAGCGGTTCGTCCCGACCGGAAGCCCGGCACCCCTGACAGGGTGCCGGGCTTCCGGCGTTTCCGGGCATCGGGGTCGTTACCCTGTTGCCGTGCACATCATCGGACTCACGGGCGGCATCGCCGCGGGCAAGTCGACCGTCTCCCGGCGCTGGGCCGAGCACGGGGCCGTCGTCGTCGACGCTGACCGACTGGCTCGGGACGCCGTGGCACCGGGCAGCCCGGGCCTGGCACAGGTCGCCGAGCGGTTCGGTCCGTCGGTGATCGCCGTCGACGGTTCGCTCGACCGGCCGGCGCTCGGGTCGATCGTGTTCGCGGACCCCGCGGCGCGGAAGGACCTCGAAGCGATCACGCACCCCGAGGTCTGGCGGCTCGCGCAGCAGGCGTTCGACGCCGCCGAGGCCACCGACCCCGACGCCGTGGTGGTCTACGACGTGCCGTTGCTCGCTGAGGCCCGCGGCTCGCGTCCGCTCCGGTTCGACGCCGTCGTGGTGGTCGACGCCCCCGCGGCGCAGCGCATCGGACGGCTCGTCGAGCACCGCGGCATGCCCCGTGACGAGGCCGAGCGCCGCGTCGCCGCCCAGGCGAGCGATGCCGACCGTCTCGCCCTCGCCGACCACGTCGTCGACGCCACCGGGACGCTCGAGCAGACGATCCGCTCCGCTGACGAGGTGTGGGCGCGGATCACTCCATGAGCCACCGCCTGCTGCTCGTCCTCGCCGCGATCGTCCTCGTGGCGATCGGGGGCGCGTCGCTCGTCGCCGCGAACGTCCTCGGTGCCCAGCGAGTGGCGGACAACGGCCGCGTCGCGGTGCACGAACGGCCGTCGGGTGACGAACACGGGCCAGTGGGGGAGTTCCACCGGTTCCGGCTCGGAACGGTGAACGGTGAGCGGCTCACCCCGAACCGGGACGACTTCGCCGCACGCACCTCGGCTGACGGGCCGCTCCTGCTGTTCCTGCCGGCGACGCGATCCCGTCCCGCGGAGTACCAGCGGTTCCTCGGGGCCGCCCTGGCCGACGGGTACCACGTGCTCGGCCTCGACTACTGGAACCTCGGCCGCACCCTGTCCGGCACGTGTGAGGCGAACGCACGCTGTTACGGCATGGTGCAGCGGAACCGCTTCGACGGCACGCGGCCCTCGGCGTTCAGCGCGGTCAGTCCGGCCGGGTCGATCGTCTCGCGCTTCCGGGACGCCGTCGCGTACCTCGACGACCACGACCCCGACGGCGGCTGGGGGCGGTTCGTCCAGGGCGACGACCGCATCGTCTGGAACGACATCGTCGTGGCCGGGCACTCGCAGGGTGGCGGAGAGGCGGCGTACATCGCCCACATCCGCAGTGTCCACGGCGCGCTGATGTTCTCGTCGCCCGTGGAGTCCCGCGGGCCGGCGCACGCAGCGTGGATGGACCGCCCGGGCCGGACACCGGTGGACCGGATGTACGCCATCGACGACGTCCGTGACACGTTCGGCCCCCGCATCACCGGTTCGTGGGACGTCCTGGGGTTGAGCGGTGTGTCCGGGCCGTTCGAGACGGACACCGCACCGCCACTCGCCGGAGCGGACCCGCACGCGATCCTCACCGACCTCGGCGGCGACGGCAAGGCGCACTCCCTGATCATCAAGGACTCGACGCCCCTCACCCGTGACGGCGTCCCCCGGATGCTCCCGCTGTGGCAGTGGATGCTGCACCGGTTCTCCACAGATCCCGCTGTTCCCTCTGACCGCTCATAGCGTCGCGCAATAGCCTTCCTGCGTGCAGCCCGTTCGTGATGAACCCGACCTGCGCTCGCTCATCCGGGCCCGTGCGGCCGACGGGGGCGTGCGCCACTTCCTCGAGGACGCCCGCTCCGAGCGCGTCCTCACCTACCGCGCGCTCGACGACGCGGTGACCGCCTGGTCGCGGACCTTCGACGCGATCGGCATCGCCCCGTCGGGTGCCGTCCTGGTCGACGTGGGTGACCCGCTCGCGTTCGCGGTCGTGCACCTGAGCGCCGTCGCCTCCGGTCGCCGGGCGATCCCCGTCGACACCGGCCAGCCGGCCACCGAGCCCGGCCGTCTCGCCGACCTCATCGGCGGAGCGTCCATCGTCGTGTCGGACCGCGCGGTGGACGCGACCGTCCCCGGGGCACCGGCGAGCGGGATCGACCCGGCCACGTTCCTCCCGACCGCCGTCCGTGACGGCGACCTGCCCGCCCACAGCCCGCACGCGCCGGGCCAGGGGTCCGTCGTGCTGTTCACCTCCGGTTCGACCGGCACGCCGAAGGGCGTCGAGCTGCCCGAGACGCAGCTGCTGTTCGTCGCCCGGGCCGTCGCACGGCACAACCGGCTCGTGCCGGACGACCGCGGGTTCAACTCCTTGCCGCTGTTCCACGTCAACGCCGAGGTGGTCGGACTGCTCGCGACGCTCGTCGCCGGCGCGACCCTCGTGCTCGACCGGCGCTTCCGTCGTACCGGGTTCTGGGACCTGCTCGCGGAACGACGGATCACCTGGCTGAACGCCGTCCCGGCCGTCCTGGCCGTGCTGGCGAAGACCGGGCCGCTCGGGTTCCCGCCGGGCCTGCGGTTCGTGCGCAGCGCGTCGGCGCCGCTGCCGGATCCGGTGCGCGCCGCCCTCGGTGACGTGCCGCTCGTCGTGAGCTGGGGCATGACCGAAGGCGCCTCGCAGATCACGGCGACGCCGCTCGACGAACCGGCCCGGCCCGGTACCGTCGGGGTGCCGGTCGGCTCCGAGGTGCAGGTCCGCGGCGAGGACGGCTCGGTGCTGCCCGCCGGCGAGATCGGTGCGCTGTGGGTGCGGGGCGAGGGGATCGTCCGGGGCTACCTGGGTGGCCGCGCGTCCGAGCGGTTCGACGCCGAAGGCTGGCTCCACACCGGTGACGTCGGGTCCGTCAGCACCGACGGCTGGGTGTCCCTGGCCGGACGCTCCGACGACGTCATCAACCGCGGTGGCGAGAAGGTCTACCCGTCCGAGGTCGAGGACGTCCTGCTCGGCGACCCCCGCGTGCTCGAGGCGGTCGTCGTCGGCCGCCCCGACGACGTGCTCGGTGCCGTCCCGATCGCCTACGTGATCCCGCAGCCCGACGAACCCGTCGACCACGCAGCCCTCGTGGCCGATCTCGTTGCCCGGGCCGAGGCACACCTGACCCGGTTCCGCCGACCGGTCGAGGTCATCGTCGTGCCCGACCTGCCGCGTGCGCCCACCGGCAAGGTGCAGCGCGCGAAGGTCCGGACCATGGCCCGACCCTCGTGAACGGACCATCACGCGTGTCCCCGGCATCGACCGGCGACGAGCCGGGGGTGCAGACGCCGACGCGGACGGCCGAGGGCAAGCCCCGGCACCTGTACGAGGTCGACGTGCTCCGCATCCTCACGTTCGCGTGCGTGATCGGGGTGCACACCACGAGCCACACCGCCGCCACCGACGACGTCGGGCTGAACGCGCTGCTCGCCCTGCTGCACTTCACCCGGCTGGTCTTCTTCTCGCTGACCGCGTTCGTGCTCGTGTACAGCTACACCTTGCGCCCGAGGCCGATGGCGCAGTTCTGGCCGAAGCGGTTCCTGCTCGTGGGCGTGCCGTACCTGGCGTGGTCGTTCGTCTACGTCGCGGCGGCGTGGCTGCTGAGTCCCACCCGCCGTGGTGACGTCCCGGACCTGGTGCGCACCGCGGCCGAGGGCATCGTCACCGGCACCTCGTGGTACCACCTGTACTTCCTGCTCGTGACGATGCAGGTGTACCTGCTCCTGCCGGTGATCGTCTGGCTGGTGCGCCGGACCCGTGGGCACCACGTGACCGTGCTGGTCGTGGCGTTCCTGGTCCAGCTGGTGGTGTTCGCCGGGTACAAGTACTTCCCGGCGAGCGACGCGTGGATGCAGGGGTACCAGAAGCAGTTCTTCTTCTCGTACGTCTTCTTCATCGTCTCGGGGGCGATCGCCGCCGACCACGCGGATGCGTTCCTGCGGTTCATCCGGGTCCACCGCCGTTCGGTCCTGTGGGCGTTCGCCGGCGTCGGTGGGCTCACCCTCGGTGTGTGGGCGCTGCAGGTGGGCCTCGGGCAGTCCCTCTACGCCGCAGGGACACCGTTGCAGCCGGTCCAGGTGGTCTGGAGCACCGCGGTGTTCGTCGGGTTCCTGGCGATCGGCGCCGCCTGGGCGGACCGACGGCGCCCCGGGAGCCGGACGGCCCGGTTCGTCGACTACGCGTCCGATCGCTCGTTCGGCATCTTCCTGAGCCACCCGTTCGTCATCTGGCTCCTGCTCTACGGCGACAGCTGGCTCGAGGCCGTCGTGCCGCGACCCTGGCTCACGCTCGTCACCTACCTGCTCGTGCTGGTGCTGTCCGTCGCGGTGACCGAGCTGTTCCGGTGGACGCCGCTCAGCGTGCCGCTGACCGGGCGGCCGTCGTTGTCCTCTCAGGCGTCGCGAGCGGCGCGGGCGCGTCGGTCCGCCGGCGCGGGGGTGCCGCAGCGGTCGCCGGAACCGGTGGAGCCGGACGACGCCCTCGTCGGCGAGACCGACGACGTCGGGCGGCGCGCCGCGCGCTGAGCGCTCGCCCGCACGCTCGCACCAGCCGTGCGGGGCGGTGGACACGTGGCGCGGCGGCCGGGAGGCACGTGGCGGGCCCGACCCGCGCCTCCCGGCCGTCGCGTGCGGACCACCAGGGCCGTCGCACGTTCCGCGCACCGGCTGCCGGCCGTCAAGCCGAGCGCTGCTCGGCCTTCGGGGTGCCGATCTCGAGCACGCCGTCGGTGGAGGTCAGCCGCTGGGGCTTCATGAACCACGCGACGACGGCCGCGGCTCCGAGCAGGACGCAGGAGAGCGCGAAGGGCACCTGCCAGCCGGAGGCGTCGATGAGCAGACCGAACACGATGGGCGAGACGACACCGGCGATGCCGAACCCGGTGTTCATGAAGCCCGAGGCCGTGCCGGACCACTGCGGCGCCACGTCCATCGGGATCGCCCAGAGGTTGGCGTTGCAGAGCTCGAGGAAGAAGAACGACAGGGCCAGGGAGATCGTCGCGACGAGCAGCCCCTGCCCGATCACGAGCGGGATGAGGCAGAGGAGCGAGCCGCCGAGCCCGATCACCAGGATGGTCCGGCGGGCGTTCCGGGTGTTCCCGCCGCGGTGGATGATGCGGTCGCTGAGCATCCCGCCGACGGTGTCCCCGACGACACCGGCCAGCAGGATGAGGGTGGTGAACAGGGCGAAGTCGCCGATCTCCAGGCCGTAGGTGGAGCTGAGGAACGTCGGGAGCCAGGTGAGGAACACCCAGAGGGTCCAGCCGTACCCGAAGTCGACGAAGGTGACCGGCAGGATCTGCTTCGCCAGCTGCCGCCACGGCACCGGGGGACGGGTCGCGCGGGTCTCGACCGGCGGGAGCTCGGCGAGCTCGACCTGCGTGATGCCCTTCGCGGACTCGGGCTTGTCGCGGAACCAGACGAACCAGACGACGGCCCACGCCAGGGACAGCACCGCAGTGGCGAAGAACGCCCAGCGCCAGCTGCCCGTCGCCCCGATCACCCACGCGACGATGAGCGGGGCCAGCGCGTTGCCGAGCCGTGCCGCGGAGTGCACCACGCCCTGGGCGAAGCCGTTCCGGTCGCGGGGGATCCACCGGCTCATCGCCTGCGTGGCGGTCGGGAACGCGGCGGCCTCGCTCAGCCCGAGCAGGGCCCGCGCGGCGAAGAGGGTCCAGAAGCCGACCGCGAACCCGGTCCAGAGCGTCGCGACGCCCCAGATCACCGTGATGACGAAGAGCGCCCGGCGCGGGCCGAACTTCTCGCTGATCGTGCCGCCGAACACCTGCAGCAGGGCGTACGGCAACGAGAACGCGGAGACGATGAGACCGGCGGTCGCCTCGTTGAACCCGAACTCCTCGGTGATGTGCGGCAGCGCCGTCGAGATGTTCGTCCGGTCGATGTACGAGATCGCGTACATGCAGCAGAGCAGGACGAGCACGCGTCCGCGGATGCGTCCGCGGAACGGGGTGCCCTTGATCGGTGCGGCCGGGGTCGCCGTGGTCATGAGGCCTCTTCGGGGGAGTGGGAAGGAGTCGGGTGACTGAACGGATCGGACGGTATGCCCGTTGACCATCAGTCGACTTGGAGCCTGCTTGCAGCGGACAGTACGCCGAGGGCGAGCAGCGGTCCTCGGTGTCAGGGGTGCCGACTACCGTTGTCCCCATGGGTGTTGCGATCGAACCGACCCGAGCGGTGCGTCCGTTCGAGGTCATCAGCGAGTACTCGCCGAGTGGCGACCAGCCCGCGGCCATCGCGGAACTCGCCGGGCGGATCAACGCCGGTGAGACCGACGTCGTGCTGCTGGGTGCGACCGGTACCGGCAAGTCGGCGACGACCGCGTGGCTCATCGAGCAGGTGCAGCGGCCGACACTCGTGCTCGCGCACAACAAGACGCTCGCGGCCCAGCTCGCCAACGAGTTCCGCAGCCTGATGCCGAACAACGCGGTCGAGTACTTCGTCTCGTACTACGACTACTACCAGCCCGAGGCGTACGTCCCGCAGACGGACACCTTCATCGAGAAGGACTCCTCCGTCAACGCCGAGGTCGAACGACTCCGGCACTCCACGACGAACTCGCTGCTCAGCCGTCGCGACACCGTGGTGGTGTCCACCGTCTCCTGCATCTACGGTCTCGGCACCCCTGAGCAGTACATGAACGCATCGGTCGCGCTCCACGTGGGCCAGACGATCTCCCGCGACCAGCTCGTGCGCAAGTTCGTCGCCATGCAGTACCAGCGCAACGACGTCGACTTCGCCCGGGGCACGTTCCGGGTGCGCGGCGACACCATCGAGATCATCCCGATGTACGAAGAGCACGCGATCCGCATCGAGATGTTCGGTGACGAGATCGAAGCGCTCTCCTCGCTGCACCCGCTCACCGGCAACGTCATCGACGACCTGCCCGCCGTGTCGATCTTCCCGGCCTCGCACTACGTCGCGGACACCGACGTGATGCACCGCGCGATCGCCTCCATCAAGGAAGAACTCGCGGAACGGCTCGCCGAGCTCGAGGGCCAGGGCAAGCTGCTCGAGGCCCAGCGCCTCCGGATGCGCACCACGTTCGACATCGAGATGATGGAGCAGATCGGGTTCTGCTCGGGCATCGAGAACTACTCGCGGCACATGGACGGCCGTGGTCCGGGCGAGGCCCCGCACTGCCTCATCGACTACTTCCCCGACGACTTCCTGATCGTCATCGACGAGTCGCACGTCACCGTGCCGCAGATCGGCGCGATGTACGAGGGTGACGCCTCGCGCAAGCGCACCCTCGTCGAGCACGGGTTTCGCCTGCCGAGCGCGATGGACAACCGCCCGCTGAAGTGGGAGGAGTTCCTCGACCGCGTCGGGCAGAAGGTCTACCTGTCGGCCACCCCGGGGCGCTACGAGCTCGGGGTCACCGACAGCGTGGTCGAGCAGATCATCCGCCCGACCGGCCTGATCGACCCCGAGATCGTGGTCAAGCCGAGCGACGGCCAGATCGACGACCTGCTCGAGGAGATCAAGCAGCGGGTCGAGAAGGACGAACGCGTCCTCGTCACCACGCTGACCAAGCGCATGGCCGAGGAACTCACCGACTTCCTCGGGAACGCCGGTGTCCGCGTCCGCTACCTGCACTCCGACGTCGACACCCTGAAGCGCGTCGAGCTGCTGACCGAGCTTCGGCAGGGCGTCTACGACGTGCTCGTCGGCATCAACCTGCTGCGCGAGGGGCTCGACCTGCCCGAGGTGTCGCTCGTCGCGATCCTCGACGCGGACAAGGAAGGCTTCCTCCGTTCGTCGACGTCGCTCATCCAGACGATCGGTCGCGCTGCCCGCAACGTGTCGGGCCAGGTGCTCATGTACGCCGACAAGATGACCGACTCGATGAAGACCGCGATCGAGGAGACCGATCGCCGTCGTGAGAAGCAGGTCGCCTACAACCTGGAGCGCGGCATCGACCCCCAGCCGCTGCGCAAGAAGATCGCGGACATCACCGAGGTCCTGCAGCGTGAGAACGACGACACGAAGGCGCTCCTGCAGGGTCGCCCCGGCACCGACGGCCGTCGGTCGCCCACGCCGAACCTCAAGCGCGGCGGCATCGCGGGCGAGGGTGCGACGCAGCTCGGTGCCACCATCGCCGACCTGAACGACCAGATGCTGCAGGCTGCGGCGGAGCTGAAGTTCGAGCTCGCGGCGCGACTGCGCGACGAGGTGCAGGACCTGAAGAAGGCCCTGCGCCAGATGGAGTCGGCCGGACATGTCAGCTGACGGCGCCCGCACGGTCGTCGTCACCGGTGCGAGCGCCGGGCTCGGGTACCACGCCGCCGAGCAGCTCGCCGCGGCGGGGCACCGTGTGGTGCTGGCGACGCGCGACCGCGGCCGGGCGGACGCCGCCGAGCGCAGCATCCGTCGGCACGTCGACGGGGCCTCGCTCGCCCACGTCCACCTCGACCTCGCCGACCTCGACTCGGTCAGTGCCGCTGCCGACGAACTCGCCGCGCTGGAACCCGACGGCGTCGACGCGGTCGTGAACAACGCCGGGGTCGTCGGGGCGTCGACGCGGGGGAGCACGGCACAGGGCACCGAACTGCAGATCGGTACGAACCACCTCGGGCACTTCGCGTGGACCGCCCGGGTCCTGCCCCTGCTCGAACGACGAGCCGGCCGGGTCGTGCACCTCGGGTCGATCGCCCATCGATTCGCCCAGCTCGACGCGCCCGATCCGCTCGGCGTCGGTCGGTACTCGAGCCACCGCCAGTACGCCAGGAGCAAGCTCGCCGTGATGCTGTTCGGCTTCGAGCTCGCCGAGCGACTGGCCGACTCGGGATCGTCCGTGTCGAGCATCGTCGCACACCCCGGCCTGTCGCTCGACCGCCTGTCGCCGGCACGCCCGGACGTCAGCCCGGTACGGCCCGAACCCGAGTGGATCCGCCCGGCGCAGCGCCTCGTCGCCCAGGGCAAGGACGTCGGCGCCCAGCCCCTCGTGCACGCGGCCGTCGGTGCGGACGTGCACTCGGGGGAGTACTGGGGCCCGGCGGGCTGGATGCAGCTCCGGGGCCCGGCCACGGTGGTCGCGGCCGAACCTCGGGCGCACGACCGCACCGTCGCAGCGCAGCTCTGGGCGGCGAGTGAGCGTGCATCCGGCGTCACGTTCGCTCTCGACGCACTCGTCTGACCCTCCATCCCGGCCGAATGTCGGTGCCGCTTCGTAGAATCGACGACGATGACCATCACCTCTGACCCCGGTACCTCGACGTCGGGCCGGAACGCCTTCGGCGAGCCCGCTGACCTCCACCTCCCCGGCGGGACCGCTCCGCACAGCACCTCCACGCTCAGCGTGCGGGGCGCGCGCGTGCACAACCTCCGTGACGTCGACCTCGAGATCCCGCGCGACTCGCTCGTCGTGTTCACCGGCCTGTCCGGCTCGGGCAAGTCCTCGCTGGCGTTCGACACGATCTTCGCCGAGGGGCAGCGCCGCTACGTCGAGTCGCTGTCCGCCTACGCGCGCCAGTTCCTCGGCCAGGTCGACCGCCCCGACGTCGACTTCATCGAGGGGCTCTCGCCGGCGGTGTCGATCGACCAGAAGTCGACCAACCGCAACCCGCGGTCGACGGTCGGCACGATCACCGAGGTCTACGACTACATGCGTCTGCTCTGGGCGCGCATCGGGGTCCCGCACTGCCCGACGTGTGGCGAGGTGATCAGCAAGCAGACCGTGCAGCAGATCGCCGACCAGCTCATGCAGTTCGAGACCGGCACCCGCTTCCAGGTCCTCGCACCCGTGATCTCGAAGAAGAAGGGCGAGTTCGTCGACCTCTTCCAGGAGCTCGCGGCGTCCGGCTACGCCCGCGCGATCGTGGACGGGGAGCGCATCCAGCTCAGCGACCCGCCCAAGCTCAAGAAGCAGGTCAAGCACGACATCTCGGTCATCGTCGACCGCCTGGTGGCGAGCGACGACATCCTCGGACGTCTCACCGACTCGCTCGAGACCGCCCTGCGCCTGACCGACGGCACCGTCGGCATCGACCTGGTGGACCACGAGGGTCCCGGAGCGGTCCGGAACTACTCCGAGAACCTCTCGTGCCCGAACAACCACCCGCTCGCACTCACCGAGATCGAGCCGCGCACGTTCTCGTTCAACGCGCCGTTCGGTGCGTGCCCCGAGTGCTCCGGACTCGGCACCCGCATGTCGGTCGACCCCGACCTGGTGCTCGGCGACCCCGAGGCCTCGTTGCGTGACGGCGTCCTGCTGCCCTGGACCGGGACGAGCGGGCTGTACTCCTACTTCGACAAGCTGCTCGGTGGCCTCGGCAAGGAGCTCGGCTTCTCGCTCGACACCCCGTGGAACCAGCTCGACCCCGCGGTGCAGGCGTCGATCCTGACCGGCAAGGACTTCCAGGTGTCGGTCTCCTGGCGCAACCGCTTCGGCCGCGAGATGCGGTACACGAGCGGGTTCGAAGGCGTCATGCCCTACATCGAGCGCAAGTTCGCCGAGGCCGAGTCGGACTCGCAGCGGCAGCGCTTCCAGGGGTACCTGCGCGAAGTCCCGTGCCCGGTGTGCGAGGGAACCCGCCTCAAGCCCGAGGTGCTCGCGGTGACGGTCAACGACCGCAGCATCGCGGACGTCACCGACATGTCGCTCGACAACGCGTACTCGTTCATGGACGAGCTGACGCTGACCGACCGTGAAGCGCACATCGCCGCCGCGGTCCTCCGCGAGATCCGCGCACGCCTCGAGTTCCTGCTCGAGGTGGGCCTGAACTACCTCACACTGGCACGTGGTGCCGGTGGGCTCTCCGGCGGCGAGGCGCAGCGCATCCGCCTGGCGACGCAGATCGGCTCCGGGCTGACGGGCGTGCTCTACGTGCTCGACGAGCCGAGCATCGGCCTGCACCAGCGCGACAACCGTCGACTCATCGACACCCTGGTCAAGCTCAAGGACCTCGGCAACACGCTCATCGTCGTCGAACACGACGAGGACACGATCCGCACGGCCGACTGGGTCGTCGACATCGGCCCCGGTGCCGGTGTGAACGGCGGCAACGTCGTGCACTCCGGTTCGTACGAGGGCATCATCGAGAACCGCGAGTCGATCACCGGTGACTACCTCGCCGGCCGACGCGCGATCGAGGTGCCGGCCGAGCGTCGCAAGGTCAACCTGAAGCGGGCCATCACCGTGCAGGGCGCCCGGGCGAACAACCTCAAGTCGATCGACGCGGACTTCCCCCTCGGTGTGTTCACCGCGGTGACGGGCGTCAGCGGCTCCGGCAAGTCGACGCTGGTGAACGACATCCTGTACAAGGTGCTCGCCAACCAGCTCAACGGCGCCCGGCACATCGCGGGCAAGCACACCCGGGTGAAGGGCCTCGACCAGCTCGACAAGGTCGTGCACGTCGACCAGGCACCGATCGGCCGCACGCCGCGCTCGAACCCGGCGACCTACACGGGCGTGTTCGACCGCATCCGCCAGCTGTTCGCCGAGACGCAAGAGGCCAAGACCCGCGGCTACCAGCCCGGCCGCTTCAGCTTCAACGTCAAGGGCGGCCGCTGCGAGAACTGCGCGGGCGACGGCACGATCAAGATCGAGATGAACTTCCTGCCCGACGTCTACGTCGCGTGCGAGGTCTGCGGTGGTGCGCGCTACAACCGCGAGACGCTCCAGGTGCACTACAAGGGCAAGAACATCTCCGAGGTCCTCGACATGCCGATCAGCGAGGCGGCCGAGTTCTTCGAGCCGATCTCGGCGATCCACCGCTACATGGCGACCCTGGTCGACGTGGGCCTCGGCTACGTGCGTCTCGGCCAGAGCGCGACCACGCTCTCCGGCGGCGAGGCGCAGCGCGTCAAGCTCGCCACCGAGCTGCAGCGTCGCTCGAACGGCCGCACGGTCTACGTGCTCGACGAGCCGACGACCGGTCTGCACTTCGAGGACGTCCGCAAGCTGCTCCTCGTGCTGCAGAGCCTGGTCGACAAGGGCAACACCGTCATCACGATCGAGCACAACCTCGACGTCATCAAGTCCGCCGACTGGCTGATCGACATGGGTCCTGAGGGCGGTTCCGGTGGCGGCACGGTCCTGGCGACGGGCACCCCGGAGCACGTGGCGACCGTGCCGGAGAGCCACACCGGTGTCTTCCTGCGCGAGATCTTCGACGCCCAGGACGCCCGGGTCGGCAAGCAACAGGCCGTCGGCGCAAGGCAGGCCACCCAGAAGCAGCAGGGCGGCAAGCAGCAGGGCGCGACCAAGCAGGCGAGCAAGCAGAAGGCGGGTGCTCGGTAGGTGGCGGACACCGTCCCGTGGCGTCCGAAGGCGGGAGAGATCCCGACCGACCCGGGTGTCTACCGATGGCGTGACGAAGCCGGTCGGGTGCTCTACGTCGGCAAGGCGAAGAACCTCCGCGCCCGGCTGAGCAACTACTTCGCGCCGCTGCCGACGCTGCACGAGCGCACGCGGCGCATGGTTCTCACGGCACGCAGTGTCGAGTGGACGACGGTTGGCTCCGAGATCGAGGCGCTCCAGCTGGAGTACACCTGGATCAAGGAGTTCGACCCGCCGTTCAACGTCAAGTTCCGCGACGACAAGTCGTACCCGTACATGGCGGTCACCCTGGGTGACGAAGCGCCGCGGGTGATGGTGACACGCAACCGCAAGATCAAGGGCGCGAAGTACTTCGGTCCGTACCCGAAGATCTGGGCGGTGCACGACACCATCGACCTGATGATCAAGGTCTTCCCGATCCGCACGTGCTCGGACTCGTCGTACAAGAAGGCGATGCAGACGGGCCGTCCGTGTTTCCCGGGGCAGATCGGCAAGTGCGGTGGCCCGTGCTCGCAGAAGGTCACGATCGAGGAGCACCGCGCGCTCGTCGAGGAGTTCGTGCGCTTCATGAACTCCTACGACCGCCGGGTCATCACCGAACTCCGGCAGCGCATGGGGGCCTCGGCCGACGCGATGCAGTACGAGCAGGCCGCGAAGTACCGCGACCAGGTCGAGGCGCTCGAGGCCGTGCTCGAGAAGTCCGCCGTGGTGCTCCGCGACTCGGTCGACCTCGACCTGTTCGGCATCGCGGAGGACGAGCTCGCCGCGGCCGTGCAGCTGTTCTCCGTCCGTGGTGGCCGCATCCGCGGTGTCCGCGGCTGGGTGGTCGACAAGGAGCTCGACATCGCCACGGGTGACCTCGTCGAGCAGATCGTGCAGGGCGTCTACGTCACCGACGAGCCTCCGCGCGAGGTCGTCGTCCCCGAGCTGCCGGAGGACGCCGACGCGCTGCAGGAGTGGCTCAGCAAGCGTCGGAACGGGCGCGGCACGAAGCTCAGCACGGCACAGCGCGGCGATCGCGCCGGGCTCGCCCGGACGGCCGCGCAGAACGCCGGGCAGGCGCTCATGCTCTACAAGACCAAGCGTTCGGCCGACTACACCACCCGGGCCGCAGCACTGGCCGACATCCAGGACGCCCTCGGCATGACCGAGGCGCCGCTCCGCATGGAGTGCTACGACATCTCGCACCTGCAGGGCACGAACGTCGTCGCGTCGATGGTGGTGTTCGAGGACGGCCTGCCGCGCAAGGACCAGTACCGCCGGTACTCGATCGCCGAGACCACCGACGACACCGACAGCATCTACCAGGTGCTCTCGCGGCGCCTGGCGCGGCTGGACGAGGACGCCGAGCTGCCGGACGTCCCCGACGTCACGACCGACGAGGTCGTCGAGGGGTCGAAGCCGACGAAGCGGTTCGCGTACCGACCGCAGCTGCTCATCGTCGACGGCGGCCAGCCCCAGGTGCAGGCCGCGAAGCGCGCGATGGACGAAGCCGGCGTGCACGACATCGCCCTGGTCGGCATCGCCAAGCGGCTCGAGGAGCTCTGGCTCCCCGACGACGACTTCCCGGTCATCCTGCCCCGCAACTCCGAGGCGCTCTTCCTCATCCAGCGCATCCGCGACGAGGCGCACCGGTTCGCGATCACCCACCAGCGCAGCAAGCGGAAGCGCGACGTCCGGTCGCGGCTGTCCGAGATCCCCGGTCTCGGCCCGAGCCGCGTCAACGCCCTGCTGAAGCACTTCGGCTCGGTCGCCCGGCTGCGTGAAGCCACGGCCGAGGAGATCGGCGAGGTGAACGGCATCGGTCCGGCGACCGCTGCCGCGGTGGTCTCGAAGCTGGCCCAGACGCCGACGAGCGCGCCGGCGACGAGCGCGTCCAGCGCCCCCGAACCGGACGCCGACGCGATCGCGGACACCGTGACCGAGAACGCAGCCACCCAGCAGACCGCTACCCACCCGGGAGGCCCGGTGCGGGTCCCCGAGGTGACCAGCGACGGTCCGCAGCGACCGTCGTGACGAACCCCGCGCCTCCCGGCCGCCACCGGGCGGTAGCCTGGTCCGGCAGCCGAGACCTCCCCGGGCGACGCGCCCGGGCCGCCACGACGGAGCCCACTCCCAGATGACCGACAGCGCCACCGCGACCACGCACGCGTCGCAGCACGACATCCTCATCGTCACCGGCATGTCCGGGGCCGGGCGGTCCACCGTCGGCAAGGCCCTCGAAGACCTGGGCTGGTACGTCGTCGACAACCTGCCCACGCAGATGCTGGCCCCGCTGACCGAACTGGCCGACCGCGCGGGGGAGAAGATCCCGAAGATCGCCACGGTGGTCGACGTCCGCGGCGGGCGGTTCTTCACCGACCCCGAGCACGCGGTCGAGCAGGTCCGCTCGAGCACCTCCGCGCGGGTCCGGGTGCTGTTCCTCGAAGCCACCGACGCCGTGCTGGTCCGGCGCTTCGAGCAGGTCCGTCGACCCCACCCGCTCCAGGGCGAGGACACCCTGCTCGACGGCATCGCCCGCGAACGGGCGCGTCTCGCCGGCCTGCGCGAGGCGTCCGACGTGGTGATCGACACCTCCGACCTCAACATCCACCAGCTCGCGAACACCGTGATCGAACACTTCGCCGATGAGCACTTCGTGGGTGTACAGGTCACGCTGATGAGCTTCGGCTTCAAGTACGGTCTGCCCGCCGACGCCGACATGGTGGCCGACGTGCGGTTCCTCCCGAATCCCTACTGGGTCCCGGAACTGCGGCCCCACACCGGGCTGGACCAGCCGGTCTCGGACTACGTGCTGGCCCAGGCCGGTGCCCGTCCGTTCGTCGATCGCTACGCCTCCGTCCTCGAGCCGGTGTTCGAGGGGTACCAGCGCGAGAACAAAAGACACGCTACGATCGCCATCGGCTGTACCGGCGGGAAGCACCGCTCGGTCGCCATCGTCGCCGAGTTGGCGAACCTCCTCCGCGGGATGCCTGGCGTCGCCGTGCGTGTGAAGAACCGAGATCTCGGCCGGGAGTGACCGTCCCTCCGGCCGCTCCCACGCCCGTGCCGCCGGATCTGCGGGAACCACTGAACGAACGTTAGGAATGATGCTGTGCCGTTGACTGCCGAGGTCAAGGACGAACTGGCCAGGGTCGCCGTGAACCGCAACACGGTCCGCGCCGCCGAACTGGCCACGATCCTCCGGTTCGCTGGTGGTCTGCACGTCATCTCGGGCCGCATCGCGGTCGAGGTCGAGCTCGACACCCGGATCATCGTGCACCGGGTCCGCAAGGACCTCGCCGAGCTGTACGGCGTGCGCAGCGAGGCGTCGGTGGGCTCGTCCGCGTCCGCCCGCCGCGGGACCCGCTACCTGGTCCGCGTGCTCGAGGCGGGGGAGACCCTGGCCCGCCAGACCGGCCTGATGGACGCCCGTCGTCGTCCCGTCCGCGGGCTGCCGAACCGCCTCACCACGGGCAACCGTGAGGACCTCGCCGCCATCTGGCGCGGCGCCTTCCTCGCCTCCGGCACCCTGACCGACCCGGGTCGGGCCGCAGCGCTCGAGGTCACCTGCCCCGGCAACGAGGCCGCGATGGCCCTCGTCGGTGCCGCGTCGCGTCTCGGGGTCGCCGCGAAGGGCCGCGAGGTCCGCGGGGTGCACCGCGTCGTCATCCGCGACGGTGAGGCCATCGGTCAGATGCTGACCGTCATGGGTGCAGCGCGCACCACCGCCGACTGGGAGGAGATGCGCCAGCGTCGCGAGGTCCGCGCGACCGCGAACCGCCTGGTCAACTTCGACGACGCGAACCTCCGCCGTTCCGCGCAGGCCGCCGTGGCCGCCTGCGCCCGGGTCGAGCGTGCGCTCGAGATCCTCGGCGACGAGGTCCCCGACCACCTGCAGTACGCCGGCACGCTGCGCCTGCAGCACCGCGACGCGTCGCTCGACGAGCTCGGCCAGCACGCGGACCCGCCCATGACCAAGGACGCCATCGCCGGCCGCATCCGGCGCCTGCTGGCGATGGCCGACAAGCGGGCCTCCGACCTCGGCATCCCGGGCACCGAAGCGAGCGTTCCCGAGGAGCTCGAAGGGGCCTGAGAGGGGTCTGTCGACCCTGCGGACGGGAGGCGCGGTGCCAGCTGGCACCGCGCCTCCCGTCCGTTTCCCGGCCCGTTCTCGGACCCATTCCCGGCCCGGTCGGCGACCGTCCGGACGGACCGTCATCCCGCTCGGGCACGCAGTGTCCGACTGCTAGGGTCGTTACGGCGACGTTACGGGGCGTATCGTCCACCACACGCGGGCCCGCCAGGGTGCGCGACTCCCGAAAGCAGCGCCCCCTGGGCGCTCCACACTCACCAGGAGATCCATTGACCGTCAAGATCGGTATCAACGGCTTCGGCCGCATCGGCCGTAACTTCTTCCGGGCCGCCCTCGCGAAGGGCTCCGACCTCGAGATCGTGGCGGTGAACGACCTCACCGACAACGCGTCGCTCGCCAACCTGCTGAAGTTCGACTCCATCACGGGCCGGCTCGGTGTCTCCGTCGAGCTCGACGGCGACAACATCGTCGTCGACGGCAAGGCCATCAAGGTCCTCGCCGAGCGCGACCCCGCCAACCTCCCCTGGGGCGAGCTGGGTGTCGACATCGTCATCGAGTCGACCGGGTTCTTCACCAAGGCCGCCGATGCGCAGAAGCACATCGACGCCGGCGCCAAGAAGGTCATCATCTCCGCCCCGGCCTCGGGTGACGACGTCACCATCGTGCTCGGCGTGAACGAGGACCAGTACGACGCGGCGAACCACCACATCATCTCGAACGCGTCCTGCACCACGAACAGCCTCGCGCCGCTCGCCAAGGTGTTCCACGACAAGTTCGGCATCGAGCGTGGCCTGATGACGACGGTGCACGCCTACACCGCCGACCAGAACCTGCAGGACGGCCCGCACAAGGACCCCCGTCGTGCCCGCGCCGCCGCGCTGAACATCGTCCCGACCTCGACCGGTGCCGCCAAGGCCATCGGCCAGGTCATGCCGGAGCTCGCCGGCAAGCTCGACGGCTTCGCGCTGCGCGTCCCGGTCCCCACCGGCTCGATCACCGACCTCACCCTCGAGACCAAGTCCGAGGTCACCGTCGACGAGATCAACGCCGCCTACAAGGAGGCCGCAGAAGGCCCCCTCAAGGGCATTCTGCTCTACAGCGAGGACCCGCTGGTGTCGACCGACATCACCACGGACCCGCACTCCTCGATCTACGACTCCGGCCTGACCAAGGTCATCGGCGGCCTCGTGAAGATCACCTCGTGGTACGACAACGAGTGGGGCTACTCGAACCGCCTCGTCGACCTCACCGAGTACGTCGGCGAGCGTCTGTAACACATGGCCCTCCGCACCCTCGAGGACCTCGGCGACCTCGCCGGCAAGCGCGTCGTCGTCCGCTGTGACCTGAACGTCCCGCTCAAGGACGGCACGATCACGGACGACGGCCGCGTCCGCGCGTCGCTGACCACGCTGAACACCCTCGTCAACGCCGGCGCACGCGTCATCGTGATCTCGCACCTGGGACGCCCCGACGGGGAGCCCAAGCCCGAGTTCTCGCTCGCACCGGTGGCCCAGCGGCTCTCCGAGCTGCTCGGCAAAGAGGTCACGTTCGTCGGCGAGACCGTCGGTGACGAAGCGACCGCCGCGGCCGAGGCCCTCGAGGACGGCGACGTCCTGCTGCTCGAGAACCTCCGCTTCAACCCGCAGGAGACCTCGAAGGACGCCGCCGAGCGCGGTGCCTTCGCGGACCGCATCGCCGCCCTCGGTGACGCCTTCGTCTCCGACGGCTTCGGTGTCGTGCACCGCAAGCAGGCCTCGGTCTACGAGCTCGCGTCCGCACTGCCCAGTGCAGCCGGTTCGCTGATCGAGACCGAGCTGCGCGTGCTCGAGCGTCTGACCAAGGACCCGGAGCGGCCGTACACGGTCGTGCTCGGCGGGTCGAAGGTCAGCGACAAGCTCGGTGTCATCGACCACATCCTGCCGAAGGTCGACACCCTCTGCATCGGTGGCGGCATGCTCTTCACGTTCCTCGCGGCCCAGGGCCACGGGGTCGCGAAGTCGCTGCTCGAGGCGGACCAGCTCGACGTCGTCCGCGAGTACCTCTCGCGGGCGAAGGAGCTCGGTGTCACCATCGACCTGCCGACCGACGTCGTGGTGGCCTCCGGTTTCGCGGCCGACGCCGACCACGAGACCGTGGCGGCCGACGCCATCGAGTCCTCGTCGTTCGGTACGGACGGCATCGGCCTCGACATCGGCCCGGAGACCGCTGCGCGGTTCGCCTCGGCCGTCTCGGGTTCGAAGACCGTGTTCTGGAACGGCCCGATGGGCGTGTTCGAGTTCCCGGCCTTCGCCGCCGGCACGAAGACCGTCGCGCAGGCGCTGACCGAGGTCGACGGCCTCGGTGTCGTCGGTGGTGGCGACTCCGCTGCCGCCGTGCGGTCGCTCGGATTCTCGGACGACCAGTTCGGCCACATCTCGACCGGTGGCGGTGCGAGCCTCGAGTTCCTCGAGGGCAAGTCGCTGCCCGGTCTCGAAGCACTGGGGTGGACCGCATGACTCGCACGCCACTGATCGCCGGCAACTGGAAGATGAATCTCGATCATCTCCAGGCCATCGCCACCGTGCAGAAGCTCGCGTGGACGCTCAAGGACGCCCGGCACGACTTCGACGACGTCGAGGTCGCGGTGTTCCCGCCGTTCACCGACCTGCGGAGCGTGCAGACGCTCATCTCGGCCGACAAGCTGCCGATCCACTTCGGTGCGCAGGACCTGTCGCAGTTCGACTCCGGTGCCTACACCGGTGACGTCTCCGGCGCGTTCCTCGCAGCGCTCGACGCCCAGTACGTCATCGTCGGCCACTCCGAGCGGCGCACGCTGCACGGTGAGACCGACGAGGTCGTCGCGGCGAAGACCGCGGCGGCCGTCAAGCACGGCCTCGTCCCCGTGGTGTGCGTCGGTGAGACCGGCGAGCAGCGCGAGGAGCGCGGCGCCGGTGTCGTGCCGGTCGAGCAGCTCCGCGTCGTGCTCGACGCGATCAAGCCCGCCGACATCGTCGTGGCGTACGAGCCCGTCTGGGCCATCGGCTCCGGACAGGCCGCCACGGCCGAACAGGCGCAGGACGAGTGCGCGACGATCCGTCGTGGGATCGCCGCAGCCTGGGGCGACCAGGCTGCTGCCGACACCCGCGTGCTCTACGGCGGCTCGGTCAAGTCGGGCAACATCGCGGGGTTCCTCCGCGAGCCCGACATCGACGGCGCCCTCGTCGGTGGCGCTTCGCTCGACGTGCAGGAGTTCGCGGCCATCGCCCGGTTCCGTCAGCACGTCGGGCTGTAGTCCACAGGCGTCGTCGCGGGCAGTCGTCCGCACCACTCCCGTCCAGGTACCGGCCGTGCTCCGCGCGGCCGGTACACTGGTACGGCTGACTGACACGAAAGGTACGTCGTGGCGATACTCTCCGTCGTGCTGCAGGTCCTGCTCGCAATCACGAGCCTCCTGCTCACGCTCCTCATCCTGCTGCACAAGGGCCGCGGTGGTGGCCTCTCCGACATGTTCGGCGGTGGGGTCACGAGCAACCTCGGTGCGTCCGGCGTGGCCGAGCGCAACCTCAACCGCATCACGGTGATCCTCGGTCTGGTCTGGATCGTCTCCATCATCGTGCTCGGTCTCATCAACAAGTTCACGGCGGGGGTCTGATCCATGGCAAGCGGAGGCAGTGCAATCCGAGGGTCTCGCGTCGGCGCGGGACCGATGGGCGAACAGGACCGCGGGGTCCAGGCAGAGCGCGTGGCGATCTCGTACTGGGACGCCCTCGGCAACGAGGTCGTGCGGTACTTCGCCGCGAACCTGCCCGATGAAGAGATCCCCGAGACGGTGGACTCGCCGTCGAGCGGTCTGCCGGCTGGGCGCGACAAGGAGAACCCTCCCGTGGTCTCCAAGACGGAGCCCTACAAGACCCACCTCGCGTACGTGAAGGAACGCCGCACCGAGGAAGAGGCAGCGCAGCTCCTCGAGGACGCGCTCCAGCAGCTCCGAGAGCGTCGCGGCACCGCGGCGAAGAAGAGCTAGCGCACACACGCTGACGAAGGCCCCTGCACCGATGGTGCGGGGGCCTTCGTGCGTCCGGTGCACGGGCGGCTCGGTCGCCGAGAGGTCACGACACGCCGCGTGTGGTGCACGGTGGTGGCGCGAACTGTCGGTTGCAGGCGCCGCAACCGACAGTTCGTGACCACTCGGCGTCGAGCCGGCGGGCAGTCGCGGCCGTTCGGCGCCGGGGTGACGCGTCCGGGTGCCGCGCGGAGTGCCGGTTCGCCGAGGGGTCAGGACACGCCGCGTGCGGTGCGCGCTGGTGTCGCGAACTGTCGCCTGCGGCGCCCGCGGCCGACAGTTCGTGACCACTCGGCGTCGTTCCGGCGGGGTGTCACGACCACTCGGCGTCGCTCGGCGCCGAGGTGCCGCGCGGAGTGGCGGTTCGCCGAGTGGTCACGACACGCCGCGTCCGGTGCGTCGTGGTGGCACGTTCTGTCGCTTGCGGCGCCCGCGGCCGACAGTTCGTGACCACTCGACTCAGGCGCTCGGGCGCGGCGCGCAGTGGGCGCGACCACAGACGGACGGGAGGCCCGGTGCCAGCTGGCACCGGGCCTCCCGTCCGTCAGGAACGTGCGTCTAGTACGTCGACGCGATCAGGTTCTCGGGGACGTCGCGCGCGGCGTCCTGGTCCACGAAGAAGACGGTGCGCTTGCGACCCTGTACGCCACCGACGGGGACGTCCTCGATCGACGCACCCGCGAGGGCCAGCCCGAGGACCGAAGCCTTCTCGGCACCGGAGAGGATCACCCAGACGCGCTGCGAGGCGTTGATCACCGGGAAGGTGACGGTCAGACGCTGCGGCGGCGGCTTGGGGGAGTCGTCGACCGACACGACGGCACGGTCGGTGACCGTGAGTTGCGGGAACTCCGGGAAGAGCGAGGCGGTGTGCCCGTCAGGGCCGACACCGAGCAGGGTGATGTCGAAGCGCGGAGCCACGGCGCCTTCGGGCGCGGCGTCCTGCAGCTCGCGCTCGTACTGGGTCGCGGCGGCCTCGATGTCGAGCCCACCGTCCGAGGCCGGCATCGGGTGGATGTTCGACGCGGGGATGTCGACGTGGTCGAAGAAGTCGGTCTGCGTGCCGATCGTGTTGCGGTCGGCGTCGTCCGACGGGACCCAGCGCTCGTCGACCCACCAGACGTGCACCTTCGACCAGTCGACGCTCTCGCGCGCCGGCGACTGGCCGATCGCGGCGAGGACCAGGGAGGACACCGAGCCACCGCTGATCGCGATGTCGGCACGCTCCTGCTCGTCGAGCACGTCGATGATCTTGGTGATGAAGCGTGCGGCGACCGAAGCGCCGAGGGCCTGCTTGTCCGGGTGCACGAGCACCCGCCGTTCGTTGGTCACGTGACTCCCGTGTTCGTGGCGGCCGACCGGTCGTTCGACCGCCTTCGGTCCGGTCGGGCCGCCTGCACCAGACAGGCGGCCCGACCGTGTGAGGTGTTGATCAGCGGGCGATGGTCTCGCGCAGCTGGGGCACCCCGTGCTTGACGACGTCTCCGAAGAGGACGTCCGGGTCGAGTCTACGGAGTTCCTCGGCCAGGCAGTCGCGCAGGTTGCGGCGTGGCAGCGACAGGTCGTGCGTCGGCTGCCCGGGCATCGAGAGCGTCGCGACGTCCACCAGGGAACGCTCGAGCTCGATGGTGCCGGACTCGCGCACGAGCTTCACGCCGTGGATGCCGCTCGACCCCGTCGCCCGCGGCGACGTGACGACGGACACCGGCACCTGGAGCTGCAGCTGCAGCCAGGCGGCGAGGAGGATCGTCGACGGGCTGTCGGACGCTCCGGAGACCTCGACCGCGGTGATCGGTTCGTACGGCGGCTGGTCGAGCGCCGCGGCGAGCTGGTTCCGCCACAGGGTCAGACGGGTCCACGCGAAGTCGGTGTCACCCGGTACGTAGGACGCACCGAGCGCCTCGATCGCGCCGTTCGGGTCCTTCTGTGCGGCCGCGTCGGTGATCCGGCGCTGCGCGATGCGGCCGAGGGCGGACGCCGCGGGCTGCTCGGGAGCGGTCTGCGGCCACCAGGCCACGACGGGCGCGTCCGGCAGCAGGAGGCCGGTGACCAGGCTCTCCTCGTCGGTCGCGGTCTCGCCGTACGCCCGGAGGACGATGACCTCGCTCGCACCCGCGTCGCTGCCGACACGGATCTGCGCGTCGAGGCGCCCGGGGGACTTCGTGTCACCGCTGTTCTTCGAGACGATGATCACGCGCATCGGGTGCTCGCGGGACGCCTCGTTGGCCGCCTCGATCGCCTCTTCCTCGTGGCCGAGGGCCGTCGAGATGATGAGGGTCAGCACACGGCCGAGGGCGACGGCGCCGCCCTCCTCGCGGATGCGGACGAGCTTCTTCTGGATCTTCGACACCGTGGTGTCGGGCATGTCGATCTTCACGGACGCCTCCAGGTCCGACCGTCGCGGGCGAGCAGGGCGTCGGCGGATGCCGGACCCCACGTGCCGGGACGGTACTGCTCGGGCTGGCCCTGCGTGGCCCAGAACTCCTCGATGGGGTCGAGGATCTTCCAGGACAGCTCGACCTCCTGGTGCCGCGGGAACAGCGGCGGGTCACCGAGGAGCACGTCGAGGATGAGTCGCTCGTACGCCTCGGGGGATGCTTCGGTGAACGCGTGGCCGTAGCCGAAGTCCATCGTCACGTCGCGCACCTGGGTGCCGACGCCGGGGACCTTCGAGCCGAAGCGGAGCGTGACGCCCTCGTCCGGCTGGACACGGATGACGAGCGCGTTCTGACCGAGCGGGGACTGCGTGTTGCCGTAGACGTCCTCGGGGACGCGCTTGAACACGATCGCGATCTCGGTCACACGACGACCCAGACGCTTGCCGGCGCGCAGGTAGAACGGGACGCCCTGCCAGCGACGCGTGGCGATGTCGAGCTTGATCGCCGCGTACGTCTCGGTGCCGGATTCCGGGTTCATCCCGGCCTCTTCGAGGAAGCCGAGCACCTTCTCGCCGCCCTGCCAGCCGCCGTCGTACTGCCCGCGGGCAGTGGCGGTCGACAGGTCCTCGGGCAGACGGACGGCGGAGAGCACCTTCTCCTTCTCGGCACGCAGGTCGGCGGCCTTGAACGAGACGGGTTCCTCCATCGCGGTGAGCGCGAGGAGCTGCAGCAGGTGGTTCTGGATGACGTCGCGCGCAGCACCGATACCGTCGTAGTACGCGGCACGCCCGGCGACGCCGATGTCCTCGGCCATCGTGATCTGCACGTGGTCGACGTAGTTCGAGTTCCAGATGGGTTCGTACATCTGGTTCGCGAACCGGAGCGTCAGGAGGTTCTGGACGGTCTCCTTGCCGAGGTAGTGGTCGATGCGGAACACGTCGTCGGGCGCGAAGACGCTCTCGACGATCGCGTTGAGCTCGCGCGCGGTGCGGAGGTCGGAGCCGAACGGCTTCTCGACGACCACGCGGCTCCAGGAGCCCTCGCGCTTCTCGGTCAGCCCGGACAGCTTCAGCTGCTCGGTGACGACCGGGAACATCTTCGGCGGGATGGACAGGTAGAACGCGTGGTTGCCCAGCGTCCCGCGCTCGGCGTCGAGGTCGTCGACGGTGCGCTTGAGCTCGCGGAACGCCTCGGGGTCGTCGAACGAGCCCTGGACGAAGCGGATGCCCTGTTCGAGCTGACGCCAGACGTCCTCGTCGAACGGGGTGCGCGAGTGCTCCTTGACGGCGTCGTGGACGAGCTGGGAGAAGTCTTGGTCCTCCCAGTCGCGACGAGCGAACCCGACGAGCGCGAACCCGGGGGGCAGGAGCCCCCGGTTGGCCAGGTCGTAGACCGCGGGCATCAGCTTCTTGCGTGACAGGTCGCCCGTCACGCCGAAGATGATGAGCGTGCTCGGTCCCGCGATCCGGTTCAGTCGACGATCCGTCGGCAGCCGGAGCGGGTTGCGCTCCGGGGTGATTGCCACCGGTGACATGAGTCGGTGAACTCCTTACGAGTCAGTGGGAGACGGCGGACGCGATCGCCGCGGTGGCGGCGTGGACGTCCGACGTGGTGAGGGTGAGGACCGGCCGGCCGTGCTCGGCGAGGACACTCGCGTCGCCGGCGGCCTGGGCCCGGAGGAGCTGCCCGAACGTGAACGGCCGACCCGGGATCGCCAGGTCGTCCGCTTCGTCGGCCACGATCTGCAGGAACACTCCCGTGGCGGGGCCGCCCTTGTGGTACTGGCCGGTCGAGTGCAGGAACCGGGGGCCGTACCCGAAGGTGACGGGGCGCTCCGTGCGCGCCGCGATCGCGTCGCGCAGCGACTCGAGGCCGCTGTTCGTGGTGCGGTCGACGTACGCCTGCACCGACACGTAGCCGGTCGGGTCGAGTGCGGACAGGAGGCCCGACACGGCTTCCGAGAGCGTCGCACCGACCGCGAGTCCGGGCGTCGCGTGCACGGCGATGCCGTCCTCGGAGAACGCCGGCTCCGCCGGAGCGGGGCGGTCGTCGAGGAGCGCGCGGGTCGCGACCTTGGCGGCCTCGACGTCGGGCTGGTCGAACGGGTTGATGCCGAGCAGGCGACCGGCGACCGCGACGGCGTACTCCCAGACGAGGATCTGGCCACCGAGCGTGCCGGTGATCTCGACCTCGCCCTCGGCCACGTGACGCTCGTCCTCGCGCGAACCGACCAGGCGGATGACCTGGACGTCCGGCAGGCCGGCGGTGACCTCGGGGGAGTCCGCGTGCAGCACGACGGGCAGCAGGCCGCGGCCGTCCTTGCCGGTCGACTCCGCGATCAGCTGTTCGACCCAGTCGCCGAAACCGACGATGTGCGTGCCGTCGGGCACGATGGCGATCTTGTCGCGGAGCGGCTCCGTGCCGGCGAGGACCGCACCGAGCACGAGCCCGGGGTTCTCGTCCAGGTCGACCGAGAGCAGCGCGGAGATCGCGTCGGCCTCGTCGAGGAGCTCGGCGATGTCCGCTCCCGCGAGCCCGGACGGCACGAGGCCGAAGGCGGTGAGCGCGGAGTAGCGGCCGCCGACCGTGGAGTCGGCGGTGAAGACGCGGTAGCCGGCGTCGATCGCCGCGGCCTCGAGCGCGGAGCCCGGGTCGGTGACGACGACGATGCGGCGGGCCGGGTCGATGCCGGCGTCGCGGAAGGCCTGCTCGTAGACACGGCGCTGCGAATCGGTCTCGAGCGTCGAGCCGGACTTCGACGAGACCACGAGCACGGTGCGCTCGAGGTCGGTCGTCACGGCCGCGCGGACCTGTGCGGGGTCGGTCGAGTCGAGGACCGTGAGGGGCACGCCGGCGGTGCGCGTGATGACCTCGGGTGCGAGGGACGAGCCGCCCATGCCGGCGAGGACGACGTGGTCGACCCCTTCGGCACGGAGCGACTCGCGCAGCGCGGTCACCTCGGCGACGAGCGGGCGGGAGACCGAGACGGCCTCCACCCAGCCGAGGCGCTTCGACGCCTCGGCCTCGGCGGTGGTTCCCCACAGATCGGCGTCCTGGGCGGTGATGCCCGAGGCCACCAGGTCAGCGACGAGCCGCGGGACCACCTGTTCGATGGCCCGCGCGGCGTCGCCGCTGGCTGCGATGGAAACCGTCACTACTTGGCGCCCTCGAGCGCTGCCTTGACGGTGTCGACGAGCTCGCCCCAGGAGACGTTGAACTTGTCCACGCCCTCCTTCTCGAGCAGTGCGACGACCTCGTCGTAGTCGACGCCCTGTGCGGCGAGCTGGTCGAGGACCTGCTGCGCCTGGTCGAACGTGCCGGCGATGGCGTCGCCGTGGATCTCACCGTGGTCGAACGTGGCGTCGAGCGTCTTGCCCGGCATCGTGTTGACGGTGTTCGGGGCGGCGAGCTCGGTCACGTAGAGCGTGTCGGGGAGCGACGGGTCCTTGACACCGGTCGAGGCCCAGAGCGGACGCTGCGTGTTGGCGCCGGACTCGAGCAGGCCGAGGGCACGCTCGGAGGCGAACGCCTCGGTCCAGACCTGGTAGGCGAGCTGCGCGTTGGCGATGCCGGCCTTCGACTTGAGGGCCTTGGCCTCGTCGGTGCCGACGGCGTCCAGGCGCTTGTCGATCTCGGAGTCGACGCGCGACACGAAGAAGGACGCGACCGAGTGGATCTTGGAGAGGTCGTGGCCGGCGGCCTTGGCCTTCTCGAGCCCACCGAGGTACGCGTCGATGACGGCGCGGTAGCGCTCGAGCGAGAAGATCAGGGTGACGTTGACGGAGATGCCGGCGCCGATGACCTCGGTGATCGCCTCGAGACCCTCGAGCGTCGCCGGGATCTTGATGAGGACGTTCTCCTTGCCGACCTTCTCGAACAGGAACTTGGCCTGCTCGATGGTCTTGGCGGTGTCGTGCGCGAGGCCCGGCTCGACCTCGATCGAGACGCGGCCGTCGAAGCCCTTGGTCTCGTCGTAGATCGGCTTGAAGACGTCGGAAGCGTTCGCGACGTCCTGCGTGGTGATCGCGAAGATCGCGTCGGTGACGTCGGTGCCCGCAGCGGCGAGCTCCTTGACCTGCGAGTCGTAGCGCTCGCCCTTGGCGAGGGCCGACGCGAAGATCGTCGGGTTCGTCGTCACGCCGACGACGTTCTTCTGCTCGATGAGCTCGGTGAGCTTGCCGGTCTCGAGGAGCTCGCGGGAGAGGTCGTCGAGCCAGATGCTCACGCCGACCGCGGAGAGGGCGGCGGTGGGGGTGTTCTCAGCCATGTGTTTCTCTTCTTCTTTCATCGACGGGTCCGTGAGGACCGTGAGTCGGGGTTTCGGGGACGGGAGGCCCGTGGCGGAACCGAGCCGGGCCTCCCGGAAGAAGGGCCGGATCCGGAAACCGGACCCGGCCCTTGCAGGTCAGGAAGCTGCGATCGATTCCTTCGCGGCGGCCACGACGTGCTCCGTCGTGAAGCCGAACTCCTTGAAGAGCGTCTGGTAGTCGGCCGAGGCACCGAAGTGCTCGATCGAGACGCTGCGGCCCTTGTCGCCGACGATGTCGCGCCAGCTCATGGCGATGCCGGCCTCGACCGACACGCGAGCGGTGACGCCCTTCGGGAGCACCTGGTCCTGGTAGTTCTCGGACTGGGCGCGGAACCACTCGATCGACGGCGCGCTCACGACGCGGGCGTTGATGCCCTCGGCCTTGAGCTGCTCGCGAGCATCGACCGCGATCTGGACCTCGGAACCGGTCGCGATGAGGATGACGTCCGGGGTGCCGTTGGGCGCCTCGGCCAGGATGTACGCACCCTTGGCGACGTTCTTCGCCGAAGCGAAGACCTCACCGGATGCGTCACCCTCGCCACGCTCGAACACGGGGAGGTTCTGACGGCTCAGCGCGATGCCGGCCGGGCGGTCGGTGTGCTTGAGCATCTCGAGCCACGCGTACGCGACCTCGTTGGCGTCGGCCGGGCGGACGACGTCGAGACCGGGGATCGCACGGAGCGACGAGACCTGCTCGATCGGCTGGTGCGTCGGGCCGTCCTCGCCGAGGGCGATGGAGTCGTGGGTCCAGACGTAGATCGCCGGCGCCTGCATGAGCGCGGCGAGACGGACCGCCGGACGCATGTAGTCGCTGAAGATGAGGAACGTGCCACCGAAGGGGCGGGTGTTCCCGTGCAGGACGATGCCGTTGAGGATCGAGCCCATGGCGTGCTCGCGGATGCCGAAGTGCAGCACGCGGCCGTACGGGTCGGTGCTCCACGTCGACGTCGAGGCCTCGGCCGGACCGAAGGACTTGGCGCCCTCGATCGTGGTGAGGTTCGACTCGGCGAGGTCGGCGGAACCGCCCCAGAACTCGGGCATCAGCGGCGCGATGGCGTTGATGACCTTGCCGGAAGCGGCACGGGTCGAGACGGCCTTGTCGGTCGGGAAGACCGGGAGCGCTGCTTCGAGGCCCTCCGGGAGCTCCTTCGACTGGACACGGTCGAACAGCGCCTTCTTGTCGGCGTTGGCCGCGGCCCACGCGTCGAAGGACTTCTGCCACTCGGCGTGCTCGGCCTGGCCCTTGGCGACGGCGCCGCGGGTGTACTCGAGGACCTCGGGGGCGACCTCGAAGGTCTTGTCGGTGTCGAAGCCGAGGATCTCCTTGAGGCCCTTGATCTCGTCGGCGCCGAGCGCCGAACCGTGGATCTTGCCCGAGTTCTGCTTGGTCGGCGACGGCCAGCCGATGATCGTCTTGAGGACGATGAGCGACGGCTTGTCGGTGACCTGCTTGGCGGCCTCGATCGCGGCGTGGAGCTCCTCGACGTCCTCGGAGTACTCGCCGGTCTTCTTCCAGTCGACGATCTGGACGTGCCAGCCGAGCGCCTCGTAGCGGTCGGCGACGCTCTCCGAGAACGCGATGTCGGTGTTGTCCTCGATCGAGATCTGGTTCGAGTCGTAGAACGCGATGAGGTTGCCGAGCTGCTGACGGCCAGCGAGCGAGCCGGACTCGTTCGTCACGCCTTCCTGCATGTCACCGTCGCCGGCGATCACGTAGGTGTAGTGGTCGAACGGCGACTGGCCGGCCGGGGTCTCCGGGTCGAACAGGCCGCGCTCGAAGCGCTGGGCGTAGGCGAAGCCGACCGAGGACGCGAGGCCCTGGCCGAGCGGGCCCGTGGTGATCTCGACACCGTCGGTGTGGCCGTACTCCGGGTGACCCGGGGTCTTCGAGCCCCACTTGCGCAGGTGCTGCAGGTCGTCGATCTCGAGCCCGTAGCCGTGCAGGTAGAACTGCACGTACTGGAGGATCGAGGCGTGACCGGCGGAGAGGATGAAGCGGTCGCGGCCGATCCAGGTGGAGTCGCTCGGGTCGCGACGCATCACCTTCTGGAAGAGCAGGTGGGCGAGCGGAGCGAGGCTCATCGCGGTGCCGGGGTGACCGTTGCCGGCGGCCTCGACCGAGTCGGCGGCGAGAACGCGGGCCGTGTCGACGGCCTTCCGGTCGATGGCGTCCCAGGTGAATTCAGCCACTTGGATGTTGACCCTTCTTGATGCGACATGTGCGAGGGCTCGTGCCATCGCACGGACATGTGGCCATCCCGGGGCCGAGTCGTGTCGCCGTCTAGCGGCGGCCGACCGGCTCATCGCGGCCGACGTCATCGGGGCGCGCACTGCGGGAGGGCGTGTCCAGCATAGTGACCCGGTACTCAGAAGGGGTTCAGGTGACCCCCGATGTTCACACCGGGGTGGCCGTCGACGGTCGATCCGGGCGTGTCGAGCGCGTCCGGATCACGCCGGGATGTCGGAGCGGGGCACCGTCGCGGCGCTTCCATCCCGTAAACTGATCGGGACCCGTGGACATTCCGGGTCAGCGCATGCCCGGACGCCGTCGCAGTCGTCCACCGAGTGTGCGAGCTGATGCGAACAGACTGAGGTTCTCTTGCCGACTGCCACCGTGACCCGGCCCGACACCGATCGACCCCGATCGCCGCTGTCCCGCAAGGTCCGTGCGTACGTCTCGTTGACGAAGCCGCGCGTGATGGAGCTGCTGCTCGTCACCACGGCGCCGACGATGTTCCTCGCCGAACGCGGCGTCCCCGACCTGTGGCTCGTCTTCTGGACGATGCTCGGCGGCGCGATGTCGGCCGGTTCGGCGTCGGCCTTCAACTGCTACATCGACCGCGACATCGACCGCCTGATGAAGCGGACCAGCACCCGCCCGCTCGTCACCGGCGAGCTGTCCGACCGCGAGGCCCTCGTGTTCTCGTGGGTGCTCGGCATCCTGTCGACCGCGGTGCTCGGCTTCCTGGTGAACTGGCTCGCCGCCGCGCTGAGCGTCATCGCGATCCTCATCTACGTGTTCGTCTACACGCTGTGGCTCAAGCGCCGCACCCCGCAGAACATCGTCTGGGGCGGCTCGGCCGGCTGCATGCCGGTGCTCATCGGGTGGGCGGGCGTCACCGGCTCGCTGACCTGGACCCCGGTCATCCTGTTCATGGTGATCTTCCTGTGGACGCCGCCGCACTACTGGCCGCTGTCGATGAAGTACCGCGACGACTACGACGCGGCCGACGTGCCGATGCTCGCCGTGGTCCGTGGCCGCACCGTCGTCGGCCTGCAGGTCGTCCTCTACGCGTGGGCGACGCTCGTCTGCTCGCTCCTGCTCATCCCGGTCGGGCACATGGGGCCGCTCTACACGGTGGTCGCGCTGGCCGGCGGCATCTGGTTCGTCGTCGAGTCGCACCGCCTGTACTCGCGGGCCATCCAGCACGTCGAGCACGTGCAGCCGATGCGGGTCTTCCACAGCTCGATCACGTACCTGACGCTGCTCTTCATCGCCGTGGGCATCGATCCGCTGCTGCCGCAGGTCTTCACCTTCTAGGCGGTCGAGCGGGCGCCCGCCCGTTCGGTCCGTAGGACACCGTCGTGTCCAGGTGACGCCGTCGTGTCGGCACGACGCCGCCACCCCGCCGAGATGCCGCCGAATCCGGCGGCGTCTCGCGCGTTCGGCGGCGTATCGGCAGGACACCGGCGTCCTGCGTCGGGCACGAGGCGGCCTGGAGGCGCGGTGCGGGCCCGCCACGGGCCTCCCGTCCGGCGTGACCGCCGTCGGCCGCGGGGCGGACGCGAGCCGCTGCGGACCGCGCGTGGTGCGGATGTCGAGCGACGAAGTCGATGTCGTGCGACGTCGGCGGTGTCGTTCTGCGTCAGCAGCGTGGCGCCCGCCGACCACGTCCACCGGAAACGCGACACCCCACGAGTCGAACGACTCGTGGGGTGTCGGAGAACGGGTGTCGAGCGCACGACGCGCCCGGGCGTCAGGCGTCGATGGGTTCCCGGACGGCGTCTCGGCCGGCCGAGGCCCGCGTCGACAGCACCACGGCGGTCACCGCACCGACGAGCAACCCGGCGAGCACCATGTGCGTGCCGACGAGCCCGACGGGCAGACCCGTTCGCGCCTGCGTGAGCCCGACAGCGATCTGCAGGAACTCGACGACGAGCAGCAGCAGTGGCCACTTGCTCGGGCGGCCCAGGCGGACGGCTCCGATGACGAGCACCAGGGTCAGGGCGAAGAGGGCGTACGCGGGCCAGGCGTGCACGTGCTCCATGACCGCGGGGTCGAACCCGGTGCGGTGCAGGCGTCCACCGTCGACCGCGGCGTCGGCTCCGGCGTGCGGGCCGCTGCCGGTGGTCAGGATGCCGACGAGCACGGTCACGACGACGGCGGCGACGGTGCCGCGGATGACACCCGTGTACCAGCGCGGGACGAGCCGCTGGGCGGTGCGCGGGCCGTGCGTCGTGCGGTAGACCAGCGCAGCGGTCACCGAGGTGAGGGCGGCGGAGACGACGAAGTGCAGCCCGACCACGAAGGGGTTCAGGTTCGTCCAGACGCTCATGCCGCCGATGACGGCCTGCACCGGGATCGCGACGCCCTGAGCGAACGCGAGCCAGAAGAGTTCGGGGCGCGTGCGGAGCATCCGGACGACCGCGAGGAACATCGCGACGGCCACGATCACGAGCACGAAGGTCAGCAGTCGGTTGCCGAACTCGATGATGCCGTGGATGCCCATCTCCGGCGTGGAGACGAGCGAATCCGCCGTGCACTTGGGCCAGGTGGGGCATCCGAGGCCCGAGGCGGTGAGGCGTACCAGGCCTCCGGTGCCGATCAGCACGACCTCGACCACGAAGGACGCCCAGGCCAGTGCGACCACGCGACGGTCGACCACGCGGGGGAGCGACCACCACCGTCCGGTCCGGAGATCCTGCTCGACGGGGGATCCGACGCGTGTCACGAGGGTGGTGCCTTCCTGTTGTTCCGTGCAGTGAACCTGTAGGATTCGAGGGTTCAGCAGCAGTCAAGTCTAGGCAGGCGCCGGCTCCGAATGGGCCGAGATCGCCGATCAACCCACGGACTGCGTGGAACCATTGTCGTTGCGAGGGAGCAGCACCGGGTCCGCATGTCAGCGGTCCGCGGTGGAATGGCGTCCAGACGCCACGGGTTCACACCTGTAACGCTGTCCCGCGAGAAGGAAACGAGGAGACCATGTCCGACGTGCTCATCGACCGTCCCGAGCTCGAAGGGCTCGGCCAATACGAGTTCGGCTGGTCCGACTCCGACTCGGCAGGGTCCTCCGCCCGTCGTGGGATCTCGGAAGAGGTCGTCACCGACATCTCGAACCTCAAGGACGAGCCCGAGTGGATGCTGAAGAACCGCCTCAAGGGGCTGTCGCTCTTCGGCCGCAAGCCGATGCCGACGTGGGGTGCCGACCTGACGGGCATCGACTTCGACAACATCAAGTACTTCGTGCGCTCCACCGAGAAGCAGGCGCAGTCGTGGGAAGACCTCCCCGAGGACATCCGTGCGACCTACGAGAAGCTCGGCATCCCCGAGGCCGAGCGCCAGCGCCTCGTCGCCGGTGTCGCCGCGCAGTACGAGTCCGAGGTCGTCTACCACCAGATCCGCGAGGACCTGGAGCAGCAGGGCGTCATCTTCATGGACACCGACACGGCGCTCCGTGAGCACCCGGAGCTGTTCGAGGAGTACTTCGGCACCGTGATCCCGGCCGGCGACAACAAGTTCGCCGCGCTGAACACGGCCGTCTGGTCCGGTGGCTCGTTCGTCTACGTCCCGAAGGGCGTCCACGTCGAGATCCCGCTGCAGGCCTACTTCCGGATCAACACCGAGAACATGGGCCAGTTCGAGCGGACGCTGATCATCGCGGACGAGGACTCGTACGTCCACTACATCGAGGGCTGCACCGCCCCGATCTACAAGTCCGACTCGCTGCACTCGGCCGTCGTCGAGATCATCGTGAAGAAGAACGCCCGCGTTCGGTACACGACGATCCAGAACTGGTCGAACAACGTCTACAACCTCGTCACCAAGCGTGCGATCGCACACGAGGGCGCGACGATGGAGTGGATCGACGGCAACATCGGGTCCAAGGTCACGATGAAGTACCCGTCGATCTACCTCGCCGGCGAGCACGCCAAGGGCGAGACGCTCTCCGTCGCCTTCGCGGGCCCCGGTCAGCACCAGGACGCCGGCGCGAAGATGATCCACATGGCGCCGTACACGACGTCGTCGATCGTCTCGAAGTCGATCGCCCGTGGTGGCGGTCGTGCGGGCTACCGCGGTGAGGTCCGGGTCGACCCGGCCGCGCACCACGCCGCCAACACCGTGCGCTGCGACGCCCTGCTGGTCGACACGATCAGCCGGAGCGACACCTACCCGGCGATCGACATCCGTGTCGACGACGTGCAGCTGGGACACGAGGCCACGGTCTCGCGTGTCAGCGAGGAGCAGCTCTTCTACCTCATGTCCCGCGGCATGGCCGAGGACGAGGCGATGGCGATGATCGTCCGTGGCTTCATCGAGCCGATCGCCCGCGAACTCCCGATGGAGTACGCACTCGAACTCAACAAGCTCATCGAGATGAGCATGGAAGGATCCGTCGGCTAGATGTCCAGCACCACCCCTCCCCACATCGACCAGCCGATCGAGCCCGCTGCCGCAGCGCAGGGCGGAACCCAGCACGGCGCCGGAGCCCACTCCGACGGCGGCTGGGACGCCCCCGACAAGAAGGTGCCGGTCCAGACCCGCTCCGAGCGGTTCCAGTCCGGCGACGTCGAGGCGTTCCCGAAGGTCACCGGCCGAGAGGTCAACTGGAAGTTCGCGCCGCTCACCAAGCTCCAGCCGCTGCTGGACGGCGCGCTCGACGGATCCGCCTACCCGTACCTCGCCCGCCAGTCCGAGGGCGCCGACGTCGAGTGGGGTCGCAGCGACGACCCCCGCGTCGGCTCCGCCGGCCTGCCCGAGGACCGCGCGTCGGCCGCAGCCTGGACCGCCCGTGACGCGGTCCTGGCGATCACGATCAAGGCCACCGAAGCGCACGAGTTCATCACCGTGACCCGTTCCGACTTCGGGTCGCAGCCCCGCGCCGCGCACACGGTCATCACGGCCGAGCCGAACGCCCAGGGCATCGTCGTGCTCGACAACCGCGGCAGCGCCCTGCTGAGCGAGAACATCGAGATCGTCGCGCAGCAGAACGCACGACTGACCGTCGTCAGCCTGCAGGACTGGGACGACGACGCCGTGCACGTCTCGACCCACTTCGCCGAGGTCGGCCGCGATGCCTTCCTCAAGCACGTCGTGGTCTCGCTCGGCGGCGACGTCATCCGCGTCAACCCCTCGACGCACCTCGGTGCGCAGGGCGCCGACACGGAGATGTACGGCGTGTACTTCGCCGACGCCGGCCAGTACATCGAGCAGCAGGTCTACGTGAACCACGACGCGCCGAACACGCGCGGTCGGGTCAACTACAAGGGCGCGCTGCAGGGCCAGGGCGCGCACACCGTCTGGATCGGCGACGTCCTGATCGGCCGCGCCGGTGACGGCACCGACTCGTACGAGCAGAACCGCAACCTCGTGCTGACGGACGGCACCCGTGCCGACAGCATCCCGAACCTCGAGATCGAGACGGGCAACATCGAGGGCGCCGGCCACGCGAGTGCGACCGGTCGCTTCGACGACGAGCAGCTGTTCTACCTGCAGTCCCGCGGAGTCCCGGAAGAAGAAGCGCGGCGCCTCGTCGTGCTCGGCTTCCTGGTCGAGGTCATCCAGAAGATCGGTGCGCCCGAGCTCGAGGAACGCCTCATCGCCGCGGTCGAGCAGGAGCTGGCCGAGGGCCGTTCGGTCATCGCCGCACCGGCCGAGGCGGGCGACGCACAGGCCGCCGCCGCGCAGTCCGACGGCGCGGAGGCCACCGCCTGATGGCCGAGAAGGTCTGCGCCGAAGCCGACATCGCGGTGGACAGCCCGATGCGGGTGGTCGTCGGCGGCACAGCGGTCGCGATCGTGAAGGACTCGTCCGGCACGGTCCACGCCATCGGTGACACCTGCACGCACGGCGACATCTCGCTGGCCGAGGGCTTCGTCGAGGGTGACTCGCTGGAGTGCTGGGCCCACGGGTCCCGCTTCTCGCTGGCCACCGGCAAGCCGCAGAACTTCCCGGCCTACGAGCCCGTCCCGGTCTTCCGGGTCGAGGTCCGCGACGGCGACGTCTACGTCGACGTGCAGGACGTCGTCCCGGTCGACTGAGCACCCCCAACACTTCCCGCGGCTGACGCCGCACACAGCTGCAACCGAAGGAACGCAATGTCCACTCTGGAAATCCGTGACCTCAAGGTCTCGATCGACACCGATCAGGGCACCAAGGAGATCCTGAAGGGTGTCGACCTCACCATCAACGAGGGCGAGATCCACGCGATCATGGGGCCGAACGGCTCCGGTAAGTCCACCCTGGCGTACACCATCGCCGGTCACCCGCGGTACAACGTCGTCGGTGGCACCATCACCCTCGACGGCGAGGACGTCCTCGCGATGAGCGTCGACGAGCGTGCCCGTGCCGGCATGTTCCTGGCGATGCAGTACCCGGTCGAGATCCCCGGCGTCACGGTGTCGAACTTCCTGCGCACCGCCAAGACGGCGATCGACGGCGAGGCTCCGGCGCTCCGTGGATGGATCAAGGAACTCCGCCAGTCGATGGCCGACCTGAAGATGGACTCGTCGTTCGCCGAGCGCAACGTCAACGAGGGCTTCTCCGGTGGCGAGAAGAAGCGCCACGAGATCATGCAGCTCGAGCTCCTCAAGCCGAAGTTCGCCGTCCTCGACGAGACCGACTCCGGCCTCGACGTCGACGCGCTGAAGATCGTCTCCGAGGGCGTCAACCGCGCCAAGGCCGCGACCGGCCTCGGTGTGCTGCTCATCACGCACTACACGCGCATCCTCCGCTACATCAAGCCGGACTTCGTGCACGTGTTCGTCGCCGGCAAGATCGCGGAGCAGGGCGGCCCCGAGCTCGCCGACCGCCTCGAGAACGAGGGCTACGACCGCTACGTGCAGGTCGCCGCCGCCGAGGCGCAGGCCTGATGATCGCCGCACTCGCTCCCGACAAGTTCGACGAGGTCGTCGAGGGCCTCAAGGAGGTCCAGGACCCGGAGCTCGGCGTGAACATCGTCGACCTCGGCCTGATCTACGACCTCGCCTGGGACGACGACGCCAACGCGCTCGTCATCAGCATGACGCTCACGAGCGCCGGCTGCCCCCTGACCGACGTCATCGAGGGTGACACCGCGAACGCCCTCGACGGCATCGTGGACGCCTTCCGGATCAACTGGGTCTGGATGCCGCCGTGGGGTCCGGAACGGATCACCGACGACGGCCGCGAGATGATGCGCGCCCTCGGGTTCGCGATCTAGTCGCGACACACCTCGGACGGGAGGCGCGGTGCCAGCTGGCACCGCGCCTCCCGTCCGTCTGTGCGCACGCCACGCGCGGGGCGCGCCGCCGAGTGGTCGTGACCGCCCGCTCAAGTTCGCCGAGTGGCCACGTTCTGTCGGCTGACAGCGCTCCAGGCGACGGAATGCGACCACTCTGCGTCCGGGTGGCGGGGAGTCGTGACCGACCGAAACCCCGGCCCGGCCCCGCACGGACTGTTCATCCCCGCACCGGACGCAGAACGGCCCCGCACCGATCAGGTGCGGGGCCGTTCTCGTGCGAGGTGTCAGCGGCGGCCGACGGCCTTCCACGCGAGCGGCAGGATGCCGGCGGCGATGAGGGCCTTGGCGATGCCACCGACGATGAACGGGTACAGGCCGGCGGCGAGCACCGACTGCACGTCGTTCGGGGCACCGAGCTGGCCGAGCGCCACGGCCAGGTACGGCAGGCCGGTCACGAACGGGATGGCACTCGCGAGCAGCATCGCGACCGCGGCGCGACCGACGTTGCGGTCCCAGTTGCGCCGGGCGAGCCAGCCGACGAGCCCGGCGGCGGGGATGAAGCCGATGACGTACCCGAAGCTCGGCAGGGCCAGGGCCTGCAGGCCGCCCTGCATGTCGGCGAAGAACGGGGCACCCGCGAGTCCGGCGACGGCGTAGACGAGCAGCGAGAGCATGCCGCGGCGTGCGCCGAGGGTCGCGCCGACGAGCACGACGGCGAGTGTCTGCCCGGTGATCGGGACCGGCCACATCGGGACCTCGAGCTGCGCCATCGCGGCGGTGAACAGGGCTCCGCCGGCGACGAGGGCGGCGTCGGTGGCCAGCCCGTGCGTGCGCAGACGGTCGGCGAGGACTGCGCGGGGAGCGAACCCGGTGGCGTTCGTCATGGATTCTCCTAGAATGGACTGCTGGTTCCGTTCGGAACCATCGGTCCCGTCAGCGTAGCGGTGCACCTCACGCACACACCGTTGTGCAAACCCACCAACTGATTGGACGTCCACTGTGCTTGCCGTGCACGAACTCGAGATCCGCGTCGGAGCTCGTCTCCTCATGGAAGACGTGTCCTTCCGTGTCGAGAAGGGCGACAAGATCGGACTCGTCGGCCGCAACGGCGCGGGGAAGACGACGATGACCAAGGCCCTCGCGGGCGAGACGCAGCCGAACGGCGGCACGATCGACCGCGGCGGGGAGATCGGCTACCTGCCGCAGGACCCCCGCTCCGGCGACCCGGAGGAGACCGCGCGCAAGCGCATCCTCGACGCCCGTGGGCTCGGTGAGCTCGTGGAGGGCATCCGCCTCGCCACGCTCGACATGGCGAGCGACGACGCGGCCGTGGCCGAGAAGGCGATGCGACGCTACAGCCGCCTCGACGACCAGTTCAACGCGCTCGGTGGCTACGCGGCCGAGGCCGAGGCGGCGTCGATCGCCTCGAACCTGAAGCTGCCCGACCGCATCCTCGACCAGCAGCTCAAGACGCTCTCCGGTGGTCAGCGCCGCCGCATCGAACTCGCCCGGATCCTGTTCTCGGACGCCGAGACGATGATCCTCGACGAGCCGACCAACCACCTCGACGCCGACTCCGTCGTGTGGCTCCGCGAGCACCTGAAGACCTACCCCGGTGGCGTCATCATCATCTCCCACGACGTCGAGCTCGTCGACGAGGTCGTGAACCGCGTCTTCTACCTCGACGCCAACCGCCAGACCATCGACATCTACAACATGGGCTGGAAGCTGTACCAGCGGCAGCGCGTCGCCGACGAGGAGCGCCGCCGCAAGGAGCGCGCGGGCGCCGAGAAGAAGGCCGCCACGCTCAAGGACCAGGCCGCCCGCTTCGGTGCGAAGGCGTCCAAGGCCGCAGCAGCCCACCAGATGGTCGCTCGCGCCGACAAGCTGCTCGCCGGCCTCGAGGACGAGCGCGTCGCCGACCGGGTCGCGAAGATCCGCTTCCCCACCCCGGCCCCGTGCGGCCGCACCCCGCTGATGGCCGAGGGGCTGTCGAAGTCGTACGGGTCGCTCGAGATCTTCGCGGGTGTCGACCTGGCGATCGACCGCGGTTCGCGCGTGGTCATCCTCGGCTTCAACGGTGCGGGCAAGACGACGCTGCTGCGCATCCTGGCGGGAGCCGACCAGCCCGACACAGGCGAGATTCAGCCCGGTCACGGTCTGCGCATCGGGTACTACGCCCAGGAGCACGAGAACATCGACATCAACCGCACCGTGATCGAGAACATGGTGTCGGCGTCGACGGACCTCAACGAGACCGAGGCCCGGCGGGTGCTCGGCTCGTTCCTGTTCACGGGCGACGACGGCTACAAGAAGGCCGGCGTCCTGTCCGGCGGCGAGAAGACCCGTCTGTCGCTCGCGATGATCGTGGTCTCCGGCGCGAACGTCCTGCTGCTCGACGAGCCGACGAACAACCTGGACCCCGCTTCGCGCGAGGAGATCCTCAACGCCCTGGCCGGCTTCGAGGGTGCGGTCGTCCTGGTGTCCCACGACGCCGGCGCGGTCGAGGCGCTCAACCCCGAGCGCGTCCTGCTGCTGCCGGACGGCACCGAGGACCACTGGAACAAGGACTACGCGGAGCTCATCGAGCTCGCCTAGCTGCCGCGCGTGTGGTCGGGCGAGGCCCGTCCGCACGGTGCCGCGTTCGCGGTCCGGTGCAGCGTTGCGTGCCGGGTGCGCGCTTGTGGCGCTGCACGGTGCGCGGAAGCGCGCACGGGGTTGCGGGGTGCGCACGGTGCGGTCTGGAGGCGCGGTGCGGTCGTGCGTCGCACCTCTCGTCCGCACGGTGCCGCGTTCGCGGTCAGGTGCGGCGTTGCGTGCTGGGTGGCCGTTTGTGGCGCTGCACGGTGCGCGGAAGCGCGCACGGGGTTGCGAGGTCCGCACAGTGCGGTCCCGTCCGCACGGTGCGGCGTTCGCGGTCCGGTGCGGGGTTGCGTGCTGGGTGCGCGCTCGTGGCGCTGCACGGTGCGCCCAAGCGGGCACGGGGTTTCGGGGTGCGCACGGTGCGGTCTGGAGGCGCGGTGCCGGTCGTGCGTCGCGCCTCCCGTCCGCACGGTGCCCGTTTCGCCATCCGGTGCGGTGGTGCGTGCTGGGTGCGCGCTTGTGGCGGTGCACGGTGCGTGGAAGCGCGCACGGGGTTGCGAGGTGCGCACGGTGCGCTGACGCGCACCCACGGCCGCGCCTCAGCCGCGCCTCGGCCGCGCGTCAGCGACGTGACGCGATGAGCTCGTCCTCGATCTCGGCGTCCGTCTTCGGCTTCGCGTTCTTGCGGCGTTCGCGCTCGAGGGCGCGCTCGCGCTCCTCGGGGTCGTCCTGGTTGAGGTTCCGGTACTCCTGCACCATCACGTACGCCAGGAAGCCGAACCCCCCGGCGGCGAACAGGAACCACTGGATGAAGTAGCTGAGGTGCAGCCCCGTGTCGGCGTTCGGACGCTCCCAGCCGAGCGGGCGGGTCTCGGTCGGGGCGGGGGACTCCGAGGCGAGTTGTCCGTACGCACCGGTCCAGATCGGGTCGTCGACCTTGTCCGCCACGTCGGCCAGGGTCACCGACTGCACCTGGTCGGTGTCCTTCGGGTCGGATCGGCCGGGGATGCGCGGTTCGCTCTGCTGCAGGCGGACGATCGCGGTGACCTCGCCGGACGGGGGAGCGGGCACGTGGTCGGGGGCGTCCTGGGCGTTGCCGGTCGGCACCCACCCGCGGTCGACGATGAAGGCACGGCCCTCGGGCGTGACCAGCGGCGTCAGGACCTCGAACCCGGGCTGCCCGTTGTGCACGCGGTTGCGCACGAGCAGCTGCGAGTCGACGTCGTAGCGCCCGGTCACGGCGACCCGGAGCCACTCCTGCTCGTCCTGCCAGCTCGAGGCCTTCGGCAGCGCCCGGTCGAGGGGGACGGGGGTGTGGTCGTAGTTCTGCGCGACCTGCTCGTTCTGCCGGACGGCCTCGTTGCGGCGGTCCCACTGCCACATGCCGAACAGTGCGCACACGATGGCGAAGGCGACCGCGATCGCGAAGTAGCCGAGCCAGCGGCGGCTCCGGACGAAGCGCCAGCCGACGAACGGTTCGTGGGGGTCCCGCGCGGACGGGTCCGACCCGGCGTCGTCGGTCGAGCCGGAACCCGCCGCGGCGCGCTGCAGCTTGGCGGCGTGCTTGCGGCCGTACCGGGACTGCGGGTCGAAGCCGTCGGTCATCGCGAGGTGCCGGTGGAGCGCACCCCGACGTCGTTCTTCGGCGCCGCGGTCGTCTCGCGCTCGTCGTCGAGGTGGTCAACGTCCTCGTGCATGCCGGTGACGCGCACCGGGAAGGAGCGGGACCGCAGGTAGTCGGCCAGGAAGTCGCGGTGTTCTTCGCACGCGGCCCAGATCTTCACGCGGTCGATCGCGTGGATCCGGGGATTGCGCCAGTTCACACGCCACCCGGCCGTCGACACGCAGCCGGCACGCGAGCACACCGGGGTGGATCCGGGTTCGGTCTGCAGGTCGAACGTCGCACCCATCAGCGGGGTCCCCACATCTTCGATCGGTCGCCGTTGCGCTGCCACTCGTCCTGCGCGTGCTGCGCCTGCTGGCGGAGACGGTCCTGCTCGTCACGGTAGGCCTGGGCCCGGGCGTCCTCCTGCTGTTCGCGGAGGCGCGGGTCGACGGCGTCGTAGAGCTCGATGGACCCGGCGGGGGAGATCATGTCGCTCTCGGTCCGGCTGCCGGCGTTCGCGATGACGACGGCGACCCAGGGGATCACCGCGGCGAGGACGATCGGGATGACCGCGAGCCACGAGTGCCAGATCGAGTACACGAGCACGGCGGAGATGAAGAGGACCACTCGGATGGCCATCTGCCAGACGTAGCGGGACAGGCGGTGCGCCCGGTCCTGCTCCGGTGTGTCCGGCAGCGACGTGATGCTCGTGTGCGTGCTCTTCATACAGATGGTCTCCGTCTACCCGTGGTCAAGCCTAATCCCGCCGGACCGATCGTGGGTGCGCCGCGCGCGAACCGGCGGGGTGGTCCGCTCCGGTACGCTCGTCCGGGCGTGTCCGCCGGGTCCCCGGCACCGCGTGCCGAGCAGATCCCACCGAACGGAGCGACCATGAGCACCCCCCGTACCGTCCTCATCACCGGCGGCAACCGCGGCATCGGCCACGCGCTGGCCGAGCGGTTCGTCGCCGCCGGCCACCGGGTCGCCGTGACGTCGCGCAGCGGCCAGGGTGGTCCCGAGGGCGCGCTGACGGTGCAGGCTGACATCACCGACACGGCCTCCGTCGACGCCGCGTTCACGCAGGTCGAGGCCGAGCTCGGTCCGATCGAGGTCCTCGTCGCGAACGCCGGCATCACGAACGACCAGCTGCTCCTCCGCATGTCCGAGGACGACTTCACCAGCGTGGTCGACACGAACCTCACGGGCACCTTCCGCGTCGTCAAGCGCGCCACGAAGGGCATGATGAAGGCCAAGTTCGGCCGCATCGTGCTGATGTCGAGCGTCGTGGGCGCCTACGGCCAGATCGGCCAGGTCAACTACGCGTCCTCGAAGGCCGCCCTGGTCGGCATGGCCCGGTCGATCACGCGTGAGCTCGGCTCGCGCGGCATCACCGCCAACGTCGTGGCGCCCGGCTTCATCCAGACGGACATGACCGCCGCGCTCTCCGACGAGCTGCAGGCCGAGTTCAAGAAGGCGATCCCGGCCGCCCGCTACGGCACGGTCGACGACGTCGCAGACGCCACGCTGTTCCTGGCGAGCGACGGCGCCGGGTACGTCTCCGGTGCGATCATCCCGGTCGACGGTGGCCTCGGGATGGGCCACTAGCCCTCGGACTGATCAGCCGCGCAGACCGAGCGTCGCGAGCACGGCGGACAGGTCGCGGTCGACGACCGCGACGTCCGCCTGCTCCCGCACGCGCGGCTTCGCGTCGAACGCCACCGAGAGCGCGGCGACGCGCATCATCTCGAGGTCGTTCGCGCCGTCACCGATCGCGATCGTCCGTGCCGGGTCGACCCCGTCGGCGTCCGCCCACTCGCGGAGCGCGACGGCCTTGGCGTGCGCGTCGACGACGTCGCCGAGCACGCGGCCGGTGAGCACGCCGTCGGTGACCTCGAGGCGGTTCGCCCGGCAGTGGTCGAGGCCCAGCTGCTCGGCGAACGGGTCGAGCACCTCGTGGAACCCGCCCGACACCACGCCGACGGTGCCGCCTGCGGCGTGCACCCCACGGACGAGCTGGTCGGCGCCCCACGTCACACGGACCGCCTGCTGTGCACGGACGAAGACGTCTGCCTGGAGGCCCACAAGGGTCGCGACACGCTCCCGGAGGCTCTCGGCGAAGTCGAGTTCCCCGCGCATGGCGCGCTCCGTGATCGCCGCCACCTGTGGCCGGGTCCCGGCGCTGTCGGCGAGCAGTTCGATCACCTCGTCCTCGAGGAGCGTGGAATCGGCATCGAGGACGACGAGGAAGCGGGGCACGCACCAACGGTACCGACTGACGAAAGGCACGGCCGCGTCCGTGACGCGAGCCGTGCCTCCAGGCCGTCCGTCCGGGGCTGCGCCCCGGGTGTCTGCTTCGTTACGCGTCGTGCCTATGCGTCGACGCGGACGCCCTTGCCGACCACGGTGATGCCCGACTCCGTGACGGTGAAGCCGCGCGCTTCGTCGGCCTCGCGGTCGACGCCGACCTGCGCGCCCGGTGCGATGACGACGTCCTTGTCGAGGATGGCGCGGTTGACGACCGCGCCGGCGCCGATGGTGGCGCGCTCGAACACGATCGAGTCGAGGACCTTCGCGCCGGAGTCGATCGAGCACCAGGGCCCGATCATGCTGCGCTCGACCTGCGCACCCGACACCAGGCAGCCGAGCGACACGAGCGAGTCCACCGTGGACCCGGTGTTGCCGTTCGCGTCGCGGACGAACTTCGCCGGCGGCAGGTTGGTCTGCTGGTTGAAGATCGGCCAATCCTGGTTGTACAGGTTGAAGACCGGGACCGGCGCGATGAGGTCCATGTGGGCGTCGAAGAACGAGTCGATGGTGCCCACGTCGCGCCAGTAGTACTTGTCGCGGTCGGTGGAACCGGGGACCTCGTTGCGCTGCAGGTCGTACACGCCGGCGTCGCCGCGGTTGACGAAGTCGGGGACGATGTCGCCGCCCATGTCGTGCGCGGACGTCTCGAGCTGGCCGTCCCGCAGGACCGCGTCGACGAGGGCGTCCGCGTTGAACACGTAGTTGCCCATCGAGGCCAGGATCTCGCCGGGGGAGTCGGCCAGGCCGACGGCGTCCTTCGGCTTCTCGAGGAACGCCTCGATCTTCGTGGGGTCGTCGTCGGCCACCTGGATCACGCCGAACTGGTCGGCGAGCCCGATCGGCTGACGGATCGCCGCCACCGTGGCACTGCGGCCGGACGCGATGTGCGCCTCGACCATCTGGTGGAAGTCCATCCGGTACACGTGGTCCGCACCGACGACGACGACGATGTCGGGGCGTTCGTCGCGCAGCAGGTTGAGCGACTGCAGAATCGCGTCGGCCGAGCCGGCGAACCAGCGCTTGCCGAGCCGCTGCTGCGCGGGGACGGACGCGACGTAGGAGCCGAGCAGCCCCTCCATGCGCCACGTCTCCGCGACGTGCCGGTCGAGACTGTGCGACTTGTACTGGGTCAGGACGACGATCTTCTGCAGACCGGAGTTGACCAGGTTCGACAGTGCGAAGTCGATGAGACGGAAGTTGCCGCCGAACGGGACGGCGGGCTTCGCGCGATCGGCCGTGAGCGGCATGAGTCGTTTGCCCTCGCCGCCGGCGAGCACGATGCCGAAGACCTTCTTTGGTGCCATGCCGCTCACAGTAGGCGTCAGCACTGGGAACCGGTTACGTTGAACCAGTGCGAGTCGATCTGCTGACCAGGGAGTATCCGCCGGAGGTCTACGGCGGAGCGGGTGTCCACGTGTCCGAACTCACCGCCGCGTTGCGGTCGGGGACGGACACGGAAGTCCGTGTCCGGGCCTTCGGGGCCTTCCGTGACGAACCCGACGTGTGGGGCTACCGGACCCCGGACGGCCTCGGCCAGGCGAACGGCGCGCTGCAGGCCCTGGGCACCGACGTGGCCATCGCGGCCGACGTCGAGGGTGCCGACCTCGTGCACTCGCACACCTGGTACGCGAACTCCGCGGGCCGGATCGCGCAGCTGACCTACGGCATCCCCCACATCGTGACCGCCCACAGTCTCGAGCCCCTCCGCCCGTGGAAGGCCGAGCAGCTCGGCGGCGGCTACCGCCTGTCCAGCTGGATGGAGCGCGAGGCGTTCGAACACGCCGACGGCGTCATCGCGGTCTCGAAGGCCATGCGTGCGGACATCCTGCGCTCGTACCCGTCGATCGACCCGGCGAAGGTCCACGTCGTCTACAACGGCATCGACATCGATGCGTGGAAGCCGACCGTCGACGAGGACGCCGTGCGCGCCCTCGGCATCGACCCGACTCGCCCGAGCGTCGTGTTCGTCGGACGCATCACCCGCCAGAAGGGCCTGCCGTACCTGCTCCGTGCCGTGGCGTCGCTGCCGTCGGACGTGCAGATCGTGCTGTGCGCCGGCGCGCCGGACACCCCCGAGATCCTGGCCGAGGTCACCGAGCTCGTCGAGGGCCTCCGCGCGGAACGTGAAGGCGTCGTCTGGATCGACCGGATGCTCGCGCACGAGGAGATCGTGAACGTGCTGTCCTCGGGCACCGTGTTCGTCTGCCCGTCGGTCTACGAGCCGCTCGGCATCGTGAACCTCGAGGCCATGGCGTGCGGCATCCCCGTCGTCGGCACGGGCACCGGGGGCATCCCCGAGGTCGTCGCCGACGGGCTCACCGGTCGCATCGTCCCGATCGACCAGGTGCAGGACGGTACCGGGACCCCGACCGACCCCGACCGCTTCGTGGCCGACCTCGCCGCGACCCTCACCGAGGTGCTCGCCGACGAGGGGCTGGCGAAGCTCATGGGACGCGCCGGACGGCTCCGTGTCGAGACCGAGTTCACCTGGGACGCGATCGCCACCAGGACACGGCAGGTCTACGACCGGGTGCTCGGCCAGAACCCGTAGGCTGGTCGCATGCCCTCGGTCGTGCGCTTGTCAGACGTCTCCGTGGTCCGCAACGGGGCCACCATCCTCGACGCGATCTCGTGGGAGGTGCAGGACGACGAACGCTGGGTCGTGCTCGGCGCGAACGGCGCCGGCAAGACGACGCTGCTGCAGGTCGCCGGCGCCCAGACGTTCCCCACCTCGGGTGACGTCGAGGTGCTCGGGACCGAACTCGGCGGTGCCGACCTGTTCGAGCTCCGCCCGCGCATCGGCTTCGCGTCGACCGCGCTGGCCCGTCGCATCCCGGTGACCGAGAAGGTCATCGACGTCGTGCTCACCGCGGCGTACTCGGTCACGGGCCGCTGGAACGAGGAGTACGAGGAGCTCGACGTCCGCCGCGCGCAGCGCGTGCTCGAGGAGTGGGGCCTGGGGTCCTTCACCGACCGCACGTTCGGCGACCTGAGCGACGGCGAGCAGAAGCGCGTGCAGATCGCCCGTGCGGTGATGACCGACCCGGAGATCCTGTTCCTCGACGAACCGGCCGCGTCGCTCGACCTCGGCGCCCGTGAGAGCCTCGTCCGCACCCTCGGCGGCTACGCCCAGAGCGCCGACTCGCCGGCCATCGTCATCGTGACCCACCACGTCGAGGAGATCCCGGCCGGCTTCACCCACGCGCTCGTCCTCGCCGACGGCCACGTGCAGGCCGCCGGCCCCATCGACGAGGTCCTGACGGACCAGACCCTGACCGAGGCGTTCGGCATCGACCTCTCGGTCACCAAGGACGCCGGTCGCTACACGGCACGCGCCGCGTAGCGCTGCGATCCCGCCGTCTCTCTGGTATCGTGGACGGCTGGCGCAAGCCGACGACTTCCCGCGCAGTTCGCGCAATCCCATCACCGCTATCGAGGAATCTCCATGAAGACCGACACCCACCCCGAGTACCGCGCCATCGTCTTCCGCGACCTGGCCTCCGGTGAGACGTTCCTGACGCGTTCGACCGCGAACAGCGACAAGACCATCGAGCTCGACGGTGCGACCTACCCGGTCATCGACGTCGAGATCTCGTCCGCTTCGCACCCGTTCTACACGGGCAAGCAGCGCATCCTCGACTCGGCCGGTCGCGTCGAGAAGTTCAACCAGCGCTTCAAGGGCTTCAGCAAGTAAGCAGCCCCCACGCAACGCCCACGGGCGGTCCTCCTCCGGGAGGGCCGCCCGTTCGCGTTGTGCGGCGTTTCCGGCCGGCGCTGTACTCGGACACAAGACACCGGTGTTCACGCGTCACACCGCGGTCTGCGGGTGTTCGGCGCGCGAACACCGGTGCTTTGCGAGGGGCAGGGCGAGGTCAGGCGCCGTTGCGGTGGGGCCAGCGGCCGTCGGCGGTGAACGTCGGGTCGCGCTTCTTGCGCATGTAGTCCTGGAACGAGGTGGCCTGCTCGGCGCACCAGCCGACCTGCTTGCGGTGGAGTTCCTCGGCGGAGATGCCGAGCTCGTCCGGGTACTTGCCCGCGATGGCCTGGGCGACACGCCCGGCAGCGATCGCGTCGGCTCCGGCGTCGTGCGCGTCGTCGAGCGTGACGCCGTAGAGCTCGGACGCGGCCTCGAGCGTGCGCTTGCCCTTGCGGAAGGTGTCGAGCGCCTTGTCGATCACCAGCGGGTCGACGACGTTGCCGATGACGGGCGAGGCGAACCCGTGCCGTTTCGCTTCGCGGTCGAGCACGGTGAGGTCGTACGGGGCGTTGTAGATCACCAGGGGGATGCCCCGGGCGAACACGGCCTCGATCGCGGCGATGATCTCGGCGACGACCTCGGCCGCGGGACGTCCCTCGGCCTGGGCACGCTCGGTGGTGTAGCCGTGCACGGCGGCGGCGCCCTCGGGGATCGGCACGCCGGGGTCCGCGATCCAGGCACCCTCGACGATGGAGGCCCCGGTCATGTCGATGAGCCCGACGTGGGCGGTGACGATGCGGGCCGTCTCGACGTCGACCCCGGTGGTCTCGAGGTCGAAGACGCCCAGCGCGTGCCACCAGGGCCGACCCGTGAGGTCCTGGGACGGAGCGGGCGCGTCGAGCTGTGCTGTGGGGAACGTCACGCGGTCAGGCTAACGGGACGCACCGACACCCCCGACTACCGGGTCGGCGCGCCGACGTGCAGCCAGTAGAACGACTGCGTGCCCATGGTGAGTGTGACGGTGCCGTCCTCGTCGAACGACGGGAACGAGCTGCCGCCGAACAGGTCGTAGAGCGGGCGCCCCGCGAACTCCGGAGCGGAGATCGTGACCGAGGTCGGGTTCGTCGCGAACGAGAACACGCACAGGACGTCCTCGGCGGACGGGCCGAACTGCTGCCCGGAGCCCTCCCACGAGCGGACGAAGGCGAGCACCGAGTCGTTCGAGGTCTCCTGCACGTGCAGGGAGCCGAGGCCGAACACCGGGTGGGCCTTGCGCGTGTGGATGACGTTCCGGACCCAGTGCAGCAGCGAGCGCGACTGGGCGAGCTGCGCCTCGACGTTGACCTGTGCGTAGTTGTACACGAGCGACTGGACGACGGGCAGGTAGAGCTTGCCCGGGTCGGCGGTGGAGAAGCCGGCGTTGCGGTCCGGCGTCCACTGCATCGGCGTGCGCGAGGAGTCACGGTCCGGCAGCCAGATGTTGTCGCCCATCCCGATCTCGTCGCCGTAGTACAGGAACGGCGAACCGGGCAGCGAGAACAGCAGCGCGTGGATGAGCTCGAGCTCGGCGCGGGAGTTGTCGAGCAGGGGAGCGAGGCGTCGGCGGATACCGATGTTCGAGCGCATCCGCGGGTCGTAGCCGTACCAGCCGTACATCGCCTGCCGGTACTCCTCGCTGACCATCTCGAGCGTGAGCTCGTCGTGGTTGCGGAGGAAGACGCCCCACGCCGCGCTGGCCGGCACGTCGAGCGTCTCGGACAGGATCGCCTTGAGCTCGGCGGCGTGCTGGGCACGGAGCGAGTAGAAGATGCGCGGCATCACCGGGAAGTCGAACGCCATGTGGCACTCGGGCTCCTCGTCGGTGCCGAAGAACGCCGCCGTCTCGCGCGGCCACTGGTTGGCCTCGGCCAGGAGCACACGCCCGGGGTACTCGTCGTCGACCATCGCGCGGAGCTTCTTGATGAACTCGTGGGTCTCCGGCTCGCCCTCGCCGTTGCCCTCCTCCGACTCGAACAGGTACGGGATCGCGTCGAGCCGGAGCCCGTCGACGCCCATGTCGAGCCAGTGCCGGACGACGTCGTAGATCGCCTCGATGACCGCGGGGTTCTCGAAGTTCAGGTCGGGCTGGTGCGAGAAGAAGCGGTGGAAGAAGAACTGGCGTCGGACCGGGTCGAAGGTCCAGTTGGACTCTTCGGTGTCGACGAAGATGATGCGGATGTTCGAGTAGTCCTCGTCGGTGTCCCGCCAGACGTAGAAGTCGCCGTAGGGGCCGTCCGGGTCCTCGCGGGACTGCTGGAACCACTCGTGCTGGTCGCTGGTGTGGTTGATCACCATGTCGATCACGATGCGCATGTTCCGCTCGTGCGACTTCGTCACGAGCTCGCGGAAGTCGTCGAGCGTGCCGAACTCCGGCAGGATCGCCCGGTAGTCGGCGATGTCGTACCCGCCGTCGCGCATCGGCGACTGGAAGAACGGCGGCAGCCACAGGGCGTCCACGCCGAGCCACTGCAGGTAGTCGAGCTTGCCGATCACGCCCTGGATGTCGCCGATGCCGTCTCCGTTGGAGTCGACGAACGACCGGATCATGCACTCGTAGAAGACCGAGCGCTTGTACCACTGCGGGTCGAGCGTCAGGCCGGGCAGCTGGATCGGGGCTGTGAAGGTCACCGTGCTCCTCGTCGTCATCGACGGACCGGTCGACGGCCCGCCCCGGACACGATAGGCGCGAGATGCTGCGGGTGTCCGGGGTTTCGTGCGGTTCGCTCCCTAGACTGGCGCGGATGCAACCGCCCGTGCTCTCCCCGTACCAGTCGTTGATGGCCGCCACCCCGGTCGTGCACCGGGCCGTCCAGGTCGACGGCCGGACCACGCACTACTGGGTCTACGGGCCCGAGGATGCGGATCGCACCGTGCTCGCCGTGCACGGGTTCCGCGGGGACCACCACGGGCTCGAGACCATCGCCGCGCACCTCGAAGGTGTCCGTGTGATCGTGCCCGACCTGCCCGGCTTCGGCGTGTCCGATCCGCTGCCGGTGTCGGACATCGACGCGTACGTGGCCTGGCTGACGGGGTTCCACGCCGCGCTCGGGCTCGGCCGCGACACCGTGGTGCTCGGGCACTCGTTCGGGTCGATCGTGGTGTCGGCCACCGTCGCCGCCGGGCTCGACACCCGGCTGCTCGTGCTCGTGAACCCCATCGCCGCCCCGGCCCTGCAGGGTCCGCGTGCCGTCGGGACTGCGATCGCGATCGGGTACTACCGCGCCGGTGCGGTGCTGCCGAAGCCGATCGGGCTCGGGATCCTGCGGAACGGCGCGATCGTCCGGGCGATGAGCATCGCGATGCTGAAGTCGCACGACCCCGCCGTCCGCCGATGGGTGCACGACCAGCACGACCGGTACTTCTCGGCCTTCGCGAACCGCACGAGCGTGCTCGAGGCGTTCCGCACCTCAGTCACCCACGACGTCTCCGAGTACGCCGACCGGATCACGGTGCCCGTGCTGCTCGTCGCGGCCGAGCACGACGACATCACCGCCGTCCCCGAACAGCGCGCACTCGCCGAGCGTCTGCGGGACGCCGAGCTCGTCGTGATCCCGGGGGTCGGCCACCTGGTGCACTACGAGACGCCGGCTCCGGCCGCGGCGGCGGTGCTCCGCCGGATGGCGGACACGACCGGGCGTGCCGGACGCCAGGGACGCACTGGACGCGGCGCGGCGGCGACGGACAGCCGACCGTCGGGGGCGGGGCGGGCCTCCCGGACGGCGGACGCGTCGTGACGCGCCTGCGCATCGGCATCGACTGCCGGTACGTGCGGATCGGTCGGCACGACGGCATCAGCCGGTTCACCGCGGGGGTCGTCGCGCACCTGCCGGACCGGCACGACTACGTGCTGCTCGTCAGCGACGAGCGCCAGCTCGAGTCGCTGCCGAGGGACCTGCCGTGGGAGCTGCTGCCCGCGCCGACGGACGCGGGGGAGCCGCTCGTCGCCCGGCGCGTCAACCGGCTCGGGCTCGACGCGGTGTTCTCGCCGATGCAGACGATGGGGTCGCGGGGTCGTCGGTACGCGCTCGTCCTGACGCTGCACGACCTGATCTACTACCGCAACCGCACGCCCCCGCGGGAGTTCTCGTGGCCGCTGCGGCTCGGCTGGCGGGCGTTCCACCTGTCCTGGGTGCCGCAGCGGTTCCTGCTGAACGGCGCGGACGGGGTGGTGACGGTGTCGGAGACGACCGCCGGGCTGATCGCCGAGCACCGGCTGACGAAGCGACCCGTGACGGTCGCCTACAACGCGGCCGACCCGGCGACCCCGCGGGTGGCCGGAGCACCACGTGGACGCTCGCTCGTCTACATGGGCTCGTTCATGCCGTACAAGAACGTCGAGACCCTGGCGGCGGCGCTGCCGCTCCTCGGGGCGGACTGGACGCTGCACTGCATGTCGCGGGTGTCCGACGCCGACCGTGCACGGCTCGAGGCGCTGGCTCCCACGGGGACGATCGTGTTCCACGACGGCGCCACGGACGAGGAGTACCTGTCCGTGCTCCGTTCGGCCACCGCGCTGGCGACCGCGTCGTACGACGAGGGGTTCGGCATCCCGCTCGTCGAGGCGATGGGCGTCGGGACCCCGGTCGTCGTCAGCGACATCCCGATCTTCCGGGAGATCGGTGGCTCGGCTGCGGAGTACTTCGACCCGGCGTCGCCGTCCGCCCTCGCCGCGGCCGTCCGGAGGGTCGAGGAACGGTGGGACGAGGCCTCGCGGCAGTCGATCGAGCGTGCCGGTCGGTTCCGGTGGCAGGACTCGGCGGAGCAGGTCGTCCGGGCCGTCGAGCGGGCCGTGGGGGACCGGCGGGGCTGAGGGCGGGTGCGGGGCGCGGGCTCGCGGTTCGTGACGATGCGGAACGACGATGTCGATGTCGTACGACGTCGACCGTGTCGTTCCACGTCGGACGCGCCACCGCCGCGCCACCCCGCGCGACCACCACACCGTCACTCCGGCGCGATGACCTGCACGTCCGCCCCGGGGAACACCTTCTGCGTCTCCTCGGTGACCCGCGACACGATCGGCGGCACCGCGGCGCCCCGACCCGGGGTCCGCACGACGATCGACTGGTCGCGTGCGGCGTCGGACGGGTCGCCGCGGCGCTCCCACGAGCAACGGACCTCCGTCACACCGCCGATGTGGTCGAGCGTGTTCGCCAGTGCCAGGCGCTTCGCCGCGACCCCACCGGCACCGGTGACGCCGATCTCCAGGTTGCCGAGGTCGGCGACCACGACGACGCGGACACCGTTGCCACCGGACTCGTCGGCTGCGCGGCTGATGGCGGCGACCAGGTCACGCCGGGCAGCGGTGTCGAGCGACGGGTCCGCCCGGACCGAGGCGATGGCGTCGTAGCTCGCGAACGCCGTCTTCGACGGGGCATGGTGCCGCACGTCGGTGACGCCGGGCAGCGCACGCACGCGCGTGTCGAACCGGTCGAGCGCCACGTCCGGCCGTGGGAAGACCCCGCCGATGCCGTTCTGGACGCTCCCGATGATCGACCCGAGCACCACGGCGATGACCGCGACCACCGCGAGGGTGCTGCCGCCGATGATGAACCAGGTGCGGGCCCGGGTGCGGGTGGGGACGCTCGCCGTCTCGGGACCGAACACCCGGTCGAGGTCGTCGGCCTGCTGGTCGAGGGCGTGCTGGCCGTGTCGGCTGGTTCCGTCGTCGGACATGTGGCTCCCCTCACCCCGGTGTGCGGGTGCGTCGGAGCCTAGTCCCCGGTCAGCCCCGGCGCTCCAAGGGGTTCTGGTACTCGAACGCGGACCCTCCGGTGGCGTCGGACACGTCGTCGATCGGGTCGTCGAACCGGACGAGTTCGGCGTGGAAGCGCTCGGGGTCCCACCGGAACGAGTGGATGGACCCGTTGCGGATCGGGGTGTTGCGGCGGTCGGCGGTGCCGGGGGCTGCGGCGTTCACGACACTGCGGATCACCGCGCCGTGGGTCGCGACCACGACGACGCCGGCGTCGAACCGGACCGCGATCTCACCGAGCGTCTCGGTGACGCGGGCGAGCAGCGCGGAGCGGGACTCCCGACCGGGGATGTCGTCGTGCGGGTACCGTGCCGACACCTCGTCGTCGGTCAGCCCCTCGGCTTCGCCGTAGGAGCGCTCGGCCAGGCCCGGGTATGTCGTCGGTGCGTCGAGGCCCAGGCGGTCGGCGATGATCGCGCCCGTCTCGGCCGCACGGGACAGCGGGGAGGCGACGACCGCGTCGAACGGTCGGCGGGTCAGGAGCTCGGCGGCCTCGGCGGCCTGCCGTCGTCCGGTGTCGTTGAGCGGGATGTCGGTCGAGCCCTGGATGCGGCGTTGCGCGTTCCAGTCGGTCTCGCCGTGCCGGACGAGGTACAGGAGGGTCGTCACCCGTCGATCTTCGCAGACGCGCCCGGCAGGCCCGTCCGGGAACCGCGACCGCGCAGGCCCGTCCGGCAGCCGCGACCGGCTAGTCGGTCGACGCCGCCGCGCTGAGCCGCTCCGCCAGGTGCACGAGCGTCTCGGTGGTACCGGCGTCGAGCTTCACGGCCGCCCGCCGGTCACTGCGGGTCTCGCCGCGGTTCACGATGACCACCGGGTTCTTGCGGCGCGCAGCGTGGTCGACCAGCCGCACGCCCGAGTTCACGGTGAGGGACGAACCGACGACGAGCAGCGCGTCGGCGTCGGCGACGATCGACACGGCCTCGCGGAACTTCTCGGCCGGCACGAACTCGCCGAAGAAGACGACGTCGGGCTTCAGGTCGCCGCCGCACACGGTGCACGCGGGCACGACGAACCGTTCGACGTCGGTGATCTCGACGTCGCCGTCCGGCTGCAGCTGCACGGACCCGGGCTCGTCGATCCAGGGGTTCTCGCGGTCGATGGTGGCGGCGAGGTCGGAGCGGGAGAACACCTGCCCGCAGCGCAGGCACACGGCGCGGTCCATCGAGCCGTGGATCTCGACGACGCGGCGGGACCCGGCGCGCAGGTGCAGGCCGTCGACGTTCTGCGTGATGACCCCGGCGACGATCCCGGCGTCCTCGAGTGCGGCGAGCGCCCGGTGTCCGTCGTTCGGCACGGCGGCCGCGAAGCTCCGCCAGCCCAGGTGGGATCCTGCCCAGTAGCGCTGGCGCTTCGCGGGGTCGGCCAGGAACTCCTGGAACGTCATGGGCTTGCGCACCACCCGTCCGGCACCGCGGTAGTCGGGGATGCCGGAGTCGGTGCTCAGACCGGCACCGGAGAGCACGGCGATCCGCTTGCCCGCGAGCACCTCGACGACGCGGTCCAGGTCGTCCGCGGTCACCGATCCGGCGGCCGCCCCGGTGGTCGGTCCGGTCGTCGACGCAGCATCATCCAGCACCCTGTTCACGGTACCCTCAACACCCGACCGTCCCGGTCGCTTCCCAGGCGGAGCGCATCCTCGGCGGACCCGCCCGGCGGCAGCCCGGAGCAGCCCGTCGGCAGCCCGGACCCGCGCCGGCCCAGGCCCGTCGGACCCGCGCCGGCCCAGGCCCGTCGGACCCGCGCCGGCCCAGGCCCGCCGGACCCGCGCCGGCCCAGGCCCGCCGGCCCCGGCC